>CAYQRF010000005.1:0-56057 GCA_964419775.1 uncultured Rikenellaceae bacterium
ACCTGTTCAGGGATAAATTCAAAGTGCCTGTCTACCTTCAGAATGATGCCAATGCCTGCGCACTTGCCGAATGGAAATTCGGAGCAGGGAAAGGCACAAGGAATATGATCTTCCTTACATTCGGAACAGGCATGGGAGGCGGCCTTATTCTCGACGGAAGGTTGTATACGGGAGCCAACGATCTTGCCGGGGAAGTAGGTCACGTCCGCCTTGCAAAGGACGGTCCGACAGCTTATGGCAAAATGGGATCATTCGAGGGCTTTTGCAGCGGAACCGGAATTGCAATCCTGGCACGTCAGATCGTAAGCGAAAAATTTGCGCTTAATCAGAAGGTTTCATTCTGCAAGACACCGGAGGACATTGACAGGATATCGGCCAGGGATGTGGCTGAAGCAGCATTTGCCGGAGACAAGACTGCCATCAAAATTCTCGAGATATCGGGGGAATATCTTGGCAAGGGAATCTCTGTGCTGATTGACATTCTGAATCCCGAAAAGATTGTTATCGGAAGTATTTTCGCACGCTGCAGGCAGTTTATTGAACCAGCCTGCCTTGAAATGGTGAGGCAGGAAGCCCTTGCTCCATCTGCTGCCGTTTGCACCATAGTCCCTGCAGAACTCGGAGATTCTGTAGGCGATTATGCGAGCCTCAGTGTGGCAATGATTGACGGGTAGATCAATAATTAAAACCAAAACGATGGAAGGCATCACAAGACGGGATTTTATCGGAAAGGCAGCTGCCGGAACTGCCGGTGTTATTATAGCACCTGTTCTGGGTAAATTCACCCAGAACAGTCTCTGGCCGGCTGAGGCTCCAAAAATAAGGTTCCACCTTATCGGTCATGCCCATATCGATCCTGTGTGGCTTTGGCCCTGGCAGGAGGGCATAGCCGTTGTTCACAGCACTTTCCGTTCAGCCCTCGACAGAATGAACGAAACCCCCGACTTTGCATTTACCTCCAGCTCCGCTCAGTTTTATGAATGGGTAGCGGAAAATGACCCGGAAATGCTTGCAGAAATAAGGAAGCGCGTTGAGGAGGGACGGTGGAATATAGTCGGAGGCTGGTGGGTTGAACCTGACATGAATATCCCCGGAGGCGAAGCTATGGTGCGCCAGGGACTCTACGGCCAACGGACACTGCAAAAGCTGACTGGCCGGCGGGCAACAGTAGCCTTTAATCCCGACTCGTTCGGTCATACCGGAACCCTGCCTCAGATAATCAAATCACAGGGAATGGATAGTTATGTGTTCATGCGCCCCGGACCAGGGGAGAAAGAGATACCGGCCGACATGTTCTGGTGGGAAGGACCCGACGGTTCATCAGTCCTCACCTACCGGATACCCATCAGCTACAACGACAGCAGATCGGTTAGGGGCAGACTGGAAAAGGTCATTGAACAGTTCAGGGAACAGCCCTTCAGATCATTCATGTCATACTACGGTGTCGGAGATCACGGCGGAGGGGCCACAAAGGAAAACATTGCTTCCATAAAGGAAATCCAGGCTGAAAGCGGGGCACCCGTACTCATTTTCAGCACGCCTGAGAAATATTTTGCTGAAATAAGAGCCGACAAGAGTTTGAATCTTCCTGTCATAAAGGATGACCTTCAGCATCATGCAGTCGGCTGTTATACGGCCGAAGCTGAAATAAAGAAGAATAACCGCCTTTCTGAAGCTGCACTAATAACAGCCGAAAAGATATCAGCACTCGGATCAGTAATCTGGAATTTCAACTATCCAGGGGAGGAGTTTACTTCTGCCTGGAAACGGGTCCTCTTCCTTCAGTTCCACGACAGTCTGGCCGGTACATCCGTCCCTGAACACTCGGCATCAGCCCGCGAAGGTTACGGCTATGCCCTTGATGTTGCACATCAGGCTGTTTATAAAGCTGTGCAGAAGCTTGAATGGCAAATAGAATCAAAGGATCCTGCCTCGCAATACATGATAGTCTTCAATCCCCATGCCTGGGACATAAAGGGTAACATTGAATATGATTTCAACTGGGACCTGAAAACACCTTCAACAGCAGAAGATGAAAAAGGAAACCTGCTGAGACACCAATGGAATGCAGGAACAACCGAAACAGGAAGCCGCAAGGGCATTATTGTCAGAACCTCTATTCCTGCCTTTGGATACAGGCAGATCAGGATCAGGGCCGGTGAACCTCAGGATGCCATGCCCGGAGTAAGCGCCGCCGGAAATTTTATTGAGAATGAATTCCTTAAACTTACGATCCACGAATCGGGATCAATAGACTTGCTGGACAAGGAAAACGGGATTGAAGTATTCAGGGGAACCTCATCCGGATGTCGTGCAGTGGTGATAGATGATCCAAGCGACACGTGGAGCCACGACATAAAGTCGTTTTCCAAAGAGATCGGATCATTCGGCAATGCCGTTATAAAAACTCTGGAAACAGGTCCGCTGCGCGGAATAATCAGATCGGTTTCAAAATACGGCAACTCAACTCTTACAATCGACTGGATCCTTTATGCAGGGATAAGAACAATTGAGGCAAAAGTCAGCCTGAACTGGAACGAAAAACTTAAAATGATAAAATTCTCCTTCCCTGTCAATGTTGAATCTCCTGCAGCAACCTGCGAAACCTCCTACGGGTTCATAAGGCGAAAGTCAAACGGCGACGAGGATCCGGGACAACGATGGATAGATGTAACAGGAACAGGTAAGGGAGAAACATACGGACTGGCAGTTATCAATGATGCGAAATACGGATACAGCGTGAACGGAAATGACATGCGTATTTCAGTAATCCGCTCAGCCATATTCGCACACCATATCCCGCGCGTTCCCGAAATGGACAAGGAGCATATCTGGCAGGATCAGGGCATACATACTTTCCGCATGATGCTGGTCCCTCACAGGGGAACCTGGCAGGACAATTCAGTTACACGCAAGGCCGAGGAATTTCTTTCACCGCCCGTAGCAATTTATCAGGGAATTCACGGAGGATCTATGCCGGGAGCCGGATCATTTGTGTCGGTCGACAGCGAAAACATTATTGTTTCTTCAATAAAACAGGCAGAGGAAGGCGATGATCTGATAGTAAGGTGCGTGGAAACTTCAGGTAAAAGCGTTACGGCCACTGTCGATTTTTCATTCCTTAACCGCAGGTGGACAGGCACCTTCAGGCCTTGTGAGATAAAGAGCCTGCGGCTCGACTGCAAAAACAGGAGTGTAAAAGAGGTGAACCTTCTGGAGGAAGATATTCAGATTACTTAATTTCGCATAATGGATAAGATTATTGCTCAGATTCGACAGGAACTTATAACAGGCGGAAACGAACAGACGAAAAAATCGGGAGAAAGATTCTTCAGGGAAGAAGTAAAGCTCCACGGACTGAAATCAGCTGATGTTGTAAGAATTGGAAAAGACTGGTACGGCTCAATAAAAGACAGGACAAAGGAAGAAATTTTCACACTTTGCGAAGAACTCTGGAAATCGGGGTTCCTGGAGGAAGCCGGTATCGCATCCAACTGGTCCTGGTCTGTCAGGAAAAAGTACAAGCCCTCAGACATTCTTGTCTTTGAGAAATGGATAACTGAATATGTCACCAACTGGGCTGCCTGCGACACACTATGCAACCATACTGTAGGCACCCTCATTGAAATGTTTCCGGAACAGATCGTATTCCTTAAGAGGTGGGCTTTCCATCCGGGAAGATGGGTAAAAAGAGCTTCGGCAGTATCCCTCATAATACCCGCAAGAAGAGGGCTTTTCAGGGATGATATCTTTGAGATTGCCGACATCCTTCTGATGGATCCTGACGACATGGTCCAGAAGGGTTACGGATGGATGCTGAAGGCAGCAAGCCAGACAGACAATACGGATGTGTTCAACTACATAATGAAAAACAAAGCTGTAATGCCCAGAACTTCGCTCAGGTATGCGATTGAAAAAATGCCGGAGAACCTTAAAAGGTTGGCCATGGCAAAATAATCGCATTAGTTTGTTAACTTTGTATGAGTTCTCAAACTGCAGTGAAATGACTAATAAGATATTAATCGCATCGGCGTTTTTTCTTACTCCCTTACTAATTATGGCTCAGGACAGGGTTACAGGCAGAGACTTTGCAACACGATCGGAAGTAATTGCCCAGAACGGAATGGCGGCAACCAGCCAGCCTCTTGCCACCCAGGCTGCACTTGACATTCTAAAGAAGGGTGGAAACGCAATTGATGCGGCCATTGCTGCCAACGCGGTGCTTGGAGTGGTGGAACCTACGGGTTGCGGTATCGGCGGAGACTTGTTTGCAATAATCTGGAGCGCTGAAAAACAAAAATTATACGGACTTAATGCAAGCGGAAGATCACCGAGATCTTTGAAACTGGAATATTTCAAGAAACAGGGACTCCAGTTCATACCCCCCACCGGTCCTCTGCCGGTTAGTGTTCCCGGATGCGTCGACGGATGGTTTGAAATGCATGAATTGTTCGGACGGATTCCGATGAGGGATATTCTCCAGCCTGCAATCAACTATGCCCGGAACGGGTTCCCCGTTACCGAGGTAATAGCCTATTATCTTGAGAGTAACGTCAAGGCTTTGAGTGGATTCCCTAACATAAAGGAGACCTACATGCCCAACGGCAAAGTTCCGGGAAAAGGTGAAATCTTCAGAAATCCTGATCTTGCCAATACCCTTGACAAGATAGCAAAGGGAGGAAGAAATGAGTTTTACCGCGGAAGCATTGCAAAAGCTATAGATGCTTTCATGAAGTCACATGGCGGATTCCTTACATTTGACGATCTGTCGAGACACAACTCGGAATGGATCGAACCTGTAAGTTCTTCATACAGGGGTTACGATATCTGGGAGCTTCCACCTAACGGACAGGGCATAGCTACAATTCAGATGCTCAATATCCTCGAAGGATTCGACATTGCCAGGATGGGATTCGGATCAGCCCAGTATATCCATACTTTCACCGAGGCAAAAAAACTGGCATTTGAGGACAGGGCAAAATTCTATGCCGACCCCAGGTACAGCAAGGTACCTGTTACACAGCTTATATCAAAAAAATATGCCGCTGAGCGGAGGAAACATATCAATCCGGCAAAAGCTGCCAACGTAGTCAGCGCGGGTAAAATTGAAGCAGGCAATACAATCTACCTTACAGTTGCTGACAAATATGGCAATATGGTATCGCTCATCCAGAGCAACTACCGCGGAATGGGTTCCGGAATGTGTCCCACCGGGCTGGGCTTTGTCCTTCAGGACAGAGGTGAAATGTTCAGCCTCGATCCGGGTCATGCCAATGCCTATGCTCCCGGAAAAAGGCCGTTTCACACAATCATACCCGGCTTCATTACAAAAAACGGAAAACCTTATATAAGCTTTGGCGTAATGGGCGGCGATATGCAGCCGCAGGGACATGTCCAGGTGGTAGTGAACCTGGTGGATTTCAAAATGAACCTCCAGGAAGCCGGTGATGCACCCAGAATTTACCACACCGGATCCTCAGAACCAACCGGCCAGGTAATGACCGACGGCGGTATTCTTTACCTTGAAAGCGGGGTCCGCTGGGAAGAAATCAGGCAACTTCTTTCAATGGGTCATAATGTCCAATGGAACCTGGGCTCATACGGTGGATATCAGGCCATTATGTGGGATGAGAAAAACAAGGTCTGGTACGGCGCCTCAGAATCCAGAAAGGACGGACAGGCCGCCGGATATTGATTCCGATACTACATCAGAAGTGATTGCAGGCATAATTCTTTGCCTGGCTATTATTTTTTCCCTAGAAGATCGAGAATCCCGTTGATGAAAGTAAGGGGATGGGCCGGGTTACCCGGAACATAGAGATCAATATGATGTTCTTGGATAAAACTCCTTTCAACAGCAGGTGAACCGGCATACATGCCTCCGCTGATCGCATCGGTTCCAACCAGGATTATCACCTTCGGATCGGGCACTGCTTCATATGTCAGCCTTAGAGCTGCTGCCATATTTGCCGATACCGGGCCGGTTATCACAATCCCGTCGGCATGTCGCGGCGATGCAGTAAACTCAATCCCATGGCGTCCCATGTCAAAGTTCACATTACCCGATGCATTAAGCTCCATCTCACATGAATTATCCCCGCCGGCAGATACCTGCCTCAGCTTAAGCGAACGCCTGTAAATCTTTCTTATCTCCCTGCGTATCACATCACCGTTAAGCCTGAGCGGAGACTCAGCTCCCGGCCGGATAACAAGATCTTCCCTTCTGCTGGCTGCTATCCGGTAGTCATTTGTAAACCGGATTTTTTCCTTCAGACAGAATTCACATTCCCTGCAAAAAACGCAAAGGCCCAAATCGATTGACCCGCTTTTCCTGTCAATAGCTCCGGCCGGACACAGGGAACTGACCTTTTCGATTTCAGGGGCCGTGATCTCCCTTGAAATAACAGGCCTTCCCCTGAACAGATCAGAGACCGGCTGATTCCGGAGGTCCCTTACATACTGGATGCCGTGCTGCCTTAATATTTTTATTTCCCTGTACATCTCTCAGTTATAAGCATCTAAAGGTCATTTCCACAGTAACTCAGGTTAAAACTCTTATTACAGACCGGAAAATCGGAGATTTCCTGATTCCTGACTGCCAGAGCAAGAGTCATCCAGTTATGGAACGACGGATCCTTTACCTTGTAATGAACAATATTCCCGCTCCCGTCCGTGATTGCGGAATGACATATTTCACCTCTCCATCCTTCAGTAAGTGACAGTGAGAAACTGTCAGATCTGAGGCTGCAATTATAGTCAGGAACAGGGTGCTCGTCAGACTGATTTCTCCAGTCGGATATAATTTTGGAAATAAGCTTTATGGATTCACTTACTTCCTTAACCCTTAGCAGACCCCGTGCCAGTACATCCCCGGTTTCGAGAACAACCGGCTCAAGAGAACAATCCCGGTAATACTGGTCAGGATGCGACCATCTTATATCACGTCTGATTCCGCATGTCCTTGCTGCCATCCCTACCGCGCCTGTTGAAAGCGCCTGCTGCCTGGTGACCTGGCCGATATCCTCGAATCGTGCCAGTACACTCTGAAGGGAATATATCCTGTCAGAAACAGAGGCAAACCTTTTGCCGACATCCTCAAGTACTGTGAGTATTTTGTCAGCAACTCCGGCAGTCATTTTATAATTTGTCCCTCCCGGACGAACAAGTCCCTTTCCGAACCTGTTGCCGCACCAGAACTGTGTGGTGTTAATTATTTCGGTCCTCAGAGCCTCACAAACAACCTGACCAAGCTGGTATGCCACATCACCGCACAAAGCCGCTGTGTCGCCGATATGAACAGCTATCCTTTCCAGTTCGAGACCGATGCAGCGTTCAATCTGAATTGCCCGTGAGGGTTGAATCTCTGCCAATGACTCAATTACCCTGGCGTATGAAAGTGCGTAACCGACAGAGGTATCGCCCACAATATTATCGCACAGCACACAACGCCTGAAACCGTTTCCGGTTTTTGCCAGCAGTCGCTCCACACCTCTGTGCTGGTAACCAAGCTGTATTTCAAGATGGAGGACCTTTTCACCGTTGCAGATGAACCTGAAATGTCCTGGTTCTATCACACCTGCGTGTACCGGTCCTACTCCGACTTCGTGCAGCTCCTCGCCTTCAATCCTGTAAAAAGGATAATTGTCCATAACTGATGTCCCTGATGCCCGGTTGTGAGGATACCTGACAGGCTTGAGCCATGGATGCCCCTCAAAAACGACACCGTAATTCTCATGGATCTCACGTTCATAAACGTGAAGCTGGGGGACTTCCTCCGACAATGACCTTACCGTGCTGTTTCCGGCAGGAAGCATTGAAGAAAATACCCTGAAAATATGATCCCTGTCATTTGCAATGCAGCAGATAAGCTTCAGCCTGCCCTGCATCTCCACGGCATAATAAGCAACACAATGATCCGATTCATCCTTCAGCATCCGGGCAGCCTGATCACAGAACAGTTCATATTCCAGCACCGGGATCATATCCAGCCTGACAGTAAACGGATTGGATGATATTTCCTTGAAAAATTCGTTCATTTTTTTCTCATTTCGGCAATAGACTGATGCTTTGAAATATCATCTCCGACAGGAAGGAGGGCTGATAAAAGCACATAAGCGCCACCACACCCAGAAGGACAAACTGACTTATGGTCTCAATCCCGTTAACCTTGCCCGGCTCAATAAGTCCGGCCTCACCGCGCGGATTTGAGAATAATATATGCATGAATCGAGTACTCATTGCATAAACAACAAAACATAAAAGCAGCACAGCCGTAATCATGACAGCCCATTGTCCATTGGCAACCATTCCCTTGAAAATAAGGAATTCAGTTATAAAAAGTCCCGACGGCGGAAGCGCAAGTATACAGATCATTCCGAGGAGCAGGACCATGGCTCCCGCAGGATAAAGTTTCATATATCTGCCGCAACTGTCCAGCTTAAAGGTATGAAGCACCCTCGACAGCTGACCCATCTGGAAAAACAAGCTCGATTTAGCCAGGGAATGCAGTAAAAGCAGCAATATTCCGGCATAGTACCCTATGCCCCCTACTCCGACCGCTATTGCAACCAGTCCCATATTCTCAAGGCTTGAATATGCAAGCATACGCTTCAGATGTTTTGCCTTAAGCATGTAGCCTGAAGCGACTAGAATTGAAAGCAGTCCGGCCAGGATCAGCACATTGTTCATGAACGGAAAAATCGATGAAGACGAAAACAGGGTATAAACCCTGAAGATAGCCAGAAAGCCCACATTCATGAGAGTGGTGGAGATCAACGCTGAAATTGGAGGAGGTGCAACGGAGTGGGCATCAATAGTAACGGTATGCATGGGAAAAAGACCCATTTTTGTACTGAAACCTGTCAGAACAAACAGGAAGGCAATCCTGAGATACATCGGATTTGCCTGGTTTATTATTGTGGAAAGCGATGAGAATGAAAGGCTGGCCGCATCCTCGCGTCCGTAAATGAAACCCAGGAACAGAATCCCAAGGTATGCAAGGGCGATTCCGGCTGAGCAGATAAACACATATTTCCAGGTCGCTTCAAGTGCTGCCGCAGTCCGGTCGTGATAAATCAATAATGCCACAGCCAGCGTTGTTGCTTCCACAAATGCCCAGAGTACTGTCATTCCGTTTGCCAGGTAAGCTCCGGTCATGAAGGTCATAAGGGCTGCCAGAGAGGAATGATAGATGTTGAATTTCCTTGTATCATCACCGGCTGTATATATGAATCCGTGGTAAACGACGGGAATCGCCAGAACCGAAAGAACCGAAAGAAGCAGAACTCCTATCCCGGTATAGGTGAAAAATCCGAGTTCGGTAATGCCCAGTCTGGTAAATGAGTAGATGCTCAGCCCGATATGCATCATAGCAAAGCCCGCCATCAGGGTTTTTGTAAGTTTTTTGCTTCTGAAGAGCAGCATCGACAGACAGACAAGCACAGATATTATAAAAAACAACAGCAGCATGTTAGTCCTTTAGCAGGGTTAGTTCGTTGGTATGGGGCTTAAGGCGCAATCCGAAAAAGCCAAGAATCAGCACCCCGACAAAAATATCCAGGAGAATTCCGATATTGATAAGCATCGGCATTTCATTCCCGACAGCGATCGAAAAAATGAAGACAGCATTCTCAATTATAAGAAAGCCGGTCAGATGAGAAATAATCAGCCTGTGGGTTACAATCAGCAGCAACCCCGTAAACAGGCTGAACAGGGCAATCGTCATGTAAATCACGTTCACATAAGGATTTTTAAGAGAATAAGAAAGGAAAAGGCTTGCAAGCAGGGCAGTTACCGACAGTATGATGAGATAGAATCCGGGCATTGCCTGCCTGTGAACCTTGGTTACTCCTGATCGGGTTGTGATGCGCTCAAGAAGGTAAGGTATCACTATTGCTTTTATTATTATAGTCTCTGCAATAATGAATATCAGGTTTGCGGTGTTCACCTCGGTAAGTTCAAATATGGCGATCCCGCATAAAAGCAGACCCTGGATGCCGATTAATCGAATGTAAGTAACCAGTCGTTCGGCTGAGGCAAAATAAACCAGGGTTATCGCAAACAACACTATAAGGTAAATCACCATCGCCTGTTAAAAATTACTGTTCATATTAAGGTTCAGTATCAGTATAACCACAAAGGCAAGAAGGGCTATTGCCGAAATCGTCAGAATGAACTTGGGATTCTTGTTCATCTTGTTTCTTGCCCTGAATGATTCGAGAAATCCTACAATAACCGCAAACAAAGCCTGAACGGCAATGAAGAGTGCAAGCTGAAGGAAAATACTCCATCCCGCCGGAACTATAACATTATACATAAGCGATCCGTATACTGCAAACTTAAGCCATGTTGTGATATGGATAAGTGCCTTGTCGAAGCCGCTGTAATCGAGGATCATCACTTCGTGAATCATTGTCAGCTCCAGATGGGTCTTGGGATCATCGACCGGAAGCCGGCTGTTCTCGATCAATGAGATCTGAATGAACAAATAAAAACCTATAATGCTGAATATAAGTACATAATGATTGCCGGTTATGAAAAAATGGCTGAATATGTCCGAAAAGGAAACGAGTCCGGTGAACATAGAAAAAGTAGCCATAAGGATAAAAAATGCAGGTTCGATAAGCATTGAAAAAAATGCTTCGCGGCTTGCTCCCATTCCTTCAAAGCTGCTCCCGGTGTCGAGAGCAGCAATTATCATGAAAAAACGTCCCAGCGCCAGGATGTAGGCAAAAAATATAAAGTCTCCTTCAAAGTGAATCAGCGCCTCCTGATGTCCGAAGGGCACAACAAGTATGGCGCAGAGGACTGAAGCCAGTGAAACCACAGGGGCAACCTGGAAGATCATTCCCGTTGTAGTGCTGAATACGCTACCTTTCCTTACAAGAACTCCTGCATCCCTCAAAGGCTGAAGTATACCGGGTCCCTTACGCCCTGATGCGATGCTCTTGGTCCGGAGTATCATTCCGGGAAAGAACATTGCAGATATCAATATCATTATCAGACCTGCCATATCAGATAATATTGAGCCAGGTGAGCAAAAGCACAAGGAGCATGAACATAAATGCATACAGGACGTAGTGCTGTACCTTCCCTGTCTGCATCACGGCTATTTTCTTGAGAAGCGAAGAGATCAGACCTGCAGGCTTGTCAATAATTACTTTCTGGAAAACATCATCACTGTTTGAACTGAAGCTTCTTTCCGCCGGAAAAATCTCTTCCTCCATTATCTCCTGCATCATTTTTTTCGTCCCGATCACCGGTTTTGCCAGATGGTTGTAGTTGTATGCAAAAGAAGATGAAGTGTATTGCTGTTTAGGATCCGGGGCCGTATAGCCGCATCCCCAGGTAGGACCCCGGCTCACCTTGACCGACTTCAGATGAAATTGCCTGAACAGGGATAAGGCAAGCACAAGCATAATGAATACTCCTGAAATGAGACTTATTCTTGAAAGTCCCGGTATTGTTGAATCTGCTACCTCGGGCATCCCTTCAATGCCGAATCCCGAGGAGACTATTTCAAAAACAGGCCTGACAAACCATGGCGAAGCCACGCCTATGAGTATGATCAGGGCAACTGAAACAAATTGCGGGAAAATCATCACCTTCTCAACTTCTATGGCTGATGCGGAATGATGGGAGCGTGGTTCTCCCAGAAACGCAATTCCGAATGCCCTGGTGAAGACGAAAACGGCAAGGCCTCCGATGAGCGACAAGCCTACAATTGATACAAGTACCAGTATAGACTGATGCATACCTGATGCCAGAAGGTCCCTGAACATCCCCAGATAAATAATGTATTCTGATATAAATCCGTTAAATGGAGGCAGACCGCATATTGCAAGTGACCCGATAAGAAAAAGCACGGATGAATATGGCATTCGCCTCATAAGTCCCCCCATTTTTTCAAGATCCCTGGTGTGAGTAGCAGTATATACGGATCCCGTGTTGAAAAAAAGAAGCGATTTAAAAAGGGAATGGTTAAGTACGTGAAGCAAGCCGCCGCTGAATCCCAGGACACTCAGCGTATTGTTACCGGTAGCGAGTCCGATTACTCCCAACCCGATGCCGATGCCAATTATTCCGATGTTCTCGATGCTCGAATATGCCAGCAGCCGTTTCATATCCCGTTGCACTAATGCCATCATCACTCCCAGCAAACCGGTAATGAGCGAAACAATAAGTATAATGATTCCGATCTGAAGAAGATCCTGGCTGACATACAGCAGCACTCTCAGCATTCCGTAAATTCCCATCTTTAACATTACTCCCGACATCACCCCCGAAACATGCGAAGGGGCTGCCGGATGAGCCTGGGGAAGCCATGTGTGTAACGGGATGAATCCAGCTTTAATTCCAAATCCCATGAAGAACAGAAAGAAAAGGGGCAGGTTCGAATGATCCCTGAAGTAGCTGCCCAGTCCATCAAAATTCATTTCCCCCGTTTTATGACCAAGAATAAGAAAGGCAAACATCAGGAAAAACATCCCGACATGCATCTGTATAAGGTAACTGATGCCGGTCTTCATGATCGAGGTATCCTCTGCATCGAAAATGACCAGCATGAATGACGAAAGCGCCATTAATTCCCACACTATAAGAAAGGATAATCCGTCGCGGGTGATCAGGACCAGGATCATTGAGAAATAAAGCCACAGGTACGAAAAGTAATGTATTGAAAAGCGCAGGGAGTTCCTGCTCTCGTAATATGGCTTCAGATAGCCCTTTGCATAGATTAATCCGACAAGAAGGGTAACGTTGACCACAAATATGAAAAACGCCGACAGTCTGTCAACTATGAGTGTGACTGATTTTCCGGTCAGGGAAACAACGGTTTCCAGTCGTAGTTCCCCTGTTCCTCCCGCAAAGACTACAAGACACCAGCCTGTGGTTATCAGAATGCCTGCTGCAAGTACAAACAGCGCAGCACTGTGCTTCAGGATTTTAGGGACCAGGAAAAGCGCAAAAGAGAGAATCAGAACGATAAAAAAAAGCGCGATATTCATTGCAGGATAATCTCCTATCTTGAATTGTGCCCGCAAAAGTATAAAAATATTGGAATAGCAAAGGAAATGAATCATTTTTTAAATAACCCATCAGCCATTTCAATATAATCCGCTGAAATACAGGAAAGTTAAAGCTGGTTATTGACAGCCTTAGGCAATCCTGTCAGCCGTTGACATTAAGCTGAACATTTTCCTTTACCTCAGTAACTTCGAGTACCTGTGTGTTGCCTCCTTTCTCAAGGTTAATGTCGTGAGGCTTGTTGATTTTCCAGTTTCCGTTTGTAAAATCCGGGACGTCTATTGACTGCGACCTGTTGGCAACCGACCATTCGCTCAATGGTGCAACGGAACTCCAAAGTGCACCGTCGTAAACATCCTGATCGAGGGGCAGACCGTTCCTTAGGCAGTCAATAAGCCTCCAGTCCATTATGAAATCCATTCCGCCGTGACCTCCAACCTTTTTTGCCATCTCCCCTACTCTTTTCACTATTTCGGGAGTGAACTTCTCACTGATGTCCTTCAGTTCTTCTTCATTGAGCCAGTCATGACCCATTGCAATCCGTTCGGGCCCCGGATACTTGCTTGCCGCGCCTGCAGTTCCGCTTATTACATGGAGCCGGGAATAGGGACGAACTGAAGACACGTCGTGCTGGATCAGAATGGTCTTTCCAAGGTTTGTCCTGACCAGCGAGGTATTCATATTTCCCCGGTAACTTTTATCTGCAAATGGAGTGAAAAACGGATCCCCGGCAGCAAGTTCATTTGCATGTTTCCCCATTGTGAAATCATTGGTCGACATGGATGTAAGGTATTCCATCCTGTCGCCCCTGTTAATATTCATTATCTGGCACACCGGACCCAGCCCGTGAGTCGGATAAAGATTCCCGTTTCTCTCTGAATTTTCCTTCAGTCTCCACATGCCGGTGTAGGCTCCGTCGGCCTGCCGGTCATTGAGGGGCTTCTTGAAATTATAGCCCATAAGATTGTGGATATAGGCTCCCTCACCGTGAAGAATATCACCGAACATTCCCTGCCTTGCCATATTCAGGGTAAGAAGCTCAAAGAAATCATAACAGCAGTTTTCAAGCATCATGCAGTGCTTTTTGGTCCTTTCCGATGTTTCCACCAGGTGCCATGCTTCATCAATGGTCCGGCTAACCGGAATCTCGCATGCCACATGTTTACCGTTCTCCATGGCATAGACAGCCATAGGCGTATGCCATATCCAGGGGGTACATATATAAATAAGGTCAAGATCAGGCATCTCTGCAAGCTTTTTCCAGATATTCTCATCACCGTGGAACTCCTTCGCCGCCGGCCGGCCTATCCGCGCCAGATATTTTTGCGACGCCTCAACGGCTGCAGGCCGAAGGTCTCCAAGAGCCTTGATCTCAACGCCCTCTATATACGACATCCTTTCAACAGCTCCGCTTCCCCTGTCGCCGACACCAATGAAACCGACCCTCACCACCGGAAGGGCCGGGGCTGCATATCCCGACATATTAAACTTTCCCGTATGGGACTTCTTAACAGCTTCAATAATTGACGAAAGATTCGATTCCGGTTCTCCGGGAGCACAGCCGCTCAGAAGTCCTCCTGCGAAGGCTCCCGCGCCAGCCACTGTGGCATGCTTCAAAAAATCACGACGATTGCTTTTCATATCAGATTCAGGTTGTCAGGATTTGATAAAAGATTGATTAATGCGAAAATACTATTTAAAAGAGAAAAACCAATCCCTCCTTTAAATGGATTTTAGCTTCGATTTGTTAATTTTACACGACACTAACCTGACATGATCTACGAAAAGATATCACTAAAGAAGTTCAATACCTTTGGCATTAATGTACGGGCCGATCACCTTGCTGCCTTCAAACTCGAGGACAATGCCGTTCATTTCTTCAGGCAGCGCAGGGGGACAGAACACAACTACCTGGTACTCGGCGGAGGCAGCAACATCCTTTTTACAGATGATTTTCACGGCACAATAATACATCCCGAGATGGAAGGCATTGCCATGGAAGGGAAAAAAGGAGCCGATATCGTCATTTCTGCCGGAGCCGGAGTATTATGGGACAAACTGGTGGAATCGACCGTTAAAAACGGTCTGGGAGGTTTGGAAAACCTTTCTCTCATTCCCGGACGTGTCGGTGCCGTTGCTATTCAGAACATTGGTGCCTACGGAGCAGAAGTTAAGGATGTGATTGAAAAAGTAAGAGCTATTTCCCTTGCCGACGGTTCAATCCGGGAATTCTCCTGCGATGAATGCAAATTCGGATACAGGGACAGCGTTTTCAAAAATGAACTCAAAGGAAAATACCTGATAACAAAAATCTTATTCAGACTGTCAACCAGGCCCAAACTATGCCTTGAATACGGTTCGCTCAAGGATGAGTTGAGCAAGATGGGTTCAACATCACTTGCCAATATAAGAAAAATTGTAATAAGCACCAGACAGGCAAAGCTTCCCGACCCCGAGCAGATTGGAAATGCAGGAAGCTTCTTTAAAAATCCGGTTGTATCAGATGAAGTCCTCAAAAATATCCAGAAAAAATTCCCGAAAATACCCGTTTTCAGGGACCGTTCAGACAGAGTCAAGTTACCGGCAGGATGGCTCATTGAACAGTGCGGATGGAAGGGGAAAAGGATAGGTGATGCAGGAGTACACGAAAAACAGGCTCTGGTTATCGTCAATCATGGAAACGCAACAGGAGGGGAACTGTTCGACCTGTCGGAAAAGGTAAGGAAATCCGTTGCTGATACTTTTAGCATAGACCTTGAACGCGAGGTTGAGGTGATCTGATGTCTGCCTATCTGTAAATCCGCCTCCTGTTCAGCTCGTTCTGGTACCTGCGCGCATTCATGTTATGCTCCGACAATGTCCTTGCAAAATTATGATACCCTGAGAAATCGGGCCTGGCTGCAAAATAAAGATAATCATGCTTCTCGGCATTCAGTACCGCTTCCAATCCGCTGATGGAAGGACAAGCTATTGGTCCGGGAGGTAAACCGGCATATTTGTATGTGTTATAAGGCGAATCGGTCTCGAGATGGCGGTAAAGTATCCTGTTGACGTTGAAATTATTGATTGCAAATTTTATTGTAGGATCAGCCTGAAGGGGCATGCCTCTCCTGAGCCTGTTCATGTAAACTCCTGCAATCCTTGGCTTCTCATCATTCTTAAGAGCCTCCTCATCAACAATTGAGGCCAGAGTGGACACCTCCACCGGTGACAGTCCTGTTTCTTCGCTCTTTCTGATCCTGTCCCTGTTCCAGTATCTGTTGTATTCCCTCAGCATTCTGATGTAAAGTTTCCTGGCGCTGGTGTTCCAGTAAAACTCATAGGTATCCGGGATAAAAACCGAAATGACGGTCTCAGGCCTGAATCCGTCACCGCTGTAATTTTCAGGGTCAGAAAAGAAAGCCATAATCTCTGCCGAGTCAGCTTCAATCTGGCCTCCTATCTTACCGGCAAGCTCGTTAAGCGTCCTGACGTTGTTGAAGGTGATCATTACCGGAGTCTGCCGGCCGCCTCTGAGTAAGTTAATCAGGTCGTTATTGCTCAATGCCTTATTGATGACATACTTGCCCGGTTTCACAAGAACGGGGTATTTCTTTTTTCCGGCTACCCATTTCAGGGCATTAAGGTTTTTGATCTCCAGGTTGGCTTCAACAGTATCCATAGCCTGCTCATAGCCTGCTCCTTCCGGAATAAAAAGTACCGACTCCCCTCCCACCGGAAAGACCGACGGGCTGTACAATCTGCCATACAAGAAAACTATCGTGAAAAAGGCTGCCGGGACAACCAGTGAGATGGCAATTAATATCAATCTCCTCCTGCTCATGCACTAAATGATATTGTACAAATTTAAAGAAAGCTGCTGATTTGACTTACTCTGATACAAATGATTATTTTTGAACTCTTGAGTTTGACAAACCATTCAAATCAAATACTTATGACCACAACAGTTTTATTATCACTTATCGTTATCGGTATCATAACCGGTGTTGCTGCAGGTATGCTGGGCATCGGGGGTGCGATAATCATGGTTCCCGCACTTGTGTTCATCATGGGGCTGACACAGCACCAGGCCCAGGGTACCAGTCTTGCAGTGATGCTGCCTCCCATCGGCATCATTGCCGCTTACAATTACTACAAGGCAGGTGAGGTGAATCTTAAATTTGCACTGATACTTGCAGCGGCATTCATCATCGGGTCCTTTTTCGGATCGAAGCTGGCGCTGAACATACCCCAACACACCCTGAAAAAGATATTTGCCATTCTTCTGCTGCTGGTTTCCCTCAAAATGCTGTTTTCAAAATAAAAACAGGGACACTGCAAACAATGTCCCTGAATCGTTGGCTCTTATCGTTTAGAACATTATTCCTACGCTAAGCAGAAACGCATTTGGCCTGTCATCAAGTGTGAATTTGGTGCCGGCTTCATTCTCAATCTTTGTCTGGTATTTCTGCAAACTGCCTTCATATCTCAGGTCAAGCGTGATCTTTTTGATAATATCCACACCAATTCCTGCCTGATAACCGAATGTCAGGTCGTTGTACATTGCCTTGAAGTCGGGATCAGTTATCAGATCTTTCGGGGAATTAATGAGGAGACGGGCGGCAGGGCCGGCATTGAGTCGGACCGGACCAAGCTTTGCTCCAATCATTATGGGAAGATCAAGACGATTGAACTGCTGTTTCACAATTTCTGTCTCAACACCGCCTTCAATCTTATACTCGTCAGTCCTTGATGCGAATAGAAGTTCAGGCTGAATATAGAATCCCAACATACTGAACCTTACAAAAGCACCTGCGTGAAATCCATAATTGGCTGCTTTGATTGCGTTTACCAGATACTCCGTGTCACCTGAGGTGAGCGTTTTTACATCCTCCATCTTAACATTTGTGGTGCTGACGCCTGCCTTAAGTCCGAAATTTACCTGCGAAAATGCGGGAAGTGCAAGAAAAACAGATAGTACAATTAAAATTGATTTTTTCATTTCTTTGGTTTTTAGTTCTACATGTTAATCAGAAAAAAATACACAGACATTTGAAGTTACTTTCATCTTCATCTGGAGTATAACGGTGAAGTTCAATAAAAGTTTCAGATATTCGTCAAAAACCGGACCATATAGAGCCCGGCAGGGAAGGAAAAGCTCTTATTTCCGGGCAAGCTCGCTGAATATCGCCTTCTTCATAAGGTCGAATTCATCCCGGTCAAAAAGACGTGTCAGGAAAATTATTTTACCCGAACGGTCAATGATCACATTTCTGGTTACACCGGCCTCCTTCAGGGCATAAAGCCCGAAAATATCGGCTCCCGGATCAAGGGCGAGAGGATAAGTCACTCCGATATCCTTTTTGAATTTCAATACTTTGTCAAGAGGTTCGTCGCGGTCGATGCCTATCACTGCAAGATCCGATTTATTGGATGGAAGCCAGACCTCCTTCTCAATGAAAGGCATCTCCTGCCTGCAAACCGAACACCAGCTGGCGGTAAACTGAAGCATCACAACCCTTCCCCTGAGATCCGAAAGCCTGTACGATTTGCCGCCAGCTTCGTTTATAACAAAATCGGGAGCCTGATCTCCAACCTTAACGATGTAACCGTTATCGTAAACCTTCTTCTCCTGTCCGTTCAGGGAAACACTCAGAATAACAGCGGATATTGCAGCCAGTAATATTCTCTTCATTATATATTTTTTTGCAAATATAGCAATCCCTTACAATTGAGGCAAGAAGACCATATGATGCAGAATAACAGAATTTTTTACCCAAAACGATATCCCGCTTATCGTTATTCGACAATTTTTTTACCTGAAACGATATGGTTTTGAAGGCGTGAAGGCGTGAAGGTGTAAGAATGGCACAGGGCACATGGCACAGAACTCAGGGCACAGGGCGAGTCGGAAGTTGGCAGAATGCAGTTGGCAGCACCCTGCCTTGCGCCTGGTGTCTTGCGTCTTGCGTCTTTCTAAGTTTCATTGGTCATTTTTCATTCTGAATTCTCATTTTTGATTAATATTGAAATCAGATTGCAATACAAAATTCTGAAGACTGATGAAAAACCATAAATTGATTCTCCTTTTAATTATCGTATCGGCCATCATGGAGGTGCAAGCCCAGACGGGAGGTGACAACTTCATGAAGGCTCTTCAAAACATAAATGAGAATGTTCTTAAGGCACAGCTTGGTTTTCTGGCTTCCGACAATATGGAAGGCAGGGGAACCGCCACCAGGGGCGATTATCTGGCTTCCGAATACATAGCCAGCCAGTTGCGGCTTTACGGCGTTGCTCCGGGTGGAGATACCAGGAGTGAAAGAACTCCATCCGGGACATTCGGAACTCCTGAAAAAACCTACTTTCAAAACTTCCCGCTGATAAAGACAACAAGGGGTGAAGCCCCGGTAATGAAAATCATTGTTTCGGACGGCAAAGAACACAATAAAACCCTGAGCCTTGCTCATAACGTCGATTTCCTGGCAAGAATTGCCGGACAATCTGTTGAGATTGAGGCTCCTGTTGTATTTGTAGGTTTCGGCATCAGAAACGAAAAACTGCGAATCGATGATTTCGGCAATCAGGACCTCAGGGGAAAATTTGTACTTGTTATTACCGGATCGCCCGGGTTCCTTAAAGACAAATTGTCAATATCAGAACTTTCCAATAGTTCGCTGCAGGCGGAACTTAAGGCCAGGCAGTCGGGTGCAGCCGGAATAATAGAGTTTGATCCTGCCGTTGCAGTGGCAGGGACGAACCCGGGACTCCCGTTTCCGGATCTGGCACCATCGGAAAAAAGACCGGGATTCGGCCGGCCGTATGCCGACTATTCACTCCCTTCTGCAAAGAGCTCCGACAGTTTCGTTAAAATTATGGTCTCCGCCGCAACTGCAGATGAATTATTCAGGGGATCCGGTTTCAGTACGGAGGAGTATATAAGCAAATCCGCATACGGGTACGTCAAACCACAGGCTGACCTGACCGGAAAGAAAATCTATCTGAAGACCACTGTGAAAACCGAAACGGTACTGGTGAGGAATGTGATCGGGATTATCGAAGGAAAGGATCCCTCACAGATAATAGTGGCAGGCGCCCATTACGACCACATGGGCATGTGGAACGGGTATGTCTGGAACGGCGCCGACGACAACGGCTCGGGGACCGTTGGCATCATGACAATTGCAAAGGCTGTCATGGAAACCGGTGTTAAGCCTGAAAAGACAATCATCATTGCATTGTGGGCAGCTGAGGAAGAGGGCCTGCTTGGTTCTAGGCATTTTGTTGCAAACCTGCCCTTCCCGGCGAACAATATCCGGCTCAATCTGAATTTCGACATGATATCGAGATATGTGTCCGAAAAGGAATACAAAAAAGCATACATGGTCTACACCGATGCTTATCCCGGATTCAAAACGATGACTGAGAAGAATTTGAAGAGCTATGGTATTGACCTCGATGTGGAATACCAGCCTTCCGCCAATCCGCCCGGAGGAAGCGATCACAGGTCATTCGTTGACGCAGGTATTCCCATTTTGCGATTCAAACCCGGACACAGGGAAGAATATCATACCCCTGCGGATGACATTTCGAAGGTTGACTGGGATATCATGCAGAAGATAGTCAGAATCGGATTTGCAAATATCTGGGAACTAGCAAACAGTGACTGGTAATGCAAAAGGCATGAGGTGTGAGGTGTGAGGTGTGAGGTATTTACATCGCCTATCGCCTATAATACATTATTCATTGACTGGTTGCTGGTTGCTGGTTGCCGGGTGTTCTAAAGTCATTTCGTCTCTCAGTCTTTTCGACTTCTTCGCCTCATGCCTCACGCCTCACGCCTCAAGCCTGATTGACCGATTACTGATTACCGAATACCATTCATGGTTTCTACTCTCCGGTTCATTGAAATTATAATTGGTTTTCTTATATTGTCACCCTAAACCCATACGACATGAAAATACTCAGACTTATTGCATTGGTGCCTGTTTTTCTGGGCCTGGCAACAGGGGCCAGCAGTCAGCAGGTAAAACAAAATGACAAGCTCCATGTCATTATCATCGGAGCCCATCCCGACGATCCCGACAAAGTGGGAGGATCGGCATATAAATGGGCCAAGGCAGGCCATGATGTCATGATGGTCTCACTAACCAACGGAGATGCCGGTCATCAGACCTACAGTTCTGAAGAACTTGCCAAAATCCGCAGGGAAGAAGCCAGAAGAGCCGGCGAAGTTATCGGAGTGAAGTACATCACCCTCGACAACCACGACGGTCAGCTTATGCCAACCTACGAGAACAGACTGCAGGTGATTAAGCTGATCAGGGAACACAAAGCTGACCTGGTTATTTTCCCCCGTCCGTACGACTATCATCCTGACCATCGTTATTGCGGAACCCTGGTACTTGATGCCGCCTATATGGTGACAGTGCCAAAGATACTGCCCGAAGTTCCGTTCCTTGAGAAGAACCCGGTGTTTCTGTTCATGTCTGATCATTTCATTCATCCTGAGCCTTTCGTTCCTGATGTCTGCATCGACATTGATGATGTAATGGAAAATAAAATTGACATGTATCATCAGCACACATCCCAGATGTATGAATGGCTCCCCTTCAACCGCGGTCAGCTTGATCAGGTTCCCAGTACAGAAAAGGAAAGAAGGGCATGGCTGGGCAAGACCTGGGGAGCCAGATCAAATGCAGAACCGTACAGGGCCAAACTGATTGAACAGTACGGTCAGGAAAGGGGCTCAAAAATCAGGAACTGTGAAGCATTCCAGGACAGCGGCTACGGTACTGCGCTGACAAAGGAGAATATCAAAAAGTATTTCCCTTTCTATTGATATTCGATATACTGGCTGTTCTCCTTCAGTTCGATGAAGTCATCGCCTGTTTCCCTGTATCCGTACTCAAAACAGTATTGGTAACGGGTACCGTCTGATGTTTCTATCAGATGGGTGAAGAAACTGAAATTGTAACCCAGGGCAAAAAGCGCATCCTTGTGGATCCTGCACCTTCCTTCCAGGTACAGGTCTGCGAGGATGCGCCTGTTTTTCCTGAGTAAGCCGTGAACATTCCGCATGAAATTGTTCGAATCACGGTTCAGCTTGTTGTTGTAATTGTTTCTGCACTGATCAGAGCAGAATTTCTTATCAGTCCGGCCGCGTATTGTGCAGCCGCAATCGAGACATTTCCTTTCCACAGCACGAAAGTTTTGATAAAGTTACAAAAAAACGTAAAAAGCGACAGCAAACGACTATAAATGATTTTGAAACAGGTATAAATATTTAATAACCGACAGGTTCTGCTGCACAGGTTTAAGTTTGTATCAGTTAAAAACATGTCAAACCAAAATCATTTAGTCATGAACAATTTGCGGAACCGGGTACATCTTATCGGGCATCTCGGGCAGGACCCTGAGATCAAAACCCTGGAAAGCGGGAAAAAGGTTGCAAATTTTACAATTGCAACAAACGATTCTTTTAAGAACAACGAAGGTCAGAAGGTGGAGGAGACGACCTGGCACAATATCGTTGCCTGGAATGGCCTTGCAGAGCGAGCTGCCAGATATCTCAAGAAAGGCAAGGAAGTGGCCATAGAAGGAAGAATTGTGTACAAGAGCTATGAGGACAAGAAGGGTATGACAAGGTATGTGACGGAGATTGTCCTGAATGACATGCTCTTTGTGGGGTCGCCGGGCAAGAACGGCGAGGATAAGGAAGAATAGTAGTTCTGATTACTCGCTGTAAGCCTTGTGGAGAGAGGCTGTCCTGACGACAGCCTCTTGTTTATTTAATCAGAAATCTGTCAGATCAACATTGGTCCGGTAATCCCCGAGCAGGTGTTCAGCAAAATAATACCACATCATCCTGTCGAAATAGGCGGTAGCATTTCCGAATCCATGTCTCTGCCCGGGCAGCATCATGAAATCAAACCTTTTATTTGCTTTTATGAGAGCATCGGCGACCCTGAGGGTATTTCCGGGATGCACATTATTGTCAATGTCGCCATGAACCAGCAGCAGATGACCTTTCAGGTTCTTTGCCAGATCCTGGTTTTTATTTATTGCAGCCTTAAACGCCTTTTCAGTTTTTTCGGTTTCCTTTTTCACAATCGTTGTATCCGTTTTCACTTTAAGATCAAGCGAATCCTTTTTCTCATCAGTCTTCACCTTAACCTTATTCTCAACCTCTTCCACCCCGTCGTGGGTCTCACCCCACCACTGATTATAGATGTTGTTATCGTGGTTTCCTGCAGAAGAAACCGCAACATCGTAAAAATCGGGATGTGACAGGATAGCTGCAGTCGACATGAATCCTCCTCCCGAATGCCCGTAAATACCAACCCTGTCAATATCGATGAAGGGGTACATTTCCGAAAGCTGTTCAATTCCGTAAACATCATCAGCCAGGGCATAGTCCCTCAGGTTATCGTAGCCGTAGGTATGGTAATAGTTGCTCCTTTGCGGGCTCCCTCCCCTGTGTCCGAAATTCACAACCACGAACCCAAGCTGGGCAAGAGCAATGTTCTTTCCTCCTGTGGAAGTGAACTGGTAGGGCACCGATTCAGTTTGCGGGCCTGGATACACATAGGATATAACCGGATATTTCCGCGTCGAATCGAGTCTGAAGGGAGTGTACATGACACCGTAAAGATCCGTTACACCGTCCTTTGCCTTAACCTTAATCGTCTGCGGCATTCTCCATCCCATCTGATAAAGCTGTGAAAGATCGGCTTTTTCAAGGTTTAAGATAATGTTGCCGCTGTTATCGCGCAGGACTGAAACAGGTTCCGTATCAACTGTTGAATAAGTGTCGACAAAATATTTTGAAGATTTTGACATAGACAAGGAATGGTTTGCCGGCTCACGGGTTAAAAGGCTCATCCCCGGTTTATCGAGCGAAGCCTTGTATTTCATGCTGTAATATGGATGGGTTCCCTCTTCCCGGCCAAAAGCTTCAAAATAAAGAATCCTGCCAAGTGTATCGATGTGATTGATCCTTCCCGTAACAAAGTAGCCGTCTGTAAGCTGCCTTTTCATTTTCCCGGTCTTGTCGTACAGGTAGAGCTGTCCCCATCCGGTGCGTTCCGACCACCAGATTATGTCGTCGCCTTCATTCAGAACTGACAGCCTTGCATATTCATTGTTGAAATAAGGCCATGCTTCCTCGCTGAACAGTACCGAAACCTTACCGGTCTCAGCATCCACAAGGCAAACATCAAGCTTCTTCAAGGGCCGGTCCTTCCTTACAACTATCAGTTTGCCTGCATCCTGCTGCGATGACCATTCGACCGAAATTGTCTGATCCTTCCATTTCTTCAGATCAACATCTGTCCGTTTCCCGGAAGCCACATCGAAGATAACAAGCTCGGGCTGGGGAACGAATTCCTCGCCCGGCATTGAATAGCGGTACGATTCAAGTTTTGGTCTCGGATTGGCAAGTGCATCAATAACAAACAAGTCCTTCACCTTGCGCTCATCCTCCCTTACAACATAGAGTTTTTCCTCATTCTTGAACCAGCTGACTCTTGCCCTCACCTTTTTGCTCCTTGCCGTATCTTCCGTATTGCTATAACCTGCAAAGCTGTAGTATCTCTCACCATCGGTGGTAAGCTGAATCTCTGTGCTGTCCTTGTCACCGGTCTTCATCAGAAAAAGATTATGGTTTTTCGCATAGGCAATCCAGGTGCTGTCGGGAGAATACGATGCCCACGAAGGTTTTTTTTCCTTTCCAATCGTGTCCTTAATTACCAGTTTCCGGGTGTTCATGTCGTACAGGAACTTCACCGAGTCGACCTGGAAAGTGAATTTTGAAGTGCTCTTCTTCTCAAATTTAAGTTCCTTCAGCGGAAGGTCAAGCTCATTATATGGATGAAGTGTAAGTTTCTTAAGCTCTGAAGCCATATACCTTGAGTCGAAAAGCAGCTGTTTCGACCTGGTTTGGGCATTTACATACCAGAAATTCTTCCCGGACGAGGTCTTATAGGAGTACCAGAATAAATCCGACTCTTCGATCCAGGCTGGATTTACTGAAAGGTCGCCGATGCGCGATGCGATGTTGTCGCCCCTGAATTTTTCAGCTGCCTTGAAATCAGCTTTCTGGCCTGCAAGGTTTAAGAATATTGAAATGGCAACTGCAAAAGAGAAAATCTTTTTCATGAGTTTGGAAAGGTAAATTAGGGATTGAAATCATTCATTCGTTTCGTCCGGCCCTGAGGGCTTTCAGGTTCAGCTCAGCCAGTTCAGGGCTCTTCTTTGAAAATAGTCCTACCACGGCTTTCTCGAGGCTTTCCCATGGAAGATCCAGAAAATGCGAGGCGGCCCCAAGGATCACCACATTACCCGAACGTGCCGAACCGATCTGCCGGGCAATCTCATCAGCATCAACAATTTTGTGATTTTCAACTTTCCTTATCCTGCTGAGGATATCTTCCACTGGTGGATAATCGTCGATGTTCACGAATGGTGTCGAATTGGTGACCAGCCAACCCGATGCCGAAAGCCATGGCAGGTACCTGAGCGATTCCATAGGTTCGACTGAAATAATCAGATCGGCTTTGCCATAAGGTATCAGATCAGAATGAACCGGATGTGATGACAACCTGAGGTGAGACTGGACATCCCCTCCCCTCTGGCTCATTCCATGAACTTCGGCCTGCTTGAGGTAAAGATCATTTTCGATTGCGGCAAGGCCGATAATTGCGGCAATTGACAATATCCCCTGCCCTCCTACTCCTGATAGTATTATGTCGCTCTTCATTATTCCTGCTTGTTACCAATATTCTGTGATGCTTCTGATTTCCTGCGTTTTGAAGCGGTCTGGATGCATTCCCTTGAAGAAACTATCACCGAGACGCCCTGATATTCGAATTCTTCCTGCATGACCCTCACATTTTCCGCGTGATTCTTCTTAAGCGGCACTATTGTCCTTATGTGTTCAGGCTCAACCCCCAGTCCTTCGCAGATCTTCTCAAGCCGTCCGGTGGCATGGGATTTCTGTCCTCCGGTCATCGCCGTTGCTGAGTTATCCGAGATTATTACGGTTACCGGGGAGTTTTTCATCACTGCATCGAGAAGCCCCGTCATGCCCGAATGTGTGAAGGTTGAATCGCCGATGACAGCAACAGAGGGTCTCAATCCTCCGTCAGCGGCCCCGACAGCCATCGTAACTGATGCTCCCATGTCGACACAGGAGTTAATGATGCTGTACGGAGGCAGTGCAGCCAGTGTATAACACCCGATGTCCGAGAACACTCCCCTGCTGTCCGAGGGCTTCAAGGCATCGATAACAGCAAGGAAAGTGTCGGAATGCCCGCATCCCTTACAGAATGAAGGTGGCCTGGTTTTTACTACATCGGGGACTTTGAACAATGGTTCTGATTTGATCCCCAGTGCTTTGGCCACAATCGACGGGTTCAGTTCACCTTCCCTCGGGATTGCCCCGTCAAGCCGCCCGTTGATCGTCAGGCTGTTATCAAGCAAGCCCCTCAGATTCTCCTCAATAATCGGATACCCTTCCTCGAGAACAAGAACTTCCTCACATCTGCTGGTCAGATCACTGATAATATCCTTCGGAAACGGATAGGTGGTGATTTTCAGGACGGGAAATCCGGGACCCTTATCCGGAAAGTTTTCCATAAGATAGTTGTATGCAATGCCGCATGCTATTACGCCCAGTCTTCTGTTCTTCCCATCCTTGAAATGGTTATACTTTGAAAGCCGGTTATCATATTTCAGGGATTCGTAAGTAGCCAGAAGCGCATGGTATTTCTTCCTTGCTATGGCAGGAAGAAGTACAAACTGGCGGGGATCGGAAGGAAGCTGAAATGACCTCTGAGGAATTGCAGTTTTCCTTTTAACCGCCGAACGTGAATGGGCAAGACGCGTTGTTATCCTGAACAGCACCGGAATCCTGAATTTCTCAGAAAGGTCAAATGCATCGCTTACCATATTGTAGGCTTCCTGCTGGTTTGAAGGCTCAAAAACCGGTACAAAGGCAAACTTTCCGTAGAATCTTGAATCCTGTTCATTCTGAGATGAATGCATTGAGGGATCGTCGGCTGACACAACCACCAGTCCGCCGTTAATTCCGGTCAGCGATGAATTGATAAAGGGGTCGGCAGCCACGTTGAGACCAACATGCTTCATGGCCACCATGGCTCGTCTTCCCGTATACGACATTCCCAAAGCGGCTTCCATGGCAGTCTTCTCATTGGCCGACCATTCACGGTGAATGCCCTTCTCTGCTGCCTCTCCCGACGTCTGTATATACTCCATTATTTCGGTCGAGGGGGTTCCGGGGTAAGCGTACATACCGCTCAGGCCGGCATCTATTGCTCCAAGCGCAATTGCCTCATCACCCAGTAATAATTGTTTTTGCATAATGTATTTCCTGTTGATCCGATCGAAGCTTTAATTTAACGGGTACAAAATTACCTGAATAAGTTCAGTTTTTGAAATTAAGTTAAAAATAACCTAAAAGCTTTTAACGTTCCGTCCAATAATGTTTATTTTGCAGGCATTGCGTATAAGACTTAAAATTATTCAAGGAATCAGGAATTGAAACGATTTCTCCATATAGTATTATTTCTTCTGCTGCCTTTGTCCATACTGAAAGGCCAGACACAGGAAACGGAAAGGTTTTTCCAGGTCAGCGGAATAATTTCAGATGAGGAAAACAATCCGATGGCGAACGTTGGCGTCGTTTCCTTAAAACTAAAAAGAGGTACTCTAAGCGAGAGAACGGGAATTTACAGTATCACAAGCACGCCCGGCGACACAATATTTTTCAGGGCGCTTGGTTTTAAAAGGAAACTGGTGATACTGCCAAACGATTTCACAGGACGCAATTACAATCTGGACGTTAAGCTGAGTCTGGATACAATACCGATTGACAATGTAGTTGTGATCCCATGGAAAAGTTACAGCGAATTCATAAGGGATATGTCAACACCGTCACCCCTGGGACCGGAAATTGAAAATATGAACAGGAACATTGCTTCAATTGAGGAAGCAATGTCGACTACCGTTGATGTAAAAATCACACCGGAGGCCGGATACCGCTATGCCATGCAGCAAAACTTCAGGAATAATGTAACGAGGGGACAGTATCCCATCAACAACCTGCTGAATCCCTTTGCCTGGGCGAAATTTGTAAATGGATTGCAAAACGGCTTGTTCAAGAATCAGGACAATCCTGATAAACCATCGAAGGTGAAAGTGAAAAAACCCAGGAAGAAGAAAAAAAGTGAGCAGAAATAACGGAAGATTAGTGGGAATACTCGGAACCGCTATCATCCATCTGACAGCGGGTATAATTTTCATGTCCTACCAGCTGGGTTCAATAAAAACCAGGGAAAAGGAAATCGAGAAGTTTGAGATTGAATTTGCCGCAGTTGAGGAAAGAATGGAGGTTCCCCCTGTACCACCTGCTGAAAATCTCTCTGCCGTAACGGTTGAAAACATATTGCGCAACGATCCCGAGATGCTTAACATTGCCCGTAACCTCGCAGCCAGAGGCGAGGAAAGAATCGACCCACAGGAATATATCGATCAGGTAAAGAACGAACTGATTGAAAGCGGAAAACTTGGAACTGAGAATTTTATAGATTCCAGGGGGACCGGTTACCAGCAGACCAATGCTGAAGAGATTGCAGTTGAAGACCAGGATGAAGCGGAGGAAAAAGAGAAGGAAGCCAACGAATCAAAGAGGATGGCTGCCAATTTCCAGGGACCGACAAGAATATTCTATGAACTAACCGGAAGGAATCACGTTTACCTGCCAATACCTATTTACAAGTGTGAAGGATCGGGGAAAGTAGTGCTGCTTATCGATGTAAACCAGAGAGGATATGTTGAAAATGCATCAATAATCCAGGCACAGAGCACAGCCACGGACGAATGCCTGGTGGAAACGGCAGTCGGTACGGCCCTGAGATCGAGATTTGAAAGCAATCTTGATGCCCCAAGAATCCAGAAGGGTACTCTTACATACATCTTTGTCGCCCAATAAGGCGCGATCCGCTATAAACAGCCGGAAAGCTTCCATAATTTCATTCAAAAAGCGTATTATTCTGCCGGATGTAAGGCATGATCACCTCCGGAGTGTTCCGGTTGGCAGCCTTATTGCTGATCAGATTGCTTATTGTCCAGGCTTTGAGTAGTTCCTCCCGACAGGGTTTCAGGAGTGAAAACGCTTCCTCAGGAGAAGTATCCGAACTTATCCATCTGTTTTCAGCGTCACGGTCGAGAATCACAGGCATCCTTTTTTTGGAATTGTGAATGACGGCCAGCAGATCATTTGCATCGGTGGTCACTATGGTAAATGTATCAAGAACCTCTCCCGTCGCTGTATTGGTCCACCTGTCATATAAACCTGCCAGTGAAAATATTTCCTCGCCGGTATGGCGGATGTACCAGGGAATCTTTTCGTTAACTGTATGCTGCCATTCAAAGAATCCTTTAACCGGGATAATGCATCGACCTGATCTGAATGATCTGGAGAAGGAAGGCTTTGAAGATATGGTTTCAGCCCTGGCATTGAATGTCTTGTATCTTATTTCATCTGCATCCTCCCGGGTTTTCGTCCATGATGGAATCAGACCCCATTTAAGAAGCCGGGCCCTTTCAGGATCATCGAGACAAATGGCCGGGAGTTCCGGCAGGCTGAATGCATGGTAATAGTAACTGGGCTGATACCTGTCGCGGTCGGGAAAAGAAACCCCGTACCTGTTTTCAAGTTCATCCTTTACAAGGTTTACATTGACTGTAAAGCACATTACCTAATAGATTCCTGTCAGCTCAAATCGTATCGGAACCGGAAGTGTATTGTCAAACAGGTTATATTCCGGCCATTTATCAATCTTTGAAACCGCTCCTGCCATCATCCTGTTTATGTAGGTATGGATTCCCGGACCGTTCCAGGCGCTTGAATTAAGAAGCACTATCCACGACAGTCCGTCGGGCTGGCGCTTAATCATGGCCGCAGTTCCTGCAAAGGAACCGGTGCGGATCCATGTACCGTTTTCGTAGGTGGTCTTCCATCCGACCGGCGAGAATTTGTTATTCACGTCAGTCATTAAATTGATACTTCCATCGGAAAGAATATCATCATTGTAATCAAATCCGTCAACAGCAAGAACCAGTCTCATGAGGTCGGGTGCCGTGGCAAGCCAGTAACCGGCTGCACCCAGAGTCTCAACATCGTTGCCTCCGTAGCGGACAGGAACCAACTCCCCTGTTCCGTAAACAGAAGGCCGCATCGGCATGCCTGCAGGTTCATAATAGGTGACCTCAAACGGAGCTTTCTGATCAGGAAGGTTTTTGGCCGGGACTATGTCGTAAATCCCCAGCGGCTCGAATATTGCTGTTCTGCAGTATTCTTCGTACGGCAAGCCGGAAACCTTTTCAATCACGAGTCCAAGTATGCTGTATCCAAGATTTGAGTAAGAACGACCAGTACCCGGAGTAAAATGAAGCTTCTTCGAAAGAGCAAAACGGACAATAGTCCGGGTATCTACCGGAAGCTCACATTTCATCTGACTGGCCACCTGCTGAGGCATGAACATCTGATCGCCGTATCGCTGTGACCATCCGCCCTGATGCGACAACAGGTGAGCAATGGTTATATTATAGGCCCTTTTGTCTTTGACGCCACAATAACATGAATCATTAAGAACACCGTCCGGACCGAACACCCTGTCGTCGAGTGAAAGCTTTCCATCCTCCCTCAGTTTCATAATTGCGACTGCGGTTACAAGCTTCGAAATACTGGCTATGCGGAATTTACTATAAGGTTGTGTCTCAATCCCGGCCGCTGTATCAGCATGTCCGAATCCCCGTGCATATACAAGTTTTCCATCTCTTGCGATCGCCACGGATGCACCCTGGATGGACCACTTCTTCATAAAGGAATTGATGACAGGTACACAGCCTTCAAACTCCGAAACCGACGAATCGGTATTTGTGAGCCTCACATAGGCAGGGGCCAGCCTGTCGGTGGGGTTACCGGGTTTCTCCACTGCAATGGGGGTGTAACGTGCAACCAGCGACAAAATTACAATCAGAAAGATTTTCTTCAAAATAGTCAAGAATTTCACTTTTGGGGGATAAAAATATAAGTTTTATTAACAGAATTCAAGTTTGACATTGAACTTTCATAAAATTTAACTTAATGAGTTTGTAAATATTGTTTTTTTGTACTTAAATTTTTAACCACCGAATTGCCAAAAAACTAACTTTGCGAACATGTTATTAACACGCAGTAGCATATTTGCCTTAACGCTGATCCTCGCTAATCTGACCTTCCCGCTGCAAAGATTATCCGGACAGGTTATTACAATTCTTGACACTCTCGATTACTTACCGATGGACACCGAGGGCGCACTTGAATACAATCTCATGATTGCATCCTCAAAGGGTCTGCACACGGAAGTCAGCAGGCTTCTTTCGAAAGGAGCTGAAATAGATGCGGAAACTTACGAGGGAGCAACGCCGCTTATTTTTGCTGTTGCAAATAACAGGGATATTGCCGTGGAAACATTGCTTGCCTGGAATCCGAATATAGATAAGAAGACGGCCGGGCATGAGACTGCACTCCTGATTGCTGTCAAAAACATGAACACCGAAATCGCCGAGACCCTCATCAGGGGCGGAGCAGATATTGATCTCCCTGACAATCACGGCGCCACTCCGTTACATTACGCAGCAGTGAACGGTGATATGCTGATGACCGACCTCCTGCTTTATTATGATGCCGACTGCAACCTGAAATCAGTTGACGGAACAACCCCGCTGATGGCATCCATCCTTTCGGGATCTGCCAATGTAGCAGATTTGCTCTTTCAAACCGGTGCCAATCTGGAAGCAAGGGACCGGGAAGGATTCACCCCGTTTCTTATTGCAGCCCAGAATGGCGACACCGCAATAATGAGCCTGCTTCTCAGGGAGGGGGTCGACCTTTACGAAAAGAACATCCATAACTACAATGCTCTGGCCCTGGCAATTCAGTCAAACCATATTCCGGCAGCAGAGTTTCTGCTTAAAAAAGGAGACCTCTGGAATGACCAGGAAAAGGGAGGAGTCAATCCCTATACAGTGGCATCAGCTTTCGGAAGAAAAGATATCACTGCGCTTCTTGAAAGATATAATATAAAAGGTAAACCTGGATTGACACTGGATGTGATCTCCCTTTCGGCCAATACCAGGGCCAACAACAGGGATATTCTGGCGGGCCTCATGCTTTCATTCAAGGAACCGCTCCTCAGTGCGGGATTCATGGCAGGATTTGACACAAAGCCTTTCAGGACAAGAGTCATGAAGGAGGTTGGCGCCAATGAGTATTACCAGTATCTCGATGAAAGTTCTTTTGCATACGCAGGACTATTCAAAGACTTCACACTTCTTGAGAAACCTTCGGGATTCATAATCATGGCCTCTGCCTCACTGTCGGCAGGATACAACTTCGGCCCGGCATTCAATGGAACGATAGCCCGGCCCGAAAGCAAGGTCAGAATTATTCCGGCCGCAGGAATAAAGTTCGAAAGGTCAAACCTGGCTATGACTGCGGGTATTGAATATCTGAAAACCGAATTCTATAAAATTGGTCCTCTCTGGGGAAGACTGGGCTTTACCTACAGCTACAGGCTTAGCAGGGTGAAAAAACACGAAAAGAAATTAGAATGGTAGCGAAAATCGGAAAACACAGCCTGAGGATATTTCTGTTCCTTATTCTCGCCGCTGCCTTTTCGTGCGAGGAACAGGGATGGATTGCCGATTGCGGCGATTGCACTTCGGATGAGCCTGCAACCGATTATCTCCTTGTAAAATTTTCGGAGAATGATCCGGCTGCGACAATTATTGTATATGAGGGCGAAATTGAGGACGGTGTGATTCTGACAACGGCAAATCCCCCCTCTGACATCTACAGGATAGATGTAAGGCTAAACAAGAAATACACCGTGACCGCCAGGTATGAAAGAAATGGAAAAACATATACAGCTGTCGACTCGGCGATTCCAAGGACGAAATTCACCGAGACGCAGTGCGAGGATGCCTGCTGGTTCGTTTATGACAGCGAGCTTGACCTCCGCCTCAAGTACACTGCCGATTAACCTGACTATCTTGCTCAGGCGGTACCTTTGTTGCTGAACAATGGAACTCCTGCGGCAGCTTTTTCCTTAAGGGCTTTTATTTCGGGTTTTTTCAAAGGCTTGAGATCGTTCCTCATTCCGAGTGCAATTTTAAACAATTCGGCTTCACCAGGAGGAACAGCAGCTGTTATCGGGTGACTGAGGGTGAATCGCAATCCCATCTTTATATCCTCTGGTGTTACAAGAGGTTCGTACCAGCATTTCGGATAACCCGACCTGTCGGCTCCCTCTGCCCAGGGACCTTTCGCCATTGCCTTCAGGGCAAGGATTCCCATTTTCTTCTCACGTGCACGGGCAAGTACCTGAGGACCGAAATTGCCTGAATTCCATGTTGCATAGTTGAAAGGGAAAAGGATGCTGTCAAAGTCGAAGCGGTCCATCAGGGCCATTGCAGCTTCAACGGAGTGAGCTGAAAATCCGATGTATTTTATTTTGCCTTCTTTCCTGGCCTCAATAAAAGTTTCCATTGATCCTCCCGGACCCAGCAGGGTATCAACATCCTCAAGGGAGGTGACTGCATGATGCTGATAGAGATCAAAATGGTCAGTCCGCATATTCTTCAGCGACTGTTCCAGTTCTGCACGTGCTTCGGCTTTTTTCCTCTTGCCTGTCTTGCAGGCAAGGAACACATCCTTTCTGTAGGGCTCCAGTGCCGGTCCAAGCATTTGCTCGGCATTTCCGTATGACGGGGCTACATCAAAATAGTTAATACCGGCTTCGATAGCCTGACGTACAAGGGCTGATGACTCTTCAGTTGTGGCGTTCATAACCACAATGCCTCCAAAACCAATAATGGAGAGCATAGCGCCTGTCCGTCCAAGAGCCCTTTTTTCCATACCTCCGGGAGCACTTATTCTCGCTATCCCGCTGAGATCAGCAGGAAAAAGACTAATAACGGGCGCAGCCAGTGAGGCAGTCCTGATGAAATCGCGTCGCTTCATAATAGTATTTTTTAAAAGGTATAAACTTAAAAGTTACGAAATTGTTCCCTACTATTCAAAAAAAAGTTATTGCTCCGGTCATAAACTTATAACCGGCCGGGCTGCAAAATTTATTTTTTCATCCTGATAGTAAACCTTTTCGAGGAAAAGACCACTTGGAGGGGCTGTAAGACCGGCCGGAACATCGGACCTGTTCCTGAAAAATCCGGGGATGTCTCCCGGATCAAGCTTGCCGCGTCCGGCTTCAACGACAACTCCTGTCATTCTGCGCACCTGCTTCCACAGAAAATGAGACCCTATCACGTGGAACAGCAGCATGTCACCGTAATCATAAACTCCGGAGTGCATTATCTCGACCTTCGTCGATCTTTGCTCCTGGTCCTCATCAGTGAATGACTTATAATTTTTGAGTCCGGGAAAATGTTTCGCTGCTTCGTTCATACGGTCTATATCCAGCTGATCCTTTATCCACCAGACATATTTCTTCCCGAAAGAAGTCCTTCGGCGGCTGATCTGGTAGAAATAACTCCGGGCAACCGCATCATGCCTTGCATGGAAGTTGTCCTGCACCTTTTCAACATTGAGAATGGATATATCATGCGGAAGCCTGTCGTTTATTCCATAACGAATCCTCAGGGGGACCAGGTCGGAGGATGCTTCCACGTGGGCAACCTGGCCGATGGCATGCACTCCGCTGTCGGTGCGGCCTGCTCCGTATACATCTATATTGTCAACCCCGAACAGATCCCTGCAGGCATCAACAATTTCTCCCTGTACCGATTTGCCTCCCTTTTGCATCTGCCACCCGGAATACCTTGTTCCGTCATATTCGATCGTAAGTTTGAATCTCGACATGTATTTTTTATTTAATGCGAAGATAAGATATAAAGAACTATAACGAAACGGAATTCAGGAACATCGGCAAAGCAATCCGGTCAGCGATAATTCCTTCACTACAATTATTATCTTTAGCAGATAAAATAACGCAATCATGGAGACATCTTTTTTCAACTCGGAAATCTTCGTTTATGCTGTATTGCCTTTCCTGATATTTCTGGCAAGGATCTGCGATGTATCGATAGGAACGATGAGAATTATCTTCGTCTCGAAGGGGAACAGGAAAGTAGCTCCGATTCTCGGATTCTTTGAAGTTCTCATATGGATCATTGCAATCAGCAAGATAATGCAGAATCTGGATAATTACATAAATTACATTGCCTATGCAGCCGGATTCGCCACAGGAAATTATGTGGGGATGATAATTGAGGAAAGACTTGCCATGGGTATCCAGATGATAAGGGTTTTTGTAAACGAGAACGGCATGGAACTTGTCAGAAATCTGAATACAAACGGATTCGGAGCCACAACAATTGAAGCGCACGGGGCAAAGGAAAAGATCGACATCATCTATTCAATCGTTCACCGCAGTGAACTGAAAAACGTAATAAATATTATCACCTCTTTCAACTCCAGGGCTTTTTTCACTATCGAGGACGTAAAGTCAGTCAGGGAGGGTATATTTAATCCCCCGAAGAAAGGTCATGTATTCCCCTTCGCAAATGTGATCCGCGGCTGGAGGCCGGGAAAGTAACACCGGACCAGGCAGGGAACGCAATCATTTAATAACTGAAGCAGACAATAATGGAACCAATAGAAAGTCACCCGCTTTACAAGGCTCATACTATCGACAGCGCAATGAATTCGTTCTGGGATTTTTACAGGAACAGGTTCGTTGCCCTTTTCCTTATTTCATTTGCAATGGGACTTGCCATGCAGTATCTGGGCACATTCATAAGAATAGATATCGGCGATTACCAGTCTTTCGATATGGATGAAATGATGAATAAGCTGAGTGAATTCAAATGGCCGATGATCATTTTCACACTTGTAAATGTGCTGTTCGCGGTTATTCTGCAGTATTTTGTAATGTTCAATCCGCTTGACAGGGAATGTAATTTCCTGAAGTGCGCGGTGAAATCACTGCGATACTATATCCCCTATCTCCTCATACTTGTAATACTGGCTTTTGTGGGCTCCTTTGCTCTTTTCCTGGGACTTATCCTCCTGTTCGTGGGGGCTTTGTTTGCAGGTGTGTATATCATGACCCTTTATCTTTTCATACTTCCGATAATGATGGTTGAAGGGCCTATTATAGCTCACGCAATAGTCAGAACGGCAACCCTTGCCCACCGGAATTTCTGGAACAACCTCGGCTGGACAGCGGTTTTCATAATTCTTTTGCTTGTTGCCTCTATCCTTTTGTCAGGATTGGTACTGCTGCCATTTACCGGAAGTTTCCTTTCGGCAGTCAGCAATCCGGAAGATGCCACGGCAGCCCTGGAAATCAGCACCCGGCCGCTTTACATCATACTTTCAGCAGTGGTGAATGCAATCACACTGCCTATGCTTCCGATCTTCTCAAGCATTCTGTATTTCAATGCAAGAGCCAGGGAGGCTGAACGAACTCTATAAATCGTTTTCTCCCTTCACGTAGCCGAAGTTGGCAAGGATGCCTCCGTCGACAAACAGAATATGCCCGTTGACGAAATCGCTTGCCCGTGAGGCAAGAAACAATGCAGCATTGGCAACATCCGAAGGCTGACCCCATCTACCTGCAGGAGTCCTGGTCATGACCAGGTCATTGAACGGATGACCGTTTTCACGTATCGGACCTGTCTGAGCGGTCTCTATGTATCCCGGCCCGATGCCGTTAACCTGAATGTTGTATTTTGCCCACTCGCATGTCATGTTCCTCGTCAGAAGCGCAAGTCCTCCCTTTGCTGAAGCATAGGCCGACACCGTATTCCGGCCGTAGACACTCATCATCGAGCACATGTTGATTATCTTCCCGCTTCGGTTTGCAATCATATTCGGGGCAACACGTTTTGAGACAATGAAGGGAGCAACCAGATCCACGTCAATGACTTGTTTGTAATCCGCAACAGGCATATTGAGTATCGGTATTCTTTTGATTATTCCGGCATTATTTACAAGAATGTCAACAGGACCCTGATCGGCTTCAATCTGTGATATTCCCCTGTCGACATCCTTTTCATCCGTTACGTCGAACACCAGTGTGTAAACATCCAGTCCCTCCTTCCCGAATGCCTCCCTGCAAAGGGCAAGCTTCTCTGCGCTGAGATCATTCACGCACACCCTGGCTCCTGCCTTACCCAACAGAATTCCGACTGCAAGTCCTATACCATGAGTTCCCCCGGTAACAAGGGCCACCTTGCCCTTCAGATCAAATAATTCCTTAACAGCTTCCATTTTGTTTTATTTAAGAGTATCGGGATGGCGGACATCCATATCGCTGTAATCAAGGTTCTCACCGGCCATCCCCCAGATGAATGTATAACTGGAAGTGCCTGATGCGCTGTGTATGCTCCACGAAGGTGACAGTACGGCCTGTTCATTTTTCATCCATATGTGACGGGTTTCGTCGGGATCGCCAATAAAATGACAGATCCCCTGCTTTTCAGGGACCTCGAAGTAAAAGTAGGCTTCCATCCTGCGGTTATGTGTATGAACAGGCATAGTGTTCCATACACTGCCAGTCTTAAGTTCGGTCATCCCCATCTGAAGCTGGCATGTCGGAAGGACACTGTTCACGATAAGCTTGTTGATAGTCCTGTGGTTGGAGGCTTCGGCTGATCCGAGAGTGACAATCTCCGCATCCCTCAGTGTGACTTTTCGTGATGGATACTTATGGTGGGCCGGGGCTGAATTGATATACAGCTTTGCCGGATTTGAGGCATCCTTCGATTTGAAAAACACGTCATTTGTCTCCCTGCCAAGGTACAGTGCCTCCTTGAAACCAATATTATAGGTCACTCCGCCAGCTTCGACCTCGGCTTCACCGCCGACATTGATCATTCCCATCTCTCTTCGCTCTAGAAAATAAGAAGCTTTAAGATCATCTGCCGACTCAAGTTTAAGAACCTTATCAACAGGCATGGCACCTCCCACCATATACCTGTCGTACATTGAATAAACCAGCATTATCTCATCCTGTACAAACAACTTCTCTATCAGAAATTCCTTCCTCAGTTTTCCGGTATCATACGACCTGAAATCATCGGGATGCACTGCATATCTCAACTCAATCTTCATAATTCACTATATTTTGATTGTTATAAATGACAAGACCTGATTTGGAATCATAAAAATACAATCTTTGGCTGAAAGGATGAAGAGAATATCCATATTTGTTACTTGTGAAGCCTTTGCACTTCAGCTGAATTATGTGAAAATTAACATACCTTAACGGCTTTTTGTCCGTACCTCTGATTTATTTGCTATTTTTAATTGCTCATTTTTTTACCCATGGCAGCTTACCGGGAATAATCAAACCATATAGTGATGAAAAGATTTATAAACGACGACTTTCTGCTGGAAACAAAGACAGCAAGGAGACTTTATCATGAATTTTCCGAGAATCAGCCCATCATCGATTTTCATTGCCACTTATCGCCCTCGATGATTGCAGGTGACATCTGCTTTGACAATATAGGCCAGGCATGGCTCGACGGCGATCACTACAAATGGAGGGCCATGAGAACGAATGGCATTAGCGAGCTTTACTGTACAGGCGATGCCTCTCCGAAAGAGAAATTTGAAAAGTGGGCCGAGACACTGCCTGCAACTATTGGAAATCCCCTTTACCACTGGGCACATCTTGAACTGGCAAGGTATTTCGGGATTTATGAACTCCTTTCGCCCTCCAATGCCGCTGAGATTTATGAAAGAGCTTCATCTATGCTCAGAACACGGGAATTCAGCATCAGGTCGCTCCTCAGAAAGAATAAGGTAGAAGTTGTCTGCACTACCGACGATCCTGCTGACAGCCTCGAATTTCACACTCAGATGAAAGGCAGCAGTGAATTGAAGATGCTTCCGGCCTTCCGTCCCGACAACGTAATAAAAACAGATGACCCGGATAAATTCAGGGAGTACATACTGAAGCTTGAAAAAGTCACCGGAAAGGAAATCGGAAGTTTTGAAGCCCTGACAGTGGCTTTGGACGAAAGGCATGCCTTTTTCCATGAAATGGGATGCCGACTCTCCGACCACGGATCCGAGAGGTTCTTCTTTTCACCGTGCAGTGAAAGGGAAGCGGACAAGATATTCAGGTCACTTTTAAGGGGTCAGCAGGTTTCGGCAGATGAAACTGAGAAATACAGGATGGCTATTATGCTCGAGCTTTGCAGGATGAATCACAAAAGAGGATGGACTCAGCAGTTCCACGTGGGCGCCCTCAGAAACAACAACGCCAGAATGTTCAGGAAGATGGGCCCCGATACGGGATGGGATTCAATCGGTGTACCCCAGGATGCCTTCAGAATGTCAAGATTCATTGACGCACTTGATGATTCGGATCAGCTTGCAAAAACAATCCTTTACAACCTGAATCCTGCCGACAACGAATTAATGATCACCATGGCAGGCAATTTCAACGACGGCTCCGGGGCAGTTAAAGTTCAGTACGGTGCAGCATGGTGGTTCCTCGATCAGAAGAACGGGATGGAAAAACACTTCAGGGACCTCGCCTCCCTTGGACTTCTTAGAAGATTTGTGGGAATGGTAACCGACTCCCGCAGCTTCCTCTCTTTCCCACGCCATGAGTACTTCAGAAGAATACTGTGTAATTTTATCGGTTCGGAAATAGAAAAAGGAAACATACCGGATGAGGATGAGCTTGTAAAACCTCTGATAGAGGGTGTATCCTACAAAAACGCAAAAGAATACTTTGGATTCTAATATTAAATCATTCCGGCAGAGTGGTATCCGGTAAAAATATGAGGATCCCTGACTGTCAATAAATCTCTTTAAATATGAACGAATTAAATCTCAAAGGAAAAACAGCGGTCATTACAGGCGGCGCAGGTCTCATATGTTCAGAAATGGCCAGGTCACTTGCATCGCATGGAGTAAAGACTGTGATCATTGATCTCAATCAGGAAGCTGCAGTGAAAGTTGCGGCTGAAATCCAAAAGGAGTTCGGAACGCAATCAATCGGGCTCTCGGCCAGCGTGCTCGACAGGGAATCGCTTCTGGCTTCAAAGAAAATCATTAACGAAACGTTCGGCGCTATAGATATCCTTGTGAACGGTGCGGGAGGAAATTCTCCGGCAGCTACCACAAAAGTTGAAAAGATGGATGGCACCGAAGAACCCGACGATACATTCTTCGGATTGAAACTTGAAGGTTTCGACAAGGTGTTCGACCTTAACTTCAAGGGCACGCTCATCCCGACAATGGTGTACTCAACCGATATGGTAAAGAATCGTAAAGGGGTTATTATAAACATTTCATCGATGAACTCCTACAGGCCTCTTACGAAGATAGCTGCATATTCAGCCGCAAAATCTGCTGTTAATAATTTCACACAATGGCTGGCCGTGCATTTCTCCAAAACAGGCATCAGGGTGAATGCCATTGCACCGGGATTCCTGCTCACGAACCAGAACAGGTTCCTGCTGATGGATGAAAAAACAGGAGAACCCACTGCCAGAACCAGGAAAATTCTTGGCAGCACCCCGATGGAAAGATTCGGAACTCCGGAAGAACTGACCGGAACCCTTCTCTACCTGGCTTCCGATCTGTCGAAGTTCGTCACCGGAGTCATTATACCGGTCGACGGCGGATTCAGCGCCTATAGCGGAGTGTAAAAGCACCCGCCTTCGCTCCTGCTTCGGCGGGCAAAGCAGGGCACAGGGCTCAGAAAGAAGTTGGCAGTTGGCAGTTGGCAGTTGGCAGTAAGCCTCACACCGCAAGCCGCATACCGTTCTCAGAAAAAGGCATGCATTTGAAATAAAACATTAAAGAAAAAGCAATGATATACTACCAATACGGATCGGAAAATACAGTAATCGGCCCAAATGAACTGGAGTATGGGGTATTTTCAGCACTTGTGAAGCTGGGGCAGCGAAAAAAAGTACTTGCACTGCCGCCTGATTTCACCAGGTTCCACTCCCGGGCCGGGGACATCACCACTCTCGTTCACAAATATTACAGGGAGAACCTGACCGACATTCTGCCCGCACTGGGTACCCACTCTCCCATGTCGCCGGCTGAGATTTCCGAAATGTTCAGGGGGGTACCGGCAGAGCTGTTCAGGGTTCACGACTGGAGGAATGATGTTGTAACAGTCGGAACTGTTCCGGGGGAATTCATAAGCGAAATAACCGAAGGAAAGCTCAGTTACTCCTGGCCGGCTCAGCTCAACAAGCTTCTTGTAAACGGCAGACACGACCTTATCATTTCAATCGGCCAGGTTGTGCCCCACGAGGTTGTGGGAATGGCCAACTATAACAAGAATCTGTTTGTCGGAACGGGAGGTCCGGAAGGGATCAATAAAAGTCATTTCATCGGGGCCGTCTATGGGATGGAAAGAATGATGGGCAAGGCTGACACTCCGGTAAGAAGATTGCTCAACTATGCTTCAGAAAATTTCATCAGGGAAATGCCTGTTGTTTACATCCAGACGGTCATAGGCCGCGATGATACAGGAAAACTTGTTATCCGCGGACTTTTCATAGGCGACGACTACGAAGTGTTCAGGCTCGCTTCCGAGCTTTCAATCAAGGTCAATTTTACCGTTCTTGACAAGCCTATAAGGAAGGCAGTGGTTTATCTCGATCCCTCTGAGTTCAAAAGCACCTGGCTTGGCAACAAGAGTATTTACCGGACCAGGATGGCGATGGCTGACTATGGCGAACTGATTATACTTGCACCCGGACTGAGGGAATTCGGGGAGGACAAGGAGATTGACAGGCTTATCAGGAAATATGGCTACAGGGGAACTCCCGCAACACTTAAGGCGCTCGACCAGAATCCTGAACTGATGGACAATCTGAGTGCTGCAGCACACCTTATTCATGGCAGTTCGGAGGGAAGATTTTCAATAACCTATTGCCCGGGCAACCTTACAAGGCAGGAAATTGAATCGGTCAATTTCAAATACGCCAGTCTTGAAACCATGTTGAAGAAATATGATCCGGCCGTACTACGCGAAGGTGTGAACAGTATGCCTGACGGAGAGGAAATTTACTATATCTCAAATCCTGCGGTGGGACTTTGGGCTGCTAAAGACAAGCTCAGATGATCAACTGGGGCATAATAGGCTGCGGCAAAGTCACAGAACAAAAAAGCGGTCCGGCATTCAGCAAGGTGTCCGGTTCGAGATTGGTCGCCGTGATGCGGCGCGACAAAGCCCTGGCTGAAGATTATGCCAGGAGACATAATGTTCCAAGATTTTATTCCGATCCCGGCCAGCTCATCAACGACAAAGAGGTAAATGCCGTTTACATAGCCACTCCCCCCGGAAGTCATGCCGAATACGCCATAAGGGCTCTCAAAGCAGGCAAACCGGTTTATATTGAAAAGCCAATGGCGGCAAATTACAGGGAGTGCGTCATGATAAATGAGATGGCTGAACTTACCGGCATCCCCGTTTATGTTGCATATTACAGGAGAACACTTCCCGGATTCCGGCTGATTAAGAAACTTATAGATGCAGGTGAAATCGGCAAACCGCGTTTTGCAAATTTCCAGATTTATAATTACCCCTCAGAAGATGAACTTTCAGGAAATCTGCCCTGGCGTGTCATCCCTGAAATCTCAGGTGCGGGCCATTTCTTTGACCTCGGTTCCCATCAGCTCGATTTCCTTGACTACATTTTCGGCCCGGTTCTGAAAGTTTCGTCCCTTGCCGTAAACCAGGGCCGGCTGTATAAGGCTGAGGATTTCGTAGCTGCCAGCTTCCTGTTCAGGGACAATATAGTTGGAACCGGAATCTGGAGCTTCAGCCTTTCCCGGGAAGCAAACAGGGATTATTTTGAGATAACAGGTGAAAAAGGAATTATAAAAACCTCTACTTTTACATACGACCCGATCGTTCTTGTCAATTCCGCCGGGACACAGGAATTTGTGAATGAAAGACCTGAAAACATCCAGTTCTACCTTATTGAACAGATCGTCAGGGCACTCTCAGGCGAAGGTGACGTTGTAAGCACAGGAGTTACGGCTGCAAGAACCAGCCGGGTGCTGGATGAGGTTGTAAGGGAGTACTACCGGGGCACAGGGCTTAAAACATAGCACGATTATATGAAGAAACAAAATTATATTTAATTGATAAATAATCTTTTATGGACACAAAATCGGATATCGGATTGATCGGACTGGCCGTGATGGGCGAAAACCTGGTTCTCAACATGGAGAGCAAGGGATTCCAGGTCACAGTGTACAACCGTACGCTTCAAAGGGTTGATGACTTCCTGTCAGGGCGGGCATCAGGAAAAAAAATTATCGGAGCCCGCTCTCTTGAAGAGCTGGTTAAATCACTTAAAAGGCCCAGGAAAATAATGATAATGGTAAAGGCCGGAAGTGCTGTTGACGACATGATCAACTCGCTCATCCCCCTCCTTGAAAAAGGTGACATTATCATCGACGGAGGAAACACTCATTTCCCTGACACAAACAGGAGAACTGCCCTTGTTGAAAGCAAGGGACTTCTTTACATCGGAACCGGTGTTTCAGGCGGAGAGGAAGGAGCGCTTCTGGGACCATCCATCATGCCCGGTGGTTCACCAGCTGCCTGGCCCGAAGTCAAACCAATATTCCAGGCCATTGCCGCGAAAGTTGACGGCGGAACTCCATGCTGTGACTGGGTGGGAGAAAATGGTGCAGGCCATTTCGTGAAAATGGTTCATAACGGTATTGAATATGGCGATATGCAGCTTATCTGCGAAGCTTACCAGATAATGAGGGATCTTCTCAATATGAACGCCGATGAGATGCACACTGTGTTCAGGGAATGGAACAAGGGTGAACTCGACAGTTATCTGATTGAAATAACAAGGGATATTCTTGCCTTCAGGGATGAAGACGGAATCCCGATGGTAGATAAAATCCTTGATACTGCCGGGCAGAAGGGAACAGGTAAATGGACCGCGGTCACTGCGCTTGACTTCGGTATACCTCTCACCCTGATAGGAGAAGCAGTGTTCTCGAGATGTCTTTCGGCACTGAAGGATGAACGTGTTGCGGCTTCGAAAATAATCACAGGTCCGGCCAAAGTGTTCAAAGGCGATCTGAAAGCATTTGTTACTGACCTCAGGGAAGCGGTTTACGCCTCGAAAATCGTATCATACGCACAGGGTTATGCCCTGATGAGAGCTGCAGCCCAGGAATTCGGATGGAAACTGAATTATGGGGGAATAGCCCTGATGTGGAGGGGTGGATGCATAATCAGGTCAGCATTCCTCGGAAAGATCAAGGAAGCATTCGATGCCAATGAGGATATTCCCAACCTGCTGCTCGATCCGTTCTTCAAGACTAAGGTTGAAAAAGCACAGGCCGGATGGAGAAATGTTATCTCTACCGCTCTTGTCAACGGGATTCCTGTGCCAGCCATGTCATCGGCGCTCTGCTATTTTGACGGATACCGATGCGAAAATCTTCCGGCCAACCTGCTACAGGCCCAGAGGGATTACTTCGGTGCCCATACCTATGAACGCATCGACAAGCCCAGGGGAGAATTCTTCCATACCAACTGGACAGGCCGCGGAGGATCAACCGCATCAACAACCTATAATGTTTAAGCTTACCTAATCCGGATATTATGTCAGCAGCTTCAATCAATGAGACAATTGGAAAATACAGGTGGACAATCTGTGCTCTTGTTTTTTTCGCAACTACAGTGAACTATTTCGACCGTAATGTTCTTGGACTCCTTAAACCCACTCTTGCCGAAGAGGGTATTTTCGGACCCGACAAGGCAAACCAGGAATTGTACTATTCATGGGTCGTTATGAGTTTTCAGATTGCCTATGCCATAGGTATGACACTCGCAGGCAGGTTCATCGACTGGATCGGAACCAAAAGAGGATATGCCTTTTCTCTTCTTGGCTGGAGTATTGCGGCGATCGGCCATGCTCTTGCACATAATGCTTTCACCTTTGGTATATGGAGAGCAGCACTGGGCTTCACTGAAGCCGGTAACTTCCCTGCAGCCAACAAGACTATGGCTGAATGGTTCCCAAAGAAGGAAAGAGCACTTGCCACAGGCATTTACAACTCAGGCACCAATGTAGGAGCAATCCTCACACCTCTATTTGTTCCATGGATCGCTGTGCACTGGGGCTGGCAGGTGGCATTCATATTCGTCGGGGCTATCGGCCTGATATGGCTCTTCTTCTGGTTCCGCACCTATGCCTCACCCGAGCAAAAGCTAAGGGCAGGAGTTCTGTCGCAGGCTGAATATGATTACATACACAGCGACCTCGACGAGAAAGAAGAAAAAAGCAAGGAAGTTGAAGGCAAAACAGAAAAGGTGCCATGGTCTAAGCTGCTTGCGAAGCGTCAGACATGGGCTTTCTTCTTCGGTAAGTTCCTCACCGACCCGGTATGGTGGTTCTATCTGTTCTGGTTGCCAGCTTTCCTTAACGGGGAAAATGCAAGGAAGATACTCGAATTCAAAACACTGAATCCCACTTATGCAGGCACCGGAGCTGACGTTCCCGGCGTTATTAGCTGGACTTTCGCCGTGGCAGTCGTTTACACAATCGCAACCATAGGATCTATTTTCGGAGGCTGGCTGCCCAAAAAACTCATGAATGGCGGTATGGTCACCTACAAGGCCAGAAAATTATCAATGTTTATCTATGCGCTGTTTCCGCTTTCAGTTCTCCTGGCCAGCTGGCTAGGACAGTTTAATACCTGGTATGCAGTGCTGGTTATCGGACTTGCATGTGCAGCTCACCAGGCATGGTCTGCGAATATATTTACAACCGTAACCGACATGTTCCCGAAAAAAGCCGTGGCTTCCGTAACAGGTATTGGAGGTATGGCAGGAGCAGTGGGCGGTATCCTTGTTGCCCAGGCAGCAGGTCTGCTGCTGAAGCATTACACGGCACTCGACAAGACAGAGGTCGGCTATGGCATAATGTTCATCTTCTGTGGAATAGCTTACCTGCTGGCCTGGATTCTTATGCACTTCCTTGTTCCCAGAATGAAACGCGTTGAAAATTTATAGCCCGCAAATGAAGAAATTAGGGAAATATTCAATGGGAATGGGTGACCGCTTCGGTCACCAGGGCCATGCCCAGCTTAAGGCAATTACCGAAGCCGGAAAAAAGGGTGTCATAATTACTCCCGTGTGGAACAAATCAAACAGGGAGCACATGATCATCGGCACCCAGCCTCAGGATGTCAGGAAGGAGGCTGATACCGTAACAAAGGCATCCGGCTTCGTGGAACCTTATTTTGTCGATGCCGATCATATCAACCTTGATACGGTTGACAGGTTCATCTCAAGTTCCGATTTCTTCACCATCGATGTCGCCTCCTATATTGGAAAGCGTGCAGATGACTCAAAAATCAGCGAATTCATCGGAAAAGCAAAGAAATACACCGGAAAGATCGAAGTGCCCGGCATCAAAAAACCGTTTAAATGTACCGTTGAACAGCTTACGGCTATAGCTGAAAATTATCTCTTCGCTGCCCGGAAAGCAGGTGAGATTTACGGAAAAATTGAAAAAGCAAAGGGTGCAGGCAACTTCATCACTGAAGTATCCATGGATGAAGTGGCCAAGCCGCAGTCGCCTGTAGACCTCTTTTTCATCCTGCTTATGCTGAGCGGCGAAAATGTTCCGGTACAGACGATCGCTCCGAAATTCTCCGGAAGATTCAACAAAGGGGTTGACTATGTAGGTGATATTGACAAGTTCGTAATTGAGTTCGAGGAGGATCTTCTGGTCATCGATCATGCAGTGAAAGAATTCGGACTTCCGACAGAACTTAAGATCAGTATTCATTCCGGTTCTGACAAATTTGCACTGTATTCTCACATCGGTTCAATACTCAGAAAACATGACAAGGGGGTGCATCTCAAAACTGCCGGAACTACATGGCTTGAAGAGATTATCGGACTTGCTGAAGCCGGAGGAGAGGCTCTTGATTTCGCAAAAGCCATTTATGTTCAAGCTCTGGAAAAGACCGAAGAGCTTTGTGCCCCGTATGCCGATGTGATTGACATAAATGCATCTCTCCTGCCCACGGCGGGAGAGGTGCGGTCATGGAACAGCAGGAAATTCGCATCATCGCTCCGGCACGATCAGTCAAACCGAGACTATAATCCCAATATGCGTCAGCTGGTTCATGTAGCTTACAAGCTGGCCGCTCATGAAATGGATGACTTTTACAGGCTGCTTGAGGAGTACAAGGAGATTGTGTCTCAATGCGTCTTTGAGAACATGTATGAACGACATATAAAGAGATTGTTCCTGTAAACCTTTATTTATCAAGTTCCAGCGCTGCCAGAATAAAGGGAGCCACACCTTTTGTATCATTGTCAACACGTTTTTCGTTGACGTAATACTCAAATGAACCGTCGCGGTAGGGATTTCCTCCCAGTCCGCATCCTCCTACAATGTTGTGCATTGTCAGGTTGCCGTTATCATCGATTGTAATGAGTTCCTTTACTAAGTTGTCAAAGGCCTTTTCAGCAATTTCAAGGTAAGCCTTATCAAGATACCCCTTGTGTGCTGCGCGGGCAAAAACATAAGCAAACATTGCCGAACCTGATCCTTCAACATAATTACCTTCCCTCCCGCCCTGATTGAGGACCTGGAACCAAAGCCCGGTTTCCGGATCCTGTACTTTCAGGAGAGCTTCAGATGTGGATTGTAATATCCTGAGCAAATCCTCCCTTCCGGGATGATCCACAGGAAGATATTCAAGGATATCCGTAAGTGCCATCAGATACCATCCCGTTGCACGGCTCCATGGATAATGCGAACGGCCTGTTTCAGGATCGCACCACTTCTGCTGCCTGCTTTCATCCCAGGCATGCATCAGCAATCCCGACTCCTTGTCAAGTGTCTTTTCATAAGCCATCACTGCCTGGTTCACGGCAACGTCAAACCATTCCGGGGCACCGAATTCGGAAGCATACTGAACCATGTATGTCGATCCCATGAATATACCATCAAGCCACATCTGCCATGGATAGATCTTTTTATGCCAGTAACCTCCCGATTGGGTTTTTGGATGATCGCGAAGCTGGTCGATTAATCCGTCCAGGGCAGCCTTGTATTTTGCATCCCCTTTCCGCTTATATACCGTCAGCACGTTCCTGCCGGGGAAAATCCTGTCGAGGTTATACTCCTCTTTTCTATAATCAAGAACACTGCCATCAGGCTGCACGAAATAATCTACCCAATCCTCCATGTAACCAGAGTATCCGGGATCAATGGCTCCCAAACGGTCCATCGCCATTCCCAGGAAAGCAACATCATAAGCCCATTTCGGGTTCCGGTCGACATAATAAGCAAGGCTGTCGGACCTGTTGATGACCGTATTGGCCATCCTGACCGACCAGAGCAAATCTGAATCAGTCCTTTTTTCAGATACCGGTTGCGAACCGCAGGCTGAAAGAAGGATGAAGGTCATGATAAGGATAAATCTGTACATGTTCTATTAAATTTTTTGTTAAACCTGTAGTATATGTCAAAGAGAAAAAAAATATTTCAATTAATTCATTTAAGAATTGTATTATTTTTGTTTTTAATATCTCGTTAAAACAAACATTTAATTTATAATCAATTAGAATTAGTATTATGAAAAAATCACAATCCAGGAGAGAATTTCTGCGGGTGTCAGCTGCTGGCGCTCTCGGAGCTTTCGTTTTATCACAGTCATCCTGCGGGAACGCCTCCAACAAGGCCGCAAAGGCGCCGGAACCTGTAATCGTTGATCCGAAATCATTTAATCTCGGCCTTCAGCTTTACACAATCAGGGATGCGATGACGGCAGATGCTCCAGGTTCGCTGAAGAAGGTTTCCGACCTTGGTTACAAGTATGTTGAGCTTGCTGATTATGTCGATGGCAAATTCTATGGATATTCGCCGGCCGACTTCAAGAAACTGGTGAATGATCTTGGAATGGAAATTTTAAGCAGCCACACCCAGGTTGAGGGAGCGGGCGTAACTCTCGATAGTGCAAGAAAGATGGCTGAAGACCATGCCCTTATCGGAGCCAAATACTGCATCCAGCCATGGATCGTGGAGGAGATGCGCAACTCTATCGCCACTTACCAGAGAATGGCTGCAAACTGGAATGAGATCGGAAAGGTCATGAAGGAATTCGGGCTGCAGTTCGGTTATCATAACCACAATTTTGAATTTGCAACAGTGGAAGGGAAAGTTCCCTATTTCGATGTGATGCTTGCTGAACTGGATAAAGATCTGGTGATTATGGAAATGGATATGTTCTGGGTAACACAGGCCGGACATAATCCCGTGGATATATTCAACAAGTATCCGGGAAGATTCCCGATTTACCACCTTAAAGACGGATATGAGAAGCTTCCTCCTTACTTTGATGTTACCAAGGGCAACATCGCACCGGTCGGAGAAGGTGTTGTCAACTTCAAGGAGATCATTGCAGCAAAAGATGTGGCCGGGATGAAGTACATGATAGTCGAGCAGGATGACAGCAGGGATGGAGATATGTTCCTCGACATCCAGAAAAGCATCACAAACCTCACTACAAAAATTCTGGTCTGATCCCGCCATCAAAGGGATGCCATATAAAAATAAAAGGAGCGCCTTGCGACGCTCCTTTTATTTTTACCTGATTTGTCTATTCCGCTGTCTTGAACCCGACAACAATCTGAGGTTCTGTCTGAAGAAGATCCAGTACAATCATTTCATTGTTGCCTTTTCTAAGGAATGAAGCCGGACAATAATACCTCTTCTGTGGTCCAATATTCCAGTAGCGGCCGAGATTATGGCCATTGATCCAGATAATTCCTTTCTGAAAGTTCGACAGATCAAGAAAGGTATCACCGGGAGCCGACAGAAAAAAGTTGCCCTTGAAGAAAATTCCCCTCTTGCCCGGGGTCCTGTTCGATGACCTGAGGTCGTAAATGAATTTGTTATCCATAGGAAGATTATACACTTTCCAGTTCATCAGAGTCATGCCGTTAAGGGTCACCCGGTCGGTAATACCTTTGCGGTCGATAAGATGCTGGGCAAAATTGATACGTCCCATTCCCTCCACAAGAATTTCAAGAAGCGGGCGCTCAGCCTTGCTCTCAGGGATATCAATTGTGTTAATTCCCTCTCTCCTGTCGAGAGTACCAATGAATTCGCCGTTCAGAAACACTGTCGCGTAATCATGAAGATCTGTAACTGTAAGCTTGCCCTTCTTATGCCCAATAAGTTCGGTTGTATAAAGAATGAATCCATAATCCTGGCCGTAAGCCTCAAATGGTTTTGGCTGGACCGAGCTGACAGCCGGAGGAAGATTGTCCCAGACTGATGAGAACACAGTAAGACCTATGGATGGGATTTCATACGAGGGTATGGGTTCGGGAACCGGAGGAAGCTTTTTTCCCTTAGGCAGGTAAGATCCAATGAGGTTCCTCAATGCAAAATATTTGGCTCTTGGCCTCCCCTGCTCATCAATGGGCGCATCATAATCATAACTTGTAACATCAGGCTCGTATCCCTTGCCGCCTGAATTGGCTCCGGCGGTGTAGCCAAAGTTGGTTCCTCCGTGAATGACATAAAAGTTAAATGACTTCTTATTGTCCATAAGGAATTTGACCTCCTTCAAAAGACTCGTAGTATCGGGCCTTGCCCATTCTTCTCCCCAGTGAGTCAGCCAGCCCGGATAAGTCTCACTGCTGAAAACAGGCACTCCGGGATTCATTTTAGCTGCAAGCTCGAAATGTTCGGGCCGGCTTCCCGAATCCAGACCCACGGCACAGCCCGGCAGAGTACCTGCTTCAAGCATATAGGTGGTTGGTCCGTCACCTGTGAAAAACGGTACGTCAATCCCGTTCGCAGTCCAAACCTCTTTCAAACGGGCAAGATAATTCCTGTCATTTCCAAAGCTGCCATATTCGTTTTCTATCTGCAACATGAGAAGGGGTCCGCCGCTGGTCACCTGGAAAGGTTTAACCACTTCCGCAAGCTTAGCGATATAACGCTCCGCTGCAGCCATATACCTGGGATCCATGCACCTGAGTTTAATATCCGGAATCCTGAGGAGATAGGGAGGAATTCCTCCAAGCTCCCATTCCGCACATACATACGGGCCCGGCCTGACAATCAGCCACAAACCCTCTTCCTGCACAAGGTTGAAGAACTGGGCCAGATTCCTGTTGCCTGTCTCAAAATCAAAAACACCCTCTTCCTGTTCGTGATAGTTCCACATGATGTACACACTGATTGTATTGCACCCCATCGCTTTTGCCATCTGTATCCTGTGACGCCAGTAGTCAGCAGGAATCCTCGAAGGATGCAACTCACCGCTTATAATCTGGAAAGGGTTTCCATCAAGCATAAACTCAGTCGTGCCAAGTGCAAAGGTCTGCTTCGCTTTTGCCTTCTGCGAAAATCCCGACACTGTTATCAAAATAACAGAGAGACTGATTAGTAAAATTCTTCGTAGCATAGTTTTATTTTTGATTTTTATTTTGTCAGTATGATCGCTTTTTTCAATGAATAATCAGCAGTTTTGACCCCTAAGATATAGAATCCTGCCGGAAGTCCTTCCGATTTAAGATCAATTAGCCCGGGATTTCCTATAACCAGCCTTTTAATAAGCTTACCTGAAGCTGAATGTATTTCCAGGTCCATTTCTTCAAGCACCTCGTCGGTAAACAGATGAATCGTCACAATACCGATGGTGGGATTCGGATATACAAGCAGCGATCCCTCCGGAGCAGGATCTATCGGGATATCCGGAGTCATTAGGTTGTCTGCAAAAGGATTCCCGTCCTTCTCAACCGAGAGTGTCCAGTAAGAATGATCACCCGGATCACCGCCGGGATTGATGGCAGCCGAAGCAATTGAAAACCCGTCGCCATCGGCACCATCAGGCCATGGAGCGGAATCTTCATAGGAAAACCTTATTATTACGGCATCACTTCTGTCCTTTACAAGTATTTCCTCTCCGGCATTTGAAAGATTTCCCTCGTAATTGCCAGAGGGAACCATCCCATAGTGACTGAAGAACTTTGAAGGCTTGGATGCGACAACAAAAAACTGCTTCGGCGGAAGAAGAAAATTATCAGGAAATATGTAATGAACAGCCGAGTCGATCTCAAGTCCGCCGAGATTTATTGAGTGATTCCCGGTATTTTTAAATTCAATGAATTCAAGATCCTTCCCGGATAGTGTGTCGTATCCGGTAATAATATCTGGCGGATGATAATTGAGCTCCGTAATCCTGAGTCCGCTGTAATCTTCAGGCTGCTTAATGAAATTTGCCTGGACTATTGCGCTCCATTCTCCTGAAGAAAGTATCCTCGCCCTTATTACGGTCGACTCATCAAGCTCCAGGCTGACTTTATCGAGTGAAAAGACTACTCCCTTGTTAACACCTCCTCCAATCTTCCGCGGATCGGAACCGTCGAGCGTATAGTAAATTGTTCCTGCAGGGTTCGGATTCCCGATACTAACAAGCACTGATCCGTTAATCGGCATTGCGTCCTGACTGATTAACCCCTTATCGGTGCTTATAACCGGAGCCTTGATCAGCGGATAGAGTCCTGCCTGCTTCAGCTGGTTTATCACTATCCGGGTCCTCTCCGGGATGAACCTGGTTCTGATTCTGTTGATTTCCGGAATCCAGTTGTTGACTTTTGTGTACGGTGCCCCCGAACGTCTTGCATCACCCCATCTGGCCGATTCTGCCACAACTGCTATATCGGCTTCGCTGAGCCTCTTTTCAAGCCGGTCCAGCGCCTTATCAGGTGCAAACACTCCGGTATCGGAGAAATGCCGCCAGGCCCTGTCGGCAAAACGAATCCGGTATTCGGGATTATCTGCCAGCCTGAAGTGAATCCACTGGGGATGAAACCTGGTTATATCGCTCACTTCCATACGGAGAGCGTCTGTTCTGATTCCGATATTCACCCTGTCTTCATACAGTCCTATGCCCGGACTGTGAGGCTCATCAAACAACGAATGCTCGGCATCATGGATAAAAAATTTAAAACCTGCCGACTTATCATTCCGGTCGTCTATTGCATAGAAATTGTTTGCCTTTTTATTCTGCATGAAAACTGCAGTGGGCGAATCAAAGTTGCCGGTATAAAAAATGACCGACATGAAATCAATCAGGTTGTCGAGATCAAGCTTAACTTCCCCTCCCTTTACAGGCTTCCCCAAGGCATCTTTCCCTTCAACACTGAAATAAGCTTCATTTGAAGTGAATCCCTTTGAACACATATTGTAAAGTGCCCTCCATGAATCGAGCGACCCGTCGGTGGCTTCCACCAGGTAACCATTTTCCGTATTAACCTTTATTACGTCATAGTCGTCTTCACTGCCCCCAAAGTACGACTGTCCGTATCTTGCTTCCGATCTTTCCTGCGACTGGAACAGGCCCCAGTACATGCCATTGAGATAAAGATGATAATACCTGCTCCGCGTGTAAGGCTGACCCATGTCGCGCTGTGTATCACGCGAAAAAACCTCCCTGACCATTGAATTATTCGACTGACCATTGCTCCAGGCATAATTCTGTTCCGCCCTCAGATCAATTTTATCAAACACATCGACTCCTTCATCTCCAAAAAGCGGATACCTGAGTTTGTCGTATCCGTATTTCTCTCTGAAGAAAAGCCGGAAGGCATGTTTCGGAAATTCGTCATTACGGCTGTAACCTCCGCGTATTCTTAATCCGGCATTGATGCTGAAGCCCTCCCTGCCGTCAGGGTAAATCAGCTCAACGCTGCATTCCCTTTCCCAGCCAAGTCCATGTCCATTCGCATTGACATAGATCCCTGAAGCCGGATCAAAAAGGTTCCGGTTGTCAGTCACAATTGAAACCGATGGTATCCCGAGAAGAGAGCTGGTCAATTGAGGGGAATACAAAGGATCTTCCGCTACATCGGGATCCATTTCAAGATCGATGAGCTGCCCGTTAATACTGGTTGATGGCCAGTTGCCTCCCGGCCATTTTTGAGTCCTGACTTTTTCGGGAAATACATATGTGCGTGTTGATGGCATTGCCGGCTTCATTCCCGGTTTTGACGCTGAAGCCCTAACAGTAACCGACGGGACAGCAGACCTTCCTGAGGTGCTTTCAGGGTCGATGAGTATCAATGCAGGATTGGGAACAACCATTGATGTCAGGGAGTTCTGCGGATTACTTCCGTCGAGGGTGTAAGTTATTTCAAGTGCAGGATCAGGTGATGATACAGAAAGACTGAAGGGAGAGTCATAAAATCCGGATTTCACCGAAAAATCAAGCCCCATGGTATCTGTAAGCCGGGGCAGGCTTATCTCTGCATGAATTTCAAAATCAAGATAGAAGTCCGTACTGTTCAGACTGACATTAAAGCCCTGAATGGCGATATGGTTTGTTCCGTTTACCAGGTCGACCTCAGTGGCTTCAAGGGTGAAATTTTCACCGGTACCCGATTCATGGTTGGCCGGTGCAACACTATTGTACGATGGTACAGCCGGAGAATTGGTCCTCAGAACCTCCGATCCGTTAATCCAGACTATAAAACCATCGTCAAAATCGGCAGTGATTACTATTTCCTTAAGGAGATCCTTGTTGCTACAGTCAAATTCCGATCTCAGGTACAGAGTCGTGAAGCTGTTCTGCATATCGGTCAGCTCCGTACCTCCTGCACCGTTTCCATATCTGAAAGGCGCCTTGCCCCTGTTCCATGAAGTACAATCAAATTCCGGATCCTTCCATGCTGCCGGAAGCGATACCGCATCCTTTCCCCTGAGGAAATAGTAATCCGACTGGTATGAAAAGTCTATCTGGGCATTAAGAGGTGAATCTATCAGCGACAGCAGCAAAAACATAAAAAAAAGGCTGAAATACTTTTCCTTCCCCGGCATAAGATTATTTTGAGATTTTCAACCGGTTTAGATAGCCTGATAACTGCGAAGCTTCCGGTAATATCCGTCATCCTTTTCCATAAGTTCAGTATGGGTTCCTGTCTCAATGATACGGCCATTGTCTATAACAACAATCATATCGGAATGCTGAATGGTCGAAAGACGATGAGCTATCACAACAGAGGTCCTGTTCTTCATCAGATTCACTATTGCTTCCTGAACAAGTCGTTCGGATTCGGTATCGAGGGCTGATGTTGCCTCATCGAGAATAAGAATGGGAGGATTGGCCATAATAGCCCTTGCAATGCTGATCCTCTGTCTCTGTCCCCCGCTCAGCTTTGTTCCTCCTTCTCCCACGCCGGTTTCATAACCATTCTCCGTCTCCATTATAAATTCGTGAGCGTTGGCAATCCTTGCTGCTTCAATAACCTTTTCCATATCGGGGTCAGCAACACCGAAAGCAATGTTTTCCCGGAAAGTAGTGTTGAAAAGAATCGACTGCTGGCTCACAATACCCATCAGGCTTCTCAGATCCCTCAGCTTAAGGTCGCGTACATCGACGCCATCGATCAGAACCTGTCCCGTATCAACGTCCATGAACCTTGGCAGCAGGTCGGCCAGTGTCGATTTCCCGGCCCCTGATTTGCCTACAACGGCAACTGTCTGACCTTTCTTTATTTTAAGATTGATCTCTTTCAGGATCGGCTCATCATTGTAGCCGTACCATACATTCCTGAATTCAATCGAGTCGCTGAAGTCACTCACAGGCAATGCCCCCGGCTTTTCAGTGATGGTTTCCTCAGCTTCAAGTATCTGGTCAATCCTGTCTACCGATGCCATTCCTTTCTGTATACTGAACCATGCCGTTGTGATATTTTTCGCCGGCTGAAGGATCTGGGAGAAGACCACCAGGAAGGCGATCAGCTGCTCCTGTCCCATGTTTCCGGAACCTCTGAGGGCTAGAGTACTTCCGAAGTACATAAGAACCATCAGGACTATGGTCGACAGAAATTCGCTGATGGGAGAAGCCAGATATGCCTTGCGGGTAACCCTCTTGAAAACTTTCGAATAGCGCTCATTTGTTT
>CAYQRF010000006.1:0-49311 GCA_964419775.1 uncultured Rikenellaceae bacterium
ATATGATGGAAGTACGCTTTGCAAGAAAACTTATATTTACAGTTGAAGTACCCGAAGACAAACGAGATCTGAAGTTGCCTGTCCTCTCACTTCTTCCGCTTCTTGAGAACCTTGTTCTGCACAATACAATTGACAGTGAACATAAGATGGAGTTAAAAATATGGCTCAATGATGCCTGCGAACTGGTGGTTTCTAATCCCATCTATCCAAAGCTTGCACCACCTGAAACCAATGGCACCGGGCTCAAAAATCTCGAAAGCAGGTTCATGCTGTTGCTGAACCGGAAGATACGAGTTGTAGATGATGGCACAACATTTACCGTTTATCTGCCTCTTAAATAGCCGCTATGAGAATCCTGATCGTGGAAGACGAAACCGCAGCCTACGAGAACCTTGTAGAGATACTGAAGGAAATTGAACCTGATACTGTGATTGCCGGCTATACTGAAAGTATAAGTCAGACTGTAAGGTGGTTAAAAAACAATTCAATGCCCGATTTGATCCTGATGGACATCCACCTTTCCGACGGATCGGCTTTTTCGATTTTTGATAAACTGACAATTGAGACTCCTGTTATTTTCACTACTGCTTATGATCAGTATGCCATAGAAGCATTCAGGGTCAACAGCATCGATTATCTGCTTAAGCCCATTAAAATGGAGGATATAAAACGGGCACTTGAAAAGTTCAGGAAACTCACAAGGCAGGATATTCTAAAATACCTCGCCCAGCTCAGCCAGCTTGCACCAGGGAAGGCACACCGGGACAAAATTCTGATCCCTTTACGGGACAAATTCCAGCCGGTAGCTATTTCCGAGGTATCATGCTTCTATACAACAGATAAGAACACTAAAGTCTGCCTGAAGAACGGCAGCTGGCATTCCTACCCCGGGACGCTTGATCAGATTGAGTCGACATTGAATCCGGAGGAATTCATCAGGGCGAACAAACAATTCATCGTTGCCCGGAACAGTGTCAGTAATCTGACAATCTGGTTTGACAACCGATTGCTTGTGACCCTTGATGTTGAAACCCCTGAGCGTATTTATGTAAGCAAGAACAAGGCCGCAGGATTCAAGGCATGGATAGTGAGAAATACATGATGCTGGCGACCCGGAGCGGCCATTGCAAATCGGAAGCTGAAAAGATGTTAAAAAACATTAAATGTTTGGTTATGGAAGGTGCTGATAAGCTTGATTTTATAGTTGTTTGCAGTAGTTTTTATATCTTGCGGCCACAAATAATTAATTTAGTAAAAGTCAGGCTGAATTATTTATTGTTAGCATAATGAAGTACTGTAAGTCAATCATTTAAATCAAATTACTTTTTGTATGAAGCGAATTCTCATAATACTCCTTTCCCTGATAATAATCGGCGCCATCGGATACGGGGTCTTCTACCTGATTTCCCAGGATTCTGATGTATCCGTCACTCCTTCTGAAATTTCAGTGGTTACAATTGAAGACAATGAAGTGACCGGATGGAGGGATGATAACCGGTCGGGGATCTCATCAGAAACCGGATTGATGAAATCCTGGCCTGAAGGAGGACCCGGACTTATCTGGTCAACCAGTGAATTGCCCAAGGGCAACTCCTCTCCCGTCTTCGGAAACAACACCGTTTATATTACCGGGCTGGAAGAACCAAATGATGTGCTTGTTGCACTTGATCCTTCAGGTAAGGTCAAATGGAAAACTCCTTACGGAAGATTCTGGGAGAAGTCATACCCGGAAAGCAGATGTACTCCGACGGTGGATGGTGAAAAAGTTTACGTGTCCAGCGGATTCGGCGACCTGGCATGCATAAACGGAATTTCCGGCGAAATAATCTGGTCGGTGAAGGCAAGCGAAGAGAACGGAGGCACCTATGGTCCCTGGGGTATTGCCGAATCCCCAATGATTGATGGTGAAAATCTTTATTTTACCACCGGAGGTCCTCAGACAACAACAATTGCACTCAACAAAAATTCAGGTGAGCTGATCTGGAAATCGGAAAGCGTAAACGACCCGGCTTCATATCTTTCTCCAATTCTGGTAGAGAAAGCCGGAACCAGGATTCTCGTAAACGTAACGCCGCGATACATTTTTGGCATTGATGTTTCGAATGGAACCATGCTATGGAAAATTAATCACAGGGAGGCTCTCGGGAAATCAGATATCAACGACACCGGTCAGATTTTATGTGTTACTCCGGTATCTTCAGGGAATATGATTTATATGACCGGAGGATATGATCATGGAGGTTTGATGATTGACATAGGTGATGATGGTAAAAACGCTAAATTTGCATGGAAGGATGAAATTCTGGATGTTCACCATGGCGGGGTTGTCGTTGTAGATGGCTATATTTACGGATCGAACTGGATAAACAATGGAAACGGCAACTGGTGCTGCATCGACTGGAAAACAGGCAAGCTTATGTGGGAGGAACACTGGAACAACAAGGGATCAATTATAGCGGCTGACGGTATGCTTTATATCTATGACGAACGGAAGGGTACAGTCGGTTTGCTCAGACCCGATCCGTCAAAGTTTGATCTGGTAAGCAGTTTTGTTTTTAAAGGCGGATCAGGACCCTATTGGGCACATCCGGTTATTCACAACGGAGTGCTTTATGTAAGACATGGTGAAGCTCTCAATACATATGATATCAAGGAAAAATAACAGGCTTTTAACAGGAGTGTCGGCGGTGATATTTGCCGCAGTACTTGTCTGGTGGCTGGCTGACGATCACTATCCTGCCGAACTCACTTTGAGAGTTCCGGGTATGGACAACAGACCGAAGCTTGAACCACGATCAGAGGAAATTATAGTAGGTGAGTTTTTTGATACGCTGGGCACCTTCGACGGAATTGTTCCTGGCGAATGGCCAAGGTTCAGAGGTGTCAACTTCGATAATATAGTTAAGGACACCTTTGCAATGGCTGAATCGTGGGACACTACGGGTCCTCCGGTTGTGTGGAAGGTCACTCTCGGCGAAGGCTATGCCGGACCGGCTGTCAAGAATGGAAGGGTTTATTTACTGGATTACGACGAAAGAAGAAAAGCTGACGTGCTTCGCTGTTTCTCTCTCAAGTCTGGGACAGAGCTGTGGAGGAGATGGTATTATGTCGACATGAAGCGTAATCACGGCTATTCCCGCACCATACCTGCTGTTACCGACAAATATGTGGTTACAGTCGGACCGAGATCGCATGTGATGTGTGTCGACCCCGTTTCAGGGGAACTTTTCTGGACAATCGATATGGAAAAGGAATTTGGCGTTCCCGGAAGTTCAAAGGGAAAAATCACGCCTGATTTCTATTCCGGCCAGTGTCCTCTTATTGATAATGATGTTGCCATACTTGCCCCAGGCGGAAAGGCCCTGATGATCGGCGTGAATTGTTCTGACGGTGAGATACTGTGGCGAACCCCGAACCCCGACTCTCTGATGATGTCGCATGGTTCCATTATCCCCATGGTGATCCATGGAAGGAAAATGTATGTTTACAATGCCGTTGGTGGCGTAGTCGGAGTTGCTGCTGACGGGAATGATGTCGGCAGGGTCCTCTGGAAAACTAAGGAGTGGAACCCGGCGACGACAGCCGCTTCTCCCCTGTACCTTGGCAATGGTGAAATAGCAGTGTTCGGCAGCTACGGGGCCGGCGGAGGAAAAATCAGGGTTGACTTTGACGGTTCAGGATACTCCGTTTCCGTAATAGAAACTCACAAGGCAATGGAAGGTATTTCCAGTGATCAGCAGACACCAATACTGACGGGTGATTACGTTTGGTCGGTTATGCCTGAGAATGCAGGTCCGCTCAAGAAACAGCTTGTTTCATACCATAAATCCGATCTGAGAACCCTTGTATGGAGCAGCGGCAAGGACATGAGATTCGGACGGGGACTCGGACCATTTATTGTAAAGGATGATAAACTGATTCTGCTCGATGATGATGCAAACCTTTTTATCTTCAGAATAGATGGCTCGCAGGCAACCCTGCTTTCACAATTCGACCTTCTCGATGGAATCGAGGCCTGGGGGCCGATGGCCATAGCAGGTAACTTCCTCATTTTGAGGGATGCAAGAAATATGGTTTGTCTTAACATAGGGAAAGACAGTTAATATGGGAAAGAAACCGGCAGCAATATTTTCACTGATCATTATCCTTGCCTTTATGGCGTACATGATCTATGATGCGGCAAGAGGCTCCGGAGGAACTGAGAAGCCGGCAGCAACAACCACCGAAGAATATGAGGCTGACTGGAGCATTGAAAGGACGTACAGCCTGCCGGCAGGATCACTGACCTCGGTAGCAGTCTCTGAGAACGGAATGATATTTCTTGGCGGGGATTCATTTGTTTCCGCCCTGGATAAGAATCTTGGCTTATTATGGTCTCTTGAAACTGAAGGAAAGATAACCGCCCTTGCTGTAACAGGTGATACGATATTCGCTTCAACGACCGAAACAATTTTCCTGGTTTCCTCTTCAGGTAAACTGATTACCGAGTGGGGGCCTTACGAAGGAAACAGCATAATAACATCTTTATCTGCCAGTCCGCAGCATGTTGTTATTGCCGATGCAGGGAACAAGAGGGTGTTTGTTCTTGACAGGGAAGGTGAAGTTCTCAAAATGATGGGTCAGGGAGATGAGAGATTTCTCATTCCAAGCGGTTACTTTGATGTTGCATTGTCGGGTAATCTGGTTTTTGCTGCCAATACTGGTAACAGGCGAATAGAGACCTGGACCACCGATGGCAGGAAAACGGAGGAATTCGGGGAACCGGGCACAGCCCCCGGTGCTTTTTGCGGATGCTGCAACCCTGCACATTTTGCAGTGATCCCACAGGGATTCGTTACTGCTGAAAAGGGAATAAACAGGATCAAGATACTTGACCGTGACGGTGTTTTCATAGAATTCGTTTCGGTAAACAATGATTTTAACCAGTCGATCCCGCTGGATGTGGCTTCGGCCGACGGAGTAACTATATATGCTGCAAACAACTTTGATAATAAACTTTACGTGTTCAAAAGAAAATGAATAAGTTAACCAGACCAGAGTTTTTAAGGAAGCTTGCAAGAAGTCTCCTGCTTGCCTTTCTTGCTTTTCTTGCCCTTGCTCTCGGATCACGGACTGTAAGCGGGAAAGACTGTTCAACCTGTCCTGGAAAAGGTCTCTGCACCAGCGACAACGACTGCAGTAAATACTCAAAAAATGAATAAAGACAATAATAAATATCAATCCCGGAGGGATTTTGTCCGGAAGGCGGGCAAAGTTCTTGTTGCTGTACCGGTAATCGGTTTGCCTGTCGTTCTTTCGACAAGGATTACTACCGCGGGAACGGTCTGGCAGATCGATCCGTACAAATGCAATACGTGCGGACAGTGCAAGACTCACTGTGTCCTTACTCCGTCAGCGGTCAAATGCATGCATAATCACCAGATGTGCGGTTATTGCGATCTCTGCGGTGGTTACCTGCGGCAGGGGACAAAAACAATCAGTACCGGAGCTGAGAACCAGCTCTGTCCTACTGCTGCCATAAACAGGAAATTTGTAGAAGAACCTTATTTCGAATATACGATCGATGAAGCACTTTGCGACGGATGCGGAAAATGCGTAAAGGGCTGCAAGGATTTCGGGAATGGTTCCCTGTACCTGCAGATTGATCAGGATCTGTGCGTGAACTGCAACGAATGTGCAATTGCAAGGAGTTGTCCGTCGGATGCCATTTCCAGGATTTCAGACAAAGTACAGTATATTCCAAAAGAAAAGATTTGAGTGAAGGTGAAAAAGAAATTGCCATATATCCTGCTGTTCCTAATGCTTGCCTGGCATGCGGTGCTTTTTGCGCAGGAAAGATTTCCAAGGCCTGAGTTCGAATCCGGATATGTCTATCCCGAGCATCAGATGCCCGCTGACAGAGCTCCCATATGGGAATATATCGATCTTGCAGTGCTCATCGGGGCTCTTTCCGTTGCAGCATGGCTGGCTCTGAAAGTCAGGTCACGTCAGGGACTGCTCTGGCTCTCCGTATTCTCTCTCGCCTATTTCGGATTTTTCAGGGAAGGTTGCATCTGTTCAGTCGGCTCTGTTCAGAATGTTGCCCTTGCCCTTTTCAACGACGGATACTCAATTCCTCTTACGGCGCTCCTTTTCTTCATGATACCTCTGATCTTTGCACTTTTGTTTGGCAGGGTATTCTGTGCGGGGGTCTGCCCTCTTGGCGCCATTCAGGAGCTTGTTGGTTTCAGAACCGTCAAACTGCCAAAGGTTGTTGAGTCGGTAATGATATCAGTGCCATTTATTTATCTGGGAATTTCAGTTCTTTCGGCTGCAACCGAAAGCCAGTTCCTTATATGCCGCTACGATCCCTTTGTAGGCATTTTCAGGCTCGATGCACCATATACAATGGTTATATTCGGTGCGTTGTTGCTTGTTGCCGGTATATTCATCAACAGGCCTTATTGCAGGTATTTATGTCCTTATGGTGTATTACTGAATATATTCTCAAGGTTCTCAAACAAGCATCTTACAATTACTCCGGCCGAATGCATTAATTGCAGGCTGTGTGAAGATGTTTGCCCGTACGATGCCATTCTTCCCTCAGACATAGCCCGTCCTGCATCAGATCCGGAAAAGGAGAGGAAGCGATTTCTGACTTATATTGTTCTTGTGCCGTTTTTCGCAGCAGCAGGTGCGATAATTTTCGGAACCCTTTCTCCGGTTTTCACCGGACTTAACAGTGATGTACGACTGGCCAGGGAAATAAGAGCTGAAGCAGAGAGTGGAATCCCGGCTGTTTCGCTGGCTGCACTTGGTTTCAAGGAAGCAGGCACAACGGAAGCCGAACTGTTTGAAAAGGAAATTAAAATCCATGAGCGGTACCGGAAGGGATCCGTATGGATGGGACTATTTCTTGGAATATCGTTCGGGCTCAGCCTCGTTTCGCTGTCAACACGCACAAGAAGAACAGATTATGTTCCACATAAGGGCAAATGCTACAGTTGTGGAAAATGCTTTCAGTATTGCCCTGTACATTTAAATAAGATTAAGAATGACAAAGCTTGAAGAAAAGGATCTGAAGATACTCAGAGGGATTAGCACCGGTGCCGGGATTTTTACCCTCATCGTGGCACTGACCATGCTATTGAGCATTGTCCAGCTGAAAGCTCTCGATCCTCTTGACAATCCCGTAATTGTATCGGTTAAGGAGGAATTTGACAAGGATCATGAAAATGCGGTTAAGGCGGAACAGGTAAGGGCGCTCGATCTGATGGCCCGAAAAGCCTATTTCTCATCCCGCCGGCAGGTTGAAACGGGTTCCTGGCTGCTGATTGCCGGTGCTGTTGTTTTTGTTCTGTGTCAAAGGCTCATAGCGGGTAGTGAGAAAAACCTTCCTTCGGTTCCGGGAGAAAAAACCGATCAGGTCTCGGATAAGGCCCGTTATGCAAAATACCTTGCAGGTACTGTGGCAATCCTGACTGTAGCTGCAATAGTCTCTTCATTCATTCTAAGAAAAGATCTGCCTGACCTGTCCGGAAAACGGACCGCAAAGGCAGAAAAGAGCGAGAAGAGGAAAAAGGATAAAGAAACAGCATCAGCATCTTTGACGGCCGAAGCATTTTCGCCAGATCCTGTTAATTTTCCCCATTTTCGCGGTCAGGACGGAAGGGGAATTGCTGGTGGAACAGGTTATCCGGTTGAATGGAATGCCGAAAGCGGAACAAACATAAAATGGAAAGCAAGTGTTCCTAAAAACGGAAAGAGCTCCCCTGTAATATGGGGCGACAGACTCTTTGTAACCGGTGCTGAAGGCAATGAATGTGAAGTTTACTGTCTCGACAAAAACACCGGCGCTCTTCTCTGGACGGCTCCTGCCTCCGGACTTCCCGGTCAGCCGGATGCTCCCCCGGATACTGATCATGATACGGGGCTGGCTGCTCCTACTGCTGCTACAGACGGCAATTCCGTTTGCGCAATTTTTGCAAACGGGAACCTGGTTTGCCTCGATATGGACGGTAAGCTTAAATGGGGAAAGAATATCGGAACTCCGGCAAACATTTACGGTTATTCATGCTCTGTAATAATTCACGATGGTCTTCTTATAGTCCAGTTCGACTCGGATGAGAAAGTATCGATGATGGGTTTCGAAACAGCCACAGGTGATCTTAAATGGGAAACTTTAAGGAGAGGAAGATCAACATGGGCTTCACCATCGGTGGCAACCTTCAACGGAACAACTCAGGTACTTATTAACGGCAACCCGGAAGTCGCGGCTTTCGATCCGGCCACAGGCAAGGAATTGTGGGCAATAGAAGTTCTTTCAGGTGATGTAGCACCTTCGCTTGCCATAAACAGTAAATATGTGTACGCAGTTACCGATTATTCACGACTGGCAGCATTGAAACCAGGGCCCGGTCCTTCGATAGTCTGGGAAGACAACATGTTTACCTCTGATGTCTCGAGCCCGGTGGCCACCGAACAATATCTTTTTATAGCGACCGGTGTAGGCGATGTGGCTTGCTATGATGCCATAAAGGGAGACACTCTGTGGACTCACTACTTCATGGATCAGTTCTATGCTTCACCGATTATTGCCGGGGACAATGTTTATTGTCTTGACAGAAGTGGATTGATGCACGTCGTCAATGCCGGTCCGCAATACCAGCTCATTGCGGAATCTCCGATCGGGGAACCCACTGACTGCACTCCGGCATTTTCCGACAAGAATATTTATATACGTGGTAGAAACAATATTTTTTGCATTTCACAAAATTGAAAGAGGAAACTAAACATACCGAATCCTGCAATTGCAACTCCGGCGCACTTTCCGTAGAAAAAATCACCTCGGTCGTTGATGCCGTAGTGAGCGAAACAGGTACCGGAAAGGATAAAGTGATACTGGTGCTCCAGGAAGTCCAGAAAAGGCTTAATTATCTTCCTTCTGAAGCTCTTAAGCACATCTGCAGGGTGACTGAAATCACACCCGGTCAGATATCAGGCGTTTCAACATTTTATTCCCAGTTCAGGCACATACCGTCAGGGAAACACACTATAAAAATCTGTTCCGGGACCGCATGCCATGTAAAAGGATCAGAGCTGATTTCAGAAGCTTTTAAAAGGGATCTCAGTATCACTGAGGAAAGGAACAGCTCCCCCGACAATCTCTTTTCGATCGAGGAAGTTGCCTGCCTGGGTTGCTGTACTCTGGCGCCTGTTGTCCAGATAGACGAAAAAACTTATGGTCATGTCAAGCCTACCGAGGTGCTTTCGATTGTCACGGATTTTCTCAATACGGCCGGAAAGCAGGGCGTTCAGAAAAAAGAGTCTGTTAAGGAGGAATATGATGCTGAGGTCAGGATCGGACTCGGATCATGTTGTGTTGCAGGCGGAAGCAGGGACGTGCTGGGCAAATTGCTCGACATAAGAGAGTACTATGATCTTAACATTAAGGTAAAACCTGTTGGTTGTGTTGGAGTATGCAACCAGACCCCGCTGCTTGAAATCGTATCTGACAGCAAGGGAAGTTCCCGGTACACAAATGTCAAAAAAGACCAGGTTGAAGAAATTATTCTTAAACATGTCAAGCCAAGGTCCTTCGACAAGAAACTGAGATTCAGAATCAATAATTTTGCTGATTCCTTCCTTTCAGACGATATGGTTTACAGTCCGGTTAATATCCCGACTGAAGCCAGGGAACAGACTCTGAATAATTTTCTCAGCACACAATACCACATAGCTACACTTAATGGTGGTATCATGAGACCTGATTCATACGATGAGTATGAACTTTTCGACGGATTCAGAGCCCTTAAGGCCGTGCTGATGGCCAATAATCCGCGGGAGGTGATTCAGGTGATTACCGACAGCGGATTGAGAGGACGAGGAGGAGCGGGATTTCTGACCGGAAAGAAATGGGAAATCTCATCGGCAATGAAGGATAAACCCAAATATGTTGTCTGTAACGGTGACGAAGGCGACCCCGGGGCTTTTATGGACAGGATGATTCTTGAGTCCTTTTCTTTCAGGATTATAGAAGGAATGCTCATTGCCGGATTTGCAACAGGAGCCGACCGTGGAATTTTCTACATAAGGGCTGAATATCCTCTGGCTGTTTCCAGAGTGAGAAATGCACTGAAAATATGCAGGGAAAAAGGAATAGTAGGAAAAAACATATTTGGATCGGATTTCTCATTTGATATAGAAGTCTTTGAAGGCGCAGGGGCTTTTGTGTGCGGTGAAGAGACTGCACTTATTGCCTCGCTTGAGGGAAAACGCGGAACACCTCACCTGCGGCCTCCCTATCCTGCCGTCAAAGGTTTCAACGGCCGGCCTACACTGGTAAACAACGTTGAGACTCTTTCACTCGTACCCTGGATTATAAACAATGGCTCCCTGACTTTCAGCAATATCGGAACTGAGAAAAGCAAGGGGACAAAAGTGTTTGCACTGGCCGGTAAAGTTGCCCGGGGGGGGCTTATTGAGGTTCCTATGGGAACAACAATCCGTGATATAGTAGAAAAAATCGGACATGGGGTTGTCGAAGGAAGAAAATTCAAGGCGGTTCAGATCGGAGGACCTTCTGGCGGATGCATTCCGGAAAGTCTTGCCGATACTCCCGTAGATTATGAGGAACTTACACGCCTTGGCGCTATGATGGGTTCAGGCGGAATGGTTGTTCTGGACGACACCGACTGCATGGTCGACATGGCAAGATATTTTCTTGAATTCACCCATAAGCAGTCGTGCGGGAAATGCACTTATTGCCGCGTGGGAACAAAACAAATGCTGGAGATACTTACAAGGCTGACTCAGGGCAAAGCCACCATGGCTGAACTGGATGAACTTGAAAATCTGTGCCATGATGTTCAGAAAGGAAGCCTGTGCGGGCTCGGGAAAACTGCCCCTAATCCTGTAATTACAGGACTGAAATACTTCAGGGAGGAATATGAAGCCCACACCCGGGGAATATGCCCTTCAAAGAGATGCAGGGATCTTGTAAAATATGAAATTACCGACAAGTGCACGGGATGCACTAAATGTGCCCAGGATTGTCCGGTTGACGCTATTCCGTTCAAGCCATACGAGAAACACCAGATTGATCAGTTGCTCTGTACCAAATGCGACAACTGCAGGATTGTTTGTCCGGAAAACGCCATTGAACTAGTTTATTTAAAAGATGAAGATCACAATTGATAATATTGAAGTCGAGTTAAAAGAAGGCCAGACGATCCTTGAAGCGGCACGCATTGCGGGAAAAGATATACCTACGCTTTGCCACAGGGACGGTGTGGAACACTACTCTTCATGCATGGTATGCATGGTAAGGGACAGGAAGAAGAACAATTTCATACCCTCATGCTCGGCTCTCGCACAGGAAGGGATGGACATTGACACCTCCAGCGAAGAGGTTGTCGACCTGAGAAAAAAGGCTGTTAGCCTCCTGCTTTCAGAACACAGGGCTGAATGCGAGGCACAATGCCGGGTTGTTTGTCCCATGGGATACAACATACCTTTGATGAACCGGCTCCTCATTGCAGGGGAACATGAAGAAGCTGCTGAACTTATCAGGTCCGAAATGAAAGGCGGCGAACTGAATTGCATTACCTGCAAGGCTTTTTGTGAGAATGCCTGCAGAAGAAAGAAGATAGACACCCCTGTTTCCATCCGGAACATCAGGATTTTTATAAGCAGAAATCTGCCGCAGACAGCAAAATATGAGGTTTCACCTTTCTATTCAGACGGTGACATCAAAAAAAGATACTCGTCCAGAATAGGTTCATTGGACGAAAAGGAGCAGCTTGAGTGGGTGAAGGAATGTCCTGAGGATATCAGTCGTCACAGGGAAATTACGGATTATGCAGCTGCTTCAGAAGAGGCAGTAAGCTGCATGCATTGCGACTGCCGTGCTGCCAGCGACTGCAGGTTAAGGGACCTGGCAGAGAAATTTTCACTTAAGGACCCGAAGGGAAAATTCATCAACGCCCAGGTGGCAAAAAAGATAAACATCAAAACCGGCCTGATTTTTGAAAATGCCAAGTGTATAAAGTGCGGACTTTGTGTAAGGGTAGTAGAAGATTCAGCTGATGCACCGGCACTCTGCTTCATCAACAGGGGATTCGTTTCAATCATTTCGGAACCCCTTACTGTTGAGTACGCTGAAATACCGGCCTCAGTAGCACGGAAATGCGTAGAAGTATGCCCGACAGGCGCACTGGCATTTATGAACAATAACAACGGAACATGAAAAGATTTTTCTTTATATCATTTTTATTTCTTTCAGCCACACTGGCAGGCTATGCACAGACATCCGACCAGGAATGGACACTATTCAGGGGCAGGCCTGACCTGACTGGAAATACTACTATTGAGGTTACCGCCAAACCATCTCTCATCTGGAGTCTTCCGGCTACCGGCAGGACAAAATCATCGCCCGTAGTCAGCGGCGGAATGATATTCTTTGGCAACGATAAGGGTACGGTGATTGCAGTGGGGATTGACGGAAAGATAAAATGGAGTTATGAAGGAGGCTCGCCTGCCGAGGCACCTCCGATGGTATATGGCGATAAGGTTATAATTGGCTTTAATGACGGAACCCTTCATGCAATAAACAAGACCAGCGGAAAATTAGCCTGGAAATACAGGACCGACGGGCAGATAGCAGGTTCGGCAAATGCCTGGTCGACCGGAAAAAGATCCGGTATTGTTATCGGAAGTTATGATTATTACCTTCATTCCGTTGACCCTTCCAACGGGTTGCTTCAGTGGAAGCTCGAAACAATGAATTATGTCAACGGTACACCGGCCGTTACCAATAATAATATCGTTTTCGGAGGTTGCGACGGCTTCATAAGAGTTGTTGACGCTTATTCCGGAAGGGAAAAAGATACAATCGAAATAGGTACCTATATAGCTTCCTCTCCTGCCCTTTCGGGAGGGAAAGCCTGTTTCGGCGACTATGACGGCAACTTCTTCTGTGTTGATCTGCTCACCGGCAAACTGGCATGGGAGGTCCCCGCAGGTGAAACATCAGGTTCTGTTGTGGCAATACCGGCAATAGGAAGAAATTCCGTGATCATTGGTAACGAGGATAAGTACATTTACAGCTATGATATCATCACCGGCAAGCTTAACTGGAAATTCCGTACCAACGGAAGAATAACCGGTTCTGCTGTGATCACTCCCTCCAAGGTGCTGTTCGGAAGTGTCGATGGCAATGTTTATCTGCTCGGCCTGGATGACGGCAAAAGGATATGGAGCTTCAATGCGGGTTCTCCCGTCAGCAGCACGCCGGCAGTAATAGCGGACAGGTTTTATATCCTGACGGAGGATGGACGCTTGCTTGCTTTTGGAACCAGATAGCAGGATCTGACCGAACATTATTCATTCTGTTCAGTTATATGTTGAACAGGATCCGGTTCGCCGGATCTTTTTGAACTGAAGAAATATTTAAATTATATGAAGATAGTCTATTTGATAACCGGATCGGGAGGATCCTTTTATTGCGGAAATTGTTACCGCGATATGCTTTATGTCCGTGCCATCAGGAAGGTTCCCGGAATAAAGGCAAGCGCAATACCACTTTACCTGCCGCCAGACAAGACGACGAGCAGTGAAAGCGGATTTGACAAAAACGTATTCTTCGGGGCAATTTCAATGTTTCTGCGGGAAAAAGTCCCTTTCCTCAGAAATATGCCTGCCTTTTTTGATAAATTCCTTGATTCAAAACTGTTTCTCCGGTTTGCAGCAAAACAGGCTGGAACGACAAGCACTGAAGGTTACGAGGAGCTTACAATAAGCATGATCGAGGGCGACAATGCGTTTAGAAAGGCCGAAGTCGACAGGCTGGTCAGATACCTGACAAAAGACGGGAAACCCGATATAATACATCTTTCAAATGCCCTTATCCTGGGAATTGCCCGTCAGCTGAAAAAGAGAATGGATGTAAAGATAGTATGCTCGCTTCTGAACGAGGACGACTGGATTGATGACATGGAGGAGCCTTTCCGTTCAAGGGCATGGCAGATGATAGCCAAGGAGGCAGGATACGTCGATTTGTTTGTTACTCCAAGCAGCTATTACCGCGATCTGTTTAAAAGCAAGACAGGTCTTAAGGGTGAAAACGTTCATGTGGTTCCCCTTGGATTTGATCCTGAAAAAGACGAAGTAACACGACCTGACAGGGAACCTTCTTCAATAGGTTTTTTCAGCCGCATTAACAACTATAATGGCTTTGATAGACTTGTCGATGCTTTCATTGAAATGAAAAAGCAGGATCAGATTCCGGGATTGTCGCTGAAGATATGCGGAGGTTACACCGGGGTTGACAAGGAGTTCATTTCGGCCCAGATAAAAAAAATCAGGGAAAACAATCTGGAAAAATCAGTGAAGATATACCCTGAATTCGCGGGAGAAAAAAAGCTTGAGTTCTTCAGGGATGTGGATGTAATAAGCGTACCGGTGAGGAAATATGACGGTTACGGATTGTATCTGCTTGAGGCCAATGCCTCCGGAATCCCCGTTGTTCAGCCCGCAACCGGAGCTTTCCCTGAGATTGTTGAAAGGACAGGCGGAGGAATAATATACTCACCTGATACGGTAAGCGAACTGGCTGACAACCTTACAAAGTTGCTGAAGGACAAGAAAAAGATTGCAAGCCTTGGGGAAACGGGCAGCCGCCTGGTAAGACAGGAGTTATCGCTCGCCAAAATGTCGGAAGGACTCGCAGAAGTTTATAACAAAGCCTTAAAATGATGCTCATACTGAAAAATATCTCAAAATCCTTCCTCCAGAGAGGTGTTGTACTCAAAGACCTGGATCTTACCGTAAACGTAGGGGACACAGTTTCTGTTTCAGGTCCTTCTGGTTCAGGAAAGACAACTTTGCTTAACATCATCGGGTTGCTCGACAGGCCCGACAACGGAGAAGTATTGTTCAGGGGACAAAAGGTACTCGGATACAATCAGGATGAATCAGCATTATACCGGAACAGGAACATAGGATTCGTTTTTCAGGATCACCTGCTTCTCCCCTATCTGACTGTCCTCGAAAACATACTGCTCCCTCTCGTAGCTTCAAAGACCTCTGACCAGGATTACAGGCAGAAAGCCGATGAGGCAAGAAGAATGATGGAAAAAACGGGCATAACCGGAATAGCATCCAAATACCCGTACCAGATATCCGGAGGTGAAGCCCAGAGGGCTACACTTGTCAGGGCTCTTGTCAACCAACCCTCTGTCCTCCTCGCCGATGAACCAACCGGTTCGCTCGACAGGCGGAATGCAGAGAACCTTGGAGACCTTCTTACAGATATGAACAGGGAATACGGCACCACTTTGATCCTGGCCACACACTCACAGGAACTGGCCGACAGAATGAAGATTCAGTATTATCTCTCAGAAGGTAAACTGATTGATGGAAAACACTGATAATTGAACAATGAAGCTAAGCCTCTTCCAGATTGTTTTACGATCCATCACCCATAATTTCAGGGGGTATCTATACCAGGTGATCATCATAATCCTGCTTACAGGTGTCGTAACAGGCTCACTAATGACCGGTAAATCCGTTCGCAACAGCCTGAAGCAAACTTCTTTTGAAAAGCTTGGCAACACCGGAACTCTTCTCAGTTCAGGCATCAGGTATTTCGATCCGTCCCTCTCTGAAAGAATGTCAGCCGAAACCGGCGTAGTATCGGCAGGAGTTCTTGAACTTGACGGATACTGCCAGAATTTTGCAACCCAGCAACTGGCTCCGCAGGTAAAAATTTACGCGGTTGATGATAATTTCTTTCCTTTTCATGCCATCGAAGGCATTACTGTTTCCCGAGGTGAAGTTGCGATAAACAGGAAACTTGCGGATTATCTGGATGTAAATCAGGGTGATGAGTTGATAATCAGATTCAATTCCATCACCGACATCCCGGCCGATGCACCGTTTTCTCCGGGCAAGGTGTCGAATCCATCAATTGTACTGAGGGTTGGAAATATTCTGGAACCGGCTTATGCAGGCAATTTTTCTCTGGGCATAAGCCAGCTTATTCCGATGAACATCTTCATAAACCGTTCGGAACTGATTAATGCAGAGGGTGAAATTCCTGACATCAACAGGCTCCTGTTCGACAGCCGGAGCGGGATAACCACAGATCTCGTTCAATCAGCCTTCAGAAAAATAATAAGACCTGAAGATGCCGGATTATCTCTCCGGCATATTCCTGCCACCGGTGGATACGAGCTTGTAACCGACCGGATTTTCATCGATCAGTTTCAGGTTAATGAGATAAAAAGCAAGGTTAGTCCATCTTTTCCTGCCATTACCTATCTGGCCAACAGTATCAGCAAGGGAGAGAAATCTACTCCATACTCATTTATTTCAGCTCTCGACCCTTCATTGTATGAGGGTATACCCACAGGCAACACTATAGTAATCAGCGAATGGCTTGCCGATGATACCGGAGCAAAAACAGGAGATACAATCCAGGTAACCTGGTTTTCACCCGATCCGATGAACCGGCTTATCGAAGAAAGAATGGATTTCGTTGTCGGAAGGATTGTTCCAATGAAGGATATCTGGTCCGATTCTCTTCTGATGCCTGAGTTTCCAGGCATAGCAGGAAGCGAATCATGTACCGACTGGGATGCCGGCGTTGAGATTGACATGGATCTTATAAGGGATAAGGATGAGGATTACTGGAACCGTTACGGGGGGACTCCAAAAGCCTTTATCAGCTATGATAAAGGCAGAGACCTTTGGGCAGGGAACTTTGGACCGGCCACTTCAATACGATTTGAAACAGAATTATCAGAAAATGAGTTAAGGGAGAAGCTGACAGGTTCGCTCGATCCGTCACTGTCGGGATTTTCGGTATCTGATCTGAGGCAGGATTCTGCGATGGCAGCAAGCAAAAGCGTTGATTTCAGCACTCTTTTCCTCGGCCTTGGTTTCTTCATTATTTTATCGGCGCTCATCCTGCTCATTCTGGTGGTTTCAACGCACTACGAATCAAAGAAGGACGAGGTTTCGACACTCTTTTCCCTGGGTTTTACAAACAGGAGGATAGAAAGACAACTGTTCCTTGAGACAAGCTTTCTGGCTCTGGCGGGAGCATTGACAGGCGCACTGGCGGGAGGATTCTTCAATGTGATTATAATAAAAGCCCTGAACTCGGTGTGGCAGGGTGCCGTCCAGACAAATACACTGGTTTCCAGTTTTGATGGCTGGTCGTTTTTAATCGGCTTCGCTTCCACTATGGCCGTCATTCTTATCATCCTGAAAATCAGGTCCTCAAGTTTCCTGAAGCATCTCAGGGAGGCTGAAACCGGAAAAACCGTGAAACCTTCATCAAGACTTAACTTAAATGCTCTTTTAATTACAGGTTCTGTTACCGTCGTTTCAATAGTCCTGTCATTCATTCTGACTGATCAGGCTACATTGCTTTCGTATATCGGAGGAGTTCTCATTTTCGCTTCATTCATCCTGCTCCTGCGTCAGTATTATTTAAGACCCGGGAAAACAGGAGATGACATTCTCAGATATAAAGGACAGGTTTCTGATGCTTACTATTCATTTCATCCTTCGCAGGCCTTAGCTCCGGTCCTTTTCCTGGCAGCAGGACTTTTTGCAGTGATTATCACTGGAGCAAACAAAATGAGCATTAGCGACAATATGCTTAAGCCTTCAGGCGGTACGGGAGGATATTTACTATGGGGCGAGTCGTCGGTTCCGCTGAAAGGCACACTGACAAGCGACGCCGGACGGATGGAATTCGGTCTCGATGATCCCGAAATGGACGAACTATCGATTTTACAGGGACGGAAAACAGCTGGCAATGATGCCAGCTGCCTGAATCTGAATCATATTGCCTCTCCTCCGCTGCTCGGGATCAATCCGTCTGAATTCATCAGAAAAGGCTCTTTTTCATTTGCCGTTACCATGAAGGGCATAGACGAATCAAATCCCTGGGCAACTCTTGATAAACCTCCTGTCGACGGAACAGTTTATGGTATTGCCGACCAGACCGTGATGCAATACGGTCTGATGGTAAAGGCAGGCGACACCCTTAAAATCAGGACTGAGAGCGGACAGGTGCTGAACGTTGTTCTGTCGGCCGGATTAAAATCTTCTGTATTTCAGGGATTTGTGCTTATCGGGATTGATAACTTCAACAGGTATTTTCCATCTGTAGCGGGAAGCCAGATTTTTCTGGCAGATGGAAACAGGGAGATGACAGATGATTATATAAGCATTCTTGGCGACAGGCTGGCAGAGTATGGTGTACATTTCGAACCTGCGGCTGACAGGCTTGCTTCTTTCTTTGTGGTGACTAATACCTATCTGTCGGTGTTTACAATACTTGGAGGGATCGGAATGATACTTGGAGTTGCAGGGATCGGACTTATCCTGGTACGAAATTTCAACAACCGTAGAAGAGATTTCGGACTTATGCTGGCTGAAGGTTTTTCACTGAGGAGCATTAGAAAAATGATTTTCAGCGAACATATAATATTTCTTATTGCAGGAATTATCACCGGACTTGTTTCGGCTCTTGTTGCTACCAGACCGTCGCTTGCAAATGATGCCGAACTGCCCTGGCTTACGATAGGAATCATGATCCTGCTTATTCTTGCAACAGGAATAACTGCGCTTCTCCTTTCAGTAAGGTCGGTTAAAACGAACGCCCTTATCAGCAGGATAAGGAGGGAATAGACTCCTACTTTTTCCCTACCGCGATCAGGTGGTGCTGGGTTCTGAAGTAAATTATTTCCCTGCAACTAATAACACGATCAGCATAAGTCCAAATAATGTTTGTCTGCCCCTTTCCTTAAAGCTTTATGCTGTAGTTGATTGAAATGATATTCATATCAGTCCAGTCCGGAAAGAAGTCCCTCTGGAAGATGTATCCCAGTTCCAGGGAATGCTTCTTAGAGATATTGTATTCAAAACCTCCCGTAAACCTCTGTTTGTCGACGGTTCTGTCCACATTGCCTTCGAATATTGGCAGGTAGAGTTCCGCAGTCATAAACGGGTTCAGCGGGAATTTGGGAATATCGTAAGCACTCTTGATCCTGAAACGGAGATGTTCCTTTGATTCCTTGTCATTTTCGTCCTCGAAGTAGGTTTTATAACGTTGCTGAAACCTTATCCTGCCGGAAACATCAAAGTCGCCCAAAGCTGTCTTTGCCCCGAAATCAGCGAACCATTTGTGACGGGGATGATATTGTTCATCATCTTCCCTCATTTGTGTGAACCTGTACGAGATACCAGCCGAAAAATGCTTACTGAATTTATATCCCAATCCAAAGTCAGCAAAGCCTTCTTCGATTTCTTTTGCATCGTGATAAGTCCTGAGGTTGACATCCACCTCCAAATCGAGATCCTTCAGTATCTCCTTTTCGGCCGCAATGGAGTACCAGATGCCAAAATCCTTTTTCTGTGCAAGGCTGAAAGCCGCCGTGTTGATGAGCACAAGCATCACAAGTAGTTTCTTTTTCATAGGAATTTTTCAGCAAAGCATTCTAGGCCAGATACTCGGTCAACCCGAGATTCAACTCCGGTTCCTTTTCGTCAAGTGATTTATAAATGACCAGTGCAGCTCCAAGCGCTGTGGAATTGCTGATCATGGATGTGTATACTTTCCTGGATGAAAACATTTTGGCAAGAAGTTTCAGGAAAATCCTGTTTTTTGCAAATCCGCCGGTTATATAAAAATTGCCTATATCATCCTTGTCCGGAAGAATCAGTTTGATTGCTTCCTGTGCAAGGTCGGCAAGTTCGCTCATGAGCTGGTGGTAGGCTTCGTCAAACGACTTGAAATCGAACAAATCGATTTTCTCCCTGAAAGCCCTCGAACCCGGGCCGCTCTGGAAAAACGCCCTCCTGTCGCCATGATACCTGTTTGCAAGCATGCGTATCAGATCTGGATCATATTTGACGTTCTTGTAAAAACTCTCGGTTGTCCGGAAGTGTTCATTAAGCATCCTGACGCCCGTATCGTGCATATTGCCGAGGAAGAGCCTCGACGACTTTACCGGTTGCCGGGTTATGCTCATATAGCAAAGGCAGTCGTTGTCGAGCTGCTCTACTGTGAGCTTCTCGTTGTTGAAGGGATTCATGCTGATGCACCATGTTCCTGTAGAAATAAGCAGGAATTTTCCCCTGTTGCCTGAAAAATATGGTGCCAGAGATGATGAACTGTCATGAATACCGATGCCCACGTTTATCTTTTTCCCGTCAATTGTTACCTCAGTGTAAGTTCCGACAGGAACAGGTTCCGGAAGATTCAGGTCATTATCAGCGACCCATGGGTGATATTTCATGTTGTCGAAATCCCACAAACCGGTATGGCAGCCTATTGAGGTATGTTCCGAACAAATTTTCCCGGTTACCAGATATGACAGATACTGGGGTAAGTGAAGGACATACTTCACTTTGTCAAAAATCCCGGGTTTGGCGGTTTTGAGCCACAGAATCTGAATGCCTGAATTCAGCATTCCCAGGGCAGGCGAGGCAGTTCTCCTGCAGAATTCATCCTGCCCTCCGTATCTCCTGTACAATCGTTCAGGGATCTTTTCATCAATCGGCTTGAGGTAGTTATATGCCGGGCCAATCCTCTTGCCGCTTTCATCGAGATAGACGATTGTAGCGCCGTATGTGGCAAAATTAAGGGCAGTCAGGTCATATTTGTCGGAATGGACAAGCTTTTGGATCGACTCCAGTATCCATTTCTCAACAAGTTCAATATCGTCGCACTCAAATCCGTCATCGTCAAACCTTTCAGCAACCCTTATCTCCTGCTCCAGAACGAGCTTGAGGTTATAATCAAACAGAAGCAGTTTTTTATTGGTTTTGCCTACATCAAAAATCGCTATTACTTTCTCCTTCATATTTGCTGTTTCCTGATTTTCTCAAACAAGTCCCCGAAATGTCTTATCTTTTTGAAAGTACTTCGGTTTCGTATTTTACAATGTTATCAATGTAATCCTGGCCTACAGGGACATTCTCCTTCATGCAGTAGTAATCCCACACGGCTCCGAATGGTTTTGTTTTCATCAGTTCCATAAACGACAGCCTTTCGAATGTCCTGCCTTTTTCCTCGAATTTGAGAAGCGTCTGGTAAGGTTCAAGCATTGCAAACATAAAGGCCATCTGTGCCGAACGGGTTCCGATCACATATGCCCCTATCCTGTTAAGACTTGCGTCAAAGAAATCAAGCCCGATGTTAACACGGCTGAGGAATTTGCCTCTTATGATTTCCTGCGCGATAAGCAGCAGGTCGTCATTGAAGGTAACAACATGATCGCTGTCCCACCTTACACCCCTTGTCAGGTGAAGAAGTATCTCGTCGATGTAAAGAAGAATTGAAGATATCTTGTCTCCTACCTGCTCCGTCGGATGAAAATGTCCGTTGTCGAGAGTAATCATGGTGTTGTTCTTTACTGCATAACCCATATAGAAATCATGCGATCCGACAACCATTGCTTCCGAACCAATCCCAAACAGTTTGCTTTCAACAGAATCCTTGAGGTATTTCCTGGGATATTCCACTGAGAAAATTTCATCAAGCGATTTTTTGAGGAGTTTACGAATACCGGCACGGTCGACAGGTGTGTCCTTCGACCCATCTGGAATCCATAGGTTGTGAACTGATGGTGTCCCAAGCTGTTTCCCCATTTCAGCGGCTATTGCACGGCATCTCTTGTTGTGCTCAACCCAGAATTTCCTGATCTTCGGATTCTTGCTCGAAAGCGTATATCCATCATCTGAAAGAGGATGCGAGAAGCAGGTGCAATTGAAATCGAGTCCGATCTTTCTTTTCTTTGCCCAGTCGATCCATCCCTGGTAGTGTTCTACCTCAATCTGGTCGCGATCGACAAGCTTTCCTCCGAATTCGCCGTAAATGGCATGAAGACTCAGTCTCTGCCTGCCGGGCAGAAGGGATAATACCTTATCAAGGTCATCGCGCATCTGGGTTATGGTTTTTGCTTTCCCGGGGTAATTACCGGTGGCCTGTATTCCGCCGCCTCCCAGTTCGGCACCTTCCTTTTCAAAACCTCCGACATCATCGGTCTGCCAGCAGTGAAGGCTTATTACAACGTCGTTCATCTGCTCAATCACCTTGTCTGTATCAACTCCCAGATCAGCATATTGCGCTTTCGCAATCTGATATGACTTCTTTATGATTTCCTTATCCATGATTTATAGTTGTTTTCTTGATAAACTGAACCTTGACATATTTATTCCATGAAAAACACCTGTTCGAGAGGTATGCTGACAGGTGAATTGTCGGGATTTGTCTCCATGATATCGGCCATATACTTCCACCATTTTTTTACTATTTCCTCTGTGCCGAGATCCTGAGAGGAACTTTCACCTGATTGTTCCTGGTATGCAAAAAGTATGTTAGTCTCTTCATCATAAAAGATTGAATAATTGCCAACTCCCTGGCCTTTAAGCAACTTTACAAGTTCGGGCCAGATTTCGCTGTGCCTCTTTCTGTACTCTTCCCTGAAACCGGGATAAAGCTTCATTTTGAATGCAAATCTCTTCATTGTTTTCAGTTAACTTAATTTGACAACAAATGTCGACAATATCAATACGATAATCCCGATAATAAGAATTACTATTGTTCTGGTATTGACTCCCTTCCATTCTTTCAAGATTATACCCCAGATATTGCTGATCGCAATATTCAATGCCATCAGGATGCTCCATCCGAACACCGCCATGCCTGCCGGCAGTTTGCTCGACCCCATGCCGAAGAAGTGGAATTGAAGGAACCAGAGGAAGCCAGCCAGGAATGTGAAGAAAAGATTGTTCAGCAGAACGCTTCCCGATGATGTATAATAGTCAGTGTATGTCTTGTTTCTTATATTAAGGTATCCGCAGTAAACCAGATTCGTGATAAAACCGCCGAAGAGAATGAATATGAGTGTAGGATTCTTCTGAAAAAGAGGATTTGTGCCATGTGCAAGAGCAACATCCTCGATTGGTTTCCCGGCTTCAAAGCCAAAATTGAAACATGCACTCATAATCCCTGCAAAAACAGCAATCAGAATTCCTTTTTTTAGTGCGAATTCCTTCACTGCCGCACGCTTCTGCTCTTCTGTCATTTCCCTGCTCTTGAGGGCTCCCGCGTAACCGATGATTGCAATACCAGCAACTGTGACAGCCACACCAACCATGGTAAGTATACCTGCCCTCGATCCGAAAAGGTTCTGGCCGGCCACAATTGCCGGAATGATGGTTCCGAATGCCGCGCATAATCCCAGTGCGATACTCTGCCCGAGAGCAACACCAAGGTAACGCATGCTGAGGCCGAATGTAAGCCCCCCGAAACCCCATAGTACACCGAAAACCATCGACATCAGCTTGGCCGACGAGGGAGATTCGTTAATAATAGGTATAAGCTCACCGTTTGGAACAAAGATCAGGGCAAATACCCAGGGGGCTATGAGCCATGCAGCTACTCCCTGGACAATCCAGTAGGATTCCCACGCCCATTCCTTTACTTTTTTGAGGGGAACATAAAAACTGGCGGCTCCGATACTGCCAAGTGCTATCAATAGTATTCCGGCAACAGGGTTCATGAATTTCTAAAGTTGGTTAAGGGCTGAAAATATAAAGAGTATAAAAATAATGATTTTACCTTTCTCAGTTCAGATAAAAATAGATAAATTTCAAATCTTGAATCTTAAAACCTAAATACGCTAAATATGAAATCATTAAGACTATTTCTGTTGCTGTTATTCGTTCCCTCCTTCGCATTTTCGCAGGACCTTTCGGTTTATGACCTTACTTCTGAACATAAAAATAATCCTGTCGGCCTGGATGTTCCTAATCCGCGCCTGTCGTGGAAACTAAAGGCCAACGGATACAACATAATGCAGGCAGCTTACTCGGTCAGGGTGGCTTCCAGTCCCCGGTTTTCATCTTCTTCCATGGTCTGGCAATCAGGAAAAATAGTATCTGACGAATCTGTTCTGATCAGGTATTCGGGCACGGAACTTAAGCCGGGTCAGAGATATTACTGGCAGGTCAGGGTTTGGGATAACAGGGGAAAAGTCTCGAAGTGGAGCGAAACGGCGTTCTGGGAAACCGGACTCCTTTCGCAGGAAAACTGGAAGGCTCAATGGATAGAGATGGATCGTGACACCAACAGATATTCCCCTTCGCCTCATTTCAGGAAAGAATTCACTGTTGGCAAGGAAATCGCAAAGGCAACGGTTTATGTAACATCCCATGGATTGTACGAACTTCATATTAATGGAAAAAAAGTTGGAGACCAGGTTCTTACACCCGGATGGACTACCTACGGAAAGAGACTGCAATACCAGGTATACGATGTGACCGGTCAGGTGACAAGGGGCAATAACGCCGTTGGTGCAGTGCTGGGAGACGGCTGGTACCGGGGAACCCTGGCCTGGGGCAACAACTGGGCAATATATGGAAAGAGACTTGGACTGCTTATGCAGCTCAGGATTATCTATACCGATGGAACCGAATCGCTTATAATCACCGATTCATCGTGGAAAAGCCACAACGACGGTGCCATTAGGATGAGTGACCTGTACAACGGTGAAATTTATGATGCAACACGGAAACTTACAGGATGGAACCTGTCGGGATATGATGACTCCCGATGGTTCCCGGTAAAGACCGGAAATTACAATAACAACATCATTGCTTCCGAAGGCGCTGAGATCAGGAAAATTCAGGAAATTAAACCTGTAAAGGTATTCAGATCACCTGAAGGAAGCCTTCTTGTAGATATGGGACAAAACATGGTCGGATGGATCCGGCTGAAGGTTAACGGTCCTAAAGGAACCGTTATCACAATACGACATGCTGAGGTGCTCGACAAATACGGTGAATTTTATACAGAGAACCTGAGATCGGCCAAATGTCAGATCGATTATACGGTTGGAGGAACGGGTGATGAGGTTTATGAACCACGATTTACATTCATGGGATTCCGCTACCTCGAAATCAAAGGCTTCCCCGGAACCCTTACACCTGATAACATTACAGGGGTTGTGGTTCATTCCGACATGCCGGTGACTGGTGATTACGAAAGTTCAAATGCCCTGCTTAACCAGCTCCAGCATAATATTCAGTGGGGACAGAGGGGAAATTTTGTGGATGTACCCACTGACTGCCCGCAGAGAGACGAGAGACTCGGATGGACAGGCGACGCCCAGGCTTTCAGCCGGACTGCCGCTTACAATTTTAATGTCGCTGCGTTCTTTACAAAATGGCTGAAAGATCTTTCTCTCGATCAGAAGCAGGACGGAGCCGTTCCGGATGTTATTCCGGATGTCCTGAACAGGCAGGACGCCGTGACAGCCGCTCCTTCGGCCGGATGGGGTGATGTTGCAATAATTACCCCCTGGACCATGTACCAGGTGTATGGTGACAGGGAATTTCTTGAAAATCAGTATCCCAGCATGAAAGCCTGGGTTGAATACATAAGGAAGAAAGCCGGAGACTCGTATATCTGGAAAGGCGGAAGCAAGTACGGAGACTGGCTGTTTTACCATCCCCCGGTAAACAATCATAGCGAAGCTGACGGATTTACAGAGCATGATTTCATTGCTACCGCTTTCTTCGCTTATTCTGCCGACCTTCTGGCGAAGACTGCAAAAGTCCTTGGAAATACCGCAGATGAAAAAAACTATTCAGACCTGTTTGAAAAAATCAAAGCAGTGTTTGTCAGGGAATATGTTACTCCCGCCGGAAGGATCGGAACCAACTCCCAGACTTCCTACGTGCTTGCTCTGATGTTTAATCTGCTTCCTGAAGAACAGAGACCTGCAGCAGCTAAATTTCTTGTTGATGATATCAGGGGAAGGAGAAACCATCTCTCAACCGGTTTTCTGGGAACCCCGTTCCTGTGCCATGTCCTTACCCAGAACGGTTACACTGATGTAGCCTACGACCTCCTGCTTCAGGAAACATATCCGTCGTGGCTTTATCCTGTTAAAATGGGGGCCACAACCATCTGGGAACGCTGGGATGGACAGAAACCCGACAGCACCTTCCAGGATGCAGGGATGAATTCATTCAATCACTATGCCTACGGAGCCATAGGCGACTGGATGTACAGGATATCGGCCGGCATTGAAACACAGACACCCGGATACAGAAATCTTCTGATTTATCCCCGTGTTACACCCAGGATGGATTTGTCCAAAGCATCATTTGAAAGTTCATATGGCAAGATTGTATCAGGATGGGAAAGAAAAGAGGGCAGGCTGTACTTCACTGTGGTGATACCTCCAAACACTACGGCAAAAATTGTACTGCCTGCAAACTCCGCCGATAAGGTGACGCTTGGCGGCTTACCCCTTTCCGGAAACAGGATCCCGAATAAGGTGAGCACTGAAGAAGGTAAGCTCGTTGTGGAAGCAGGATCAGGAAATTACCTGTTCGGGATGGATGAATAGCTGGCCCGGCACAGGTAATTGTTATTAATATTTTGTAAACGGTGAACCTGAAGATACGTATATACCCTTCTAAATTATGTGTTTGTGACACCTGAGGAATTACAGGAAAGGATACCGGAAAGTGAATTTGTTTTCATTGCCTCACGAAGCGGCGGACCCGGCGGACAGAATGTTAACAAGGTAAATACAAAGATTGAGCTGCATTTTGACATAACCCTCTCTTCAGCTCTGTCGGAATACGAAAAGGAGCGTATTTTCCTTGCACTGAAAAACCGGATAAATGAAGCAGGTGAACTTATTGTCAGGTCTCAATCGGAAAGAACACAACCGGGCAACAAAAAGAAAGCGGTTGAAAGACTCCTGAATCTCATTGCTTCAGCATTGGACGAAAAGCCTGAACGGAAACCAACCCGTCCGTCTGCGAGCTCAAGGAAGCAACGGCTTGACGGGAAAAAACTCAGGGGGAGAATAAAAAAATTGAGGTCAGACGGCATTGATCCATCAGCAGATTGATCAAATTTCTGACTTTCTTCAATTGATTTTCGAAGCTGATTTTGTATATTTGATCCCCTGTTTAAAAAAAACAGAGTGGGTTGCAGGCTTTGTTGCCGATTTTGCCGGATACCTGCAGATAGAGTTAATTGCATTCCATGAAAAGAACAGTCATTTTGATGTTCCTTTTGCAGATAGCTGTGGCACAACATGGTCAGATCATTGTTGACCATAATTGCACACGACTTGGGGACATACCGGCAACGTACATAACCCAGGCAAAATCAACACTTCATATAGCATACGAGCACACTTCGCACGGCAGCCAGATCATTGACGGCATGACCGGCCTGTTTAACTGGAAAGGCTCCGCCTATGCATGGAACAATGGAGGACTGAACGGGGCTCTCGATATTCACGACAATGGGATAACCGGGGGGACAGACCTTGGATCGCCTGATTTTACAGCCTGGGCTGCTTCGACCAGAACCTACCTCAGTAACACCGCAAACAGCAATGTGAATGTGGTCATGTGGGCCTGGTGCGGACAGCTGAGTACTGCCTCCGAGAGTGACGTTAACACCTACCTGGGCCTTATGAATTCCCTGGAAACCGATTATCCACGGGTGAAATTCGTATATATGACCGGCCACCTTGATGGAACCGGGACAAGCGGCAATCTCCACAGGAGAAATGAACAGATTAGGAATTATTGCAGGAATAACCGGAAAATTCTTTATGATTTTGCCGATATCGAATCATACGACCCCGACAATAACTATTATCTGAACAGGGCTGCAAACGACAACTGCGATTACGACAGCAACAACGACGGTTCGCTCGACCGCAACTGGGCAATAACATGGCAGAACAGCCACACCCTTAATGTTGACTGGTATAACTGCACATCTGCCCACTCCCAGCCGCTTAATGCAAACAGAAAGGCTTATGCTGCCTGGTGGCTGTGGGCCAGACTTGCAGGTTGGAACGGGTCCCCTTCTGCCATCCCCGTTTCATCCATTTCGCTAAGTGGTGCCGGAGGATCGACAATCATATCGGTTAACAAAGGGACACTTCAGCTAAGTGCCCAGGTAATGCCTTCGAATGCTACAAACAAATCCCTAACCTGGTCAATAATAAATGGCACAGGTCAGGCCACGGTAAGCGGAACCGGACTTGTCACTGCTGTTTCGGGCGGCACTGTAACAGCAATAGCTACGGCAACCGACGGATCAGGAGTTTACGGTTCCCTGGCCCTTACAATAGTTAATCAGATTATTTCTGTCACCGGCATAAATGTCACAGTCGCACAAGGCAGTCCGGCTATTGATACTGACAACGGCACCCTCCAGCTGGTTGCAATCGTAAGTCCTTCCAATTCTACGTACAAATCGGTTATATGGTCAATTGCAGGGGGTACCGGACAGGCGACAATCAGCCAGTCGGGCCTTGTTACTGCAATCACCGACGGAAATGTGACAGCTGTGGCTTCTTCCACCGACGGATCGGCCGTAAGCGGCATAATTGAAATAACAATAACAAACCAGATGATTCCCGTTTCAGGCATTATGATCGTGGCCGAAGAAGGGACAACCGTGATCTCCGCGGCTAAGGGAACCCTGCAGCTGACCACTGAAGTATTGCCGGAACACGCAACAGATAAAAGTGTTGCATGGTCGGTGGAGAATGTCACAGGAAAGGCTGTCGTGAACGAATCGGGTCTGGTTACCGGTATAGAGGACGGGGTTGTGACAGTCGTAGCAGCGGCAAAGGATGGATCTGGCGTAAGCAGTTCACTCGAAATAGAAATCAGTAAGAACAAACCCCTGGTTGCAATCTTGCAGAACGGTCTCCTGCGTGTTCCTCTCGAAGGGGATTACACAGGGTACAGACTGAGCCTTATTGATATCCGCGGAAGGCTGATTAAAGAACTATTCGTGGATGGCAACCTTTGCGAGTTCGAAGTTTCATCTCTTCCTTCGGGTATTTATATAGTATCCCTTGCAAGATTCGGTATTGTGAACGTGACTAAGGTTCTCATTCCCTGATGATTCAGGAGTGACTTCATAAGTGGGTTTCATCTGATTCCCAAAAGATTTCCGCACAATTTTCCCGATAGAAGTAATTAATGCACTAATAATGCGTTATAGTGCATAATTTTTTGTCTCTGAATGGCTGAAAACATCCTTGAATTGAGTAAAAAAAATCTGGCATAGTAATTGAAACATTGCATTCTTAATACAAAAAAAGCCTTAGTCTTCCCGGGGAAGATTTAGCAGGAGAAAAATATGAAAAGAAAAGTTGAAAAAATCGCTTCTGAAAGATACCAGGGTATGAAAATCCCGGAATGTAAATCTGAATGTAATCGACAGATTATATGTGACTTAATATTTCTATACCATATTCACTTCAATGATGTGTTGAAAAGTGATTTTTACTGTTAATATTATTTTTTTACAGACGGTACAATGTATTTATGGAATGTATATTTTTGGCGCAATTTATTTTAAACTAAAAACCAATAAACTCTAGAAAACTTAAAGCATTTGATGAGATTCTTCATCGACAAAAATGAACGCTAACAAAAATGAGGTTGCAACTCTCCGCTGTGAGAGTCACCTCGTGGGTTGCTCTTCTGATGAAGAGCCTGGTGCGAAAACCATGCTTTTTTCGCGAAACGGAATCCCAAACCTGTCAGTTAGCAACCGGAGTTCGGAATTTATGCACCGTTACTTCCCCCTGACATCTATTGAATCCTGGAACGACTGGAAATGGCAGCTTCGCAATTCCTTTAACGGCATTGATGATCTGAAGAGGATTATGAAGCTTACGGAAAAGGAGATAATGGCTATCAACAATCTGAGAGGCCGGCTTCCCCTTAGGATAACCCCCTATTTCGCGTCTCTTATTTACAACACAAAGTCATCGCATCCGCTTCGCCGGAATGTGGTGCCTGTTGTAGAAGAACTGATTGCCACCAGAAGTGAACAATCAGATCCCCTTCATGAAAAGTCCTTCTCACCTGTAAAAGGAATTGTACACCGCTATCCCGACAGAGTTCTCTTTACTGTCACACAGGTGTGCTCTAATTATTGCAGGTACTGTACCCGCTCTCATTCGGTAGGAAGGCTCGACAAGCTGGGAAGGCAGGATTATGAAAAAGCTTTCAGTTATATAGCAAACCATAAGGAGGTAAGGGACGTCCTCATCAGCGGCGGCGATCCCCTGACTCTCAGTGATGAGACACTCGATTATATACTGTCAAATATCCGCAGGATAGAGCATGTTGAAATAATAAGGATAGGAACCAGAACACCCGTGGTTCTACCTCAGAGAATTACCGACGGATTAATCAATGTTCTGAGGAAATATCATCCGCTGTTTCTCAGCCTGCATTTTTCGCACCCTTCCGAGATTACGGATGAGTGTGCAGCAGCCTGCAACAAGCTTGCCGACGGCGGTTTCCCTCTCGGAAGTCAGACCGTCCTTCTCAAAGGCATCAACGACAATGTGCCCGTAATGAAGGAGCTGATGCACAAATTACTCAAAATCAGGGTAAGACCATACTATCTGTATCAGTGTGATCTGATCCCGGGTTCAGGTCATTTCAGGACAACTGTAGCAAAAGGACTGGAGATCATTAAAGGTCTGAGAGGATATACAAGCGGTTATGCCGTTCCTACTTTTGTCATTGATGCTCCCGGCGGCGGCGGTAAAATTCCGCTGCTTCCCGATTATGTTGTGGAACACAATGAAGAACACATAGTTCTGCGCAACTATAAGGGAGATATCTGTGAGTATCCCGAAAGATAGCAACATCAGTTTATGAAGATCGGATTGACTTACGACCTTAGGTCGTGGTATCTCGACCGTGGCTATTCCATGGAAGATACGGCTGAGTTCGACAAGCAGGATACTGTTGATGCCCTTGCGGGCGCAATCAGGAATATGGGCTTTGAGACGGAACTGATTGGAAATTGTTTTCAGCTTATTGATGCGCTTTCGGCAGGAAAGAAATGGGACCTCGTTTTCAATATTGCCGAAGGACTCTATGGAGACGGTAGAGAATCAGTTGTTCCGGCTATACTCGATCAGTACAGGATTCCCTATGTTTTCAGCGGACCGGTTATCATGGGGATCTCGCTTAACAAGCATCTGACCAGGCTTATCGTTGCCGCAGCTGATGTTCCTGTAAGTCCCGGAATGCTGATATCGGATTCAGGCGACATAGACAAGTGCAACCTGATCTATCCGTTATTCATAAAACCTGTATCAGAAGGTACCGGCAAGGGAATAACGGAAAAGAATCTTGTACATTCGGAAAAAGAACTAAGGGAAATGGCGGGATATCTGCTCTCACGATTCAATCAGCCGGCAATTGCCGAAGAATACCTTCCCGGCAGAGAGTTTACCGTCGGAATCACAGGCTCGGGAGACGAAGCCATTGCAATCGGAGGAATGGAAATTGAATGCAGGGACAATCTGCCCTATTCGGTGGAATTCAAGGAGAACTATCAGGAGTTCTGCAAATACAGACCACTTGAAGGTGAATTCACTGAAGAATGCAAAACTGTTGCTCTGAAGGCATGGAGAGCGCTTGGAGGAGTGGATGCCGGAAGAGTTGACGTCAAGGCTGACAGGAATGGCCGTATTTGCTTTATTGAAGTGAATCCTCTGGCGGGCCTTCATCCGGTGCATTCCGATCTTCCGATACTGGCCAATATGGCTGGAATCAAGTATCAGGATCTTATAGAAAGGATCGTGGAATCGGCGCTGAAACGCTACCAAATAACCAGATGACGATGAAAAAATGCTGCATCCTTTTCAATCAGCCCCTGGAGGGAGCACTTGCCGACGAACTGGATGTACTTGAACAGGTGGAGTATATTGGCGATACCCTCGAAAAACTGGGCATCGTGGTTTATACCAGGGGAATTACATCCAACTTCATGAATGAAGTCGCAGAGATTGCTGCCGACAAGCCTGACTTCGTTTTCAACCTTGTGGAATCGATAAACAACAAGGGCGAGTTGTGCTATTTCGTTCCTGCCCTGCTCAACATGTATTCAATTCCTTATTCGGGCAATCCGCTCGAAGCATTATTCATAACTACCAGTAAAACTCTCACAGCCAAAATACTGCGTGAGCATAATCTCAGCACGCCTCTTACCTATGCACCGTCGCAGCTAAACCTGCTTAAGCACGGTCGCAAATACATTGTAAAACCTGTCTGGGAAGACGGTTCACTTGGAATCACCGCTGACTCCGTTTTTACATTCTCCCCCGATCAGGAAGAAAGGCTAAAAGGACTTGATGACTCCCACTGGATCATACAGGATTATATCGAAGGCCGTGAATTCAATATAAGTGTCATTGCAAGCAGCTCAGGTCCTGAGGTAATGCCCGCTGCTGAGATGGTTTTCCATAATTTTGCCCCGGATATGCCAAGAATAGTGGATTTCAAGGCAAAATGGATTGAAGACAGCTTTGAGTACGAAAACACTGTCAGGGATTTCCCTGCTGACAAACTTAACCCGGTACTCATTAAGAGGATTAACGAACTTGCCCTTAACTGCTGGGATGTATTCGGACTGAAAGGCTATGCAAGAGTTGATATGCGAATTGACGCCTATGAAAATCCATACGTCATAGAGGTAAATGCCAATCCCTGCCTTTCTCCCGACAGCGGACTGATGGCTGCAACAAGGGAAGCCGGGATTCCTGTCACTGAAATTCTTACAAGAATAATTGAAGATCTTAACTAATAGCATTATATGGCACTGATTTCCAAAGGCATCGGGCCGGATGACAAAAAACGTATTGAAGAGATCCTGCGGTCTACGTCTTTCTTCTATGATTTCGAGGTCGAAACAGCTCTTGAAATTGCAGATGAAACCCTTGATAAAGGATCTGAAGGGAGCGGATATTACTGGCTTAAGGCTTCTGATGAAAATGGCGTTATTGCCTTTGCCAATTATGGAAAAAACTCTTTCTCCACCCATTCATGGGACCTCTACTGGATTGCCGTTCATCAGAACTCCCGGCACAAAAAACTCGGCTCCAGTATGCTTCTGGAGATCGAAAACGATGTCCGGAGCCACGGAGGGAAGATACTCTGGATTGAAACATCGGGCAGGCCTCTCTATGCACCCACCGAAGCATTTTATCAGAGAAACGGTTATGCACTGCAGGCGAGCCTGAAGGATTTTTATGGCCCGGGCGATCCGAAACAGATCTATTCCAAAGTACTCTGACCACTGATTTTCCAGAATTAATTCCTGTTAACCTTATATCGTATGAAAGGAATTTCCACAATCCTGTTGCTGGTTTTGTCAAACACCTTTATGACATTTGCATGGTACGGTCATCTAAAGCTAAGGACAATCAGCAGGTTTGAAAACCTGAGCCTGCTTGCAGTCATCCTTCTGAGCTGGCTGATTGCTCTTTTTGAGTATTCACTTCAGGTTCCTGCCAACAGAATGGGATACAGGGGGAACGGAGGTCCGTTTTCGCTTGTGGAACTGAAAGTTATCCAGGAGGTAATATCTCTGATTGTATTTACCGGATTCACGCTTATTGTATTCAGGGATGAACATTTCCGGACCAACCATCTGATAGGATTTATGTTCCTGATCCTGGCCGTTTATTTTGTTTTTAAAAAATAAGAGTACTCAGATCAGGCTGGAACTGTAATATTGAGCTAATCCTGTTACTTCTTCGCCAAGCCACCCGGGACTTGCAAAATCCTGATCCTCGCTTGTCAGCTCAAGTTCAGCAATTATCAATCCTTCATTCTTCCCGTGAAAAACGTCAACCTCGAACAGATGACCATGTTCGGGCACAATGTATCTTGTCTTCCTTATAACTTCAGGCAGACAGGTATTCATAATCTCTCCGGCCTCATCGGCAGGTATTTCATATTCCCACTCATGCCTTGAAAATTCTGTTCCGGATGATGGGGCTTTCACCGACAGAACAGCTCTGTCGTCTGTGATCCTCACCCTTACTATCCTTTCTGGATCAACAGACAGGTAACCCTGACTGATTTCGGTCTTCTTTATCGCCAGATGCCTGAACTCTCCTTTTACAAGAAACTTACGTTCTATTTCGAGTGCCATTTCACTTTTTTTGCTAAGGTACCAATTTTTGACTCAAATTTTAAGTTAATGCGACGCTCCCTGGCCCCCGTTCTTCTTGTTTCCCCCATAGTACGAAGCTGCCTGCTCCTTCCCCCTTGGGGGAAGGTCGGGAAGGGGGTAAATAATACACGGGAAGGGGGTAACTCAAACAACTTGCATTTACCCCCTTTCCCGTCTCAGGGGGGAAAGGCTTTGGCCGCATTTCCTAACCAGTGATGTTGGGAAGGGGGTAATATAACACAAGGTAAGGTTGGGAATCTGTAACAATATTTGAAACTGAAATTTTATTCATCATTGCCTATGGTCCATTTTTTTGCTTAATTTTCAGCTATGGATGTAAAAATTGAACCAGGCTGGAAATCGAAGCTCAAGGCGGAATTTGACAAGGAGTATTTTGTAAAGCTTACTGATTTTGTGAGGGCAGAATACGGCAAAGGAGCCGTCTACCCTCCCGGCCCACTCATTTTCAACGCCTTTGATGTCTGTCCTTTTGACAAGGTTAAGGCTGTAATTATCGGACAGGATCCCTACCACGGTCCGGGTCAGGCTCACGGCCTCTGCTTTTCTGTAAGAGACGGTATTGGTTACCCGCCAAGCCTGTTAAATATTTTCAAGGAGATAGAATCTGATCTTGGCATCAGGATCAAGGCTTCCGGAGACTTGTCAAGATGGGCCGGTCAGGGGGTACTGCTTCTCAATGCTACACTGACTGTAAGGGCTCACCAGGCCGGTTCGCACCAGCGCAAGGGATGGGAAGAATTCACTGATTATGTCATCAAAGTGCTGAATGAAGAAAAACTGAAACTGGTCTTCTTCCTTTGGGGTGCATATGCACAGAAGAAAGGAGAATCAATAGACCGTTCAAAACATCTTGTCCTTGAATCGGTACACCCATCTCCCCTCTCAGCTTCAAGAGGATTTTTCGGAAACAGGCATTTCAGCCGGTGCAACGACTTTCTTGTTAAAAACGAAATATCTCCAATCGATTGGAGTTGAATGAATTATTAATCAATTCACTTCGTCAAGCGCTTCGGAGATAATCCTTTCCAGAATATCCCGGTCTTCAAAACCAGGCGACATTCGTATTATCCCGGGATCGGGATACTTTGCTCCCCAGACTGATTCAACAGGCATAATAATTGTACGCGGATCACCCAGTGATGGTATTATTTTAATACTGTCTGAGACAGCCTTGATGAATTTGTAGCGCCGGTTCTTCCTTTCACTTTCCGATGATCCGCCAAATCCGAAAGTCACCATGGCCCCGAATCCCCTTTCTCCAAAAAGCCTTACGGCCGTCTGGTGGCTCGGATGTCCGGGCAGTCCCGGGTACCAGACTTTTTCAACAGCTGGATGATGAACAAGCATTTCCGTGATCCCTGTTGCATTGCGGCTTTGAGCAGCAAACCTGAGCCCGAAGGTCTGGATCTGGGTTTGCAGGCGGTAGGCATCATCGGGCGATATCATGTGCCCCACATATTTTCTGTATTCAATAGCCTGCTTCATAAGAGTGGTATCGTTCCCGCAGAGTACTCCTGCCGTAAGGTTCCCATGACCTGAAAAATACTTGGTAGCACTGTGAATTACCATATCGGCTCCCAGGGCCAGAGGCTTGCAAAGAACCGGTGTTGCAAAAGTGTTGTCGACTATTACGGCCGCGCCTTCCGAATGAGCCATCTCAATCACCCTTGCAAGGTCGGTGACTATCAGCATCGGGTTGGAGATTGCTTCTATATAGACCAGCCCGGGTCTGAGATCCCGGAGAACACCAGCCAAAATTTCCAGGTCGTATACTTCATTTACCGGATTGAAATAGCTTACCTGAACTCCTCTCCTGTTCCTAAGGATTGACTCAGTATAGGAAATAGTGCCGCCATATATCTCACTGAAAAACAACCATGGCCGGGTATTTCCCATATGCTGAAAGACTGAAACAGCAGTATCTATGGCCGACATTCCCGACTGGGTAAGAAGAGCCCATTCCGACTCCTCAAGTTTCATTATTTCTTCTTCAGCTGAAACAACAGTAGGATTCCTGTATCTCGAATAAATATACAATTCGGGAACCCTTTCATTTTCAGTTTCCTTTGAAAATGCCTCCTTTGTGGTTTCGGCGTCGTAAAGTTCAAATCCTGCATCCCTGTATAAAGGCATTCGGGAACTGTTGACGGTTCTCTTTTTCATGTAAGTGTCCGGTTTAATAGCGGGCACCAAAATAATGAATTTGATTCAAAGGGGAGAATCGAGGGTGACATTCTTTATTACAATCAGACTGTTTTCTACGGATACCTCGTAGGTGATCCTATTCTGACCGAAATAGTTCATATAGGTGAAATCGACGGGACCGGTATCAAGGTAAGCGTTGTTAACACCGGCAGAAATAAATGCTTTCGGGAATGCAGTTTCAAACCTGTGATATTCTGATGTGGCGTTAATGCTGATTGTTCCGAATAAGATCTCTTCCTCCTTAATCCTTACGGATACATTGGTCAGCTCCGTACCGCTTATATTTCTGATCCTTACATCGGTGGGCCCCACGGGTGAAAACTCCGTCTTTTTGCATGAAAAGCAACTGAATACATGTAATAACAATGTTATAACGAGGATTTTTCTCATGATCAGGTAGAATTGGATTGCCTGATCTATATAACACGAAAAAAATGGAAATAGTGCGTGTATTTCAGATAATTGTAAGGCTGGCTGAAGGAATCCAGCCTTTGTTTCCGTCCGACAGTTTTATTTCAAGCCATTCCCCTACCTTGTCCTCCACAGTTACTTTAGTGCCCTCGTGAAGGACAAACAGATCGGTGCCGCTGGCATCTGGTGAACTCTTGCCGTTAACCGAAGGGGAAAATATCACGGCACTCCGGCTGTCATAAACCAGTGTCCGGTTACGAAGTGTAAAAGCCAGGGAGGAGGCCGAAATAAATAAAAACAATACGGCTGCCCAGAAGGATATTACTTTTAGCTTATAACGTGCTGAATAGATGTACACCGACAGCAGAACCAGGAACAAAAGGAAAGTGATTATGCTTAGCACGGCCCAGGTATTTGTATGGAGCATGAGCGACAGAAAATCAAACCACCTTGAAAAAAACAGCTCCGGTATCTCCTCAAATTTGTCAACTACAAGGGTTTTGGCTATCTGAAGGTTGTAGTTGATGTTATTGTCACCAGGTTTCAGAAGCCGGGCTCTCTCATAAAAAAGAATAGCACCCGGAACGTTGTTCAGCTTGAAATAAGCATTTCCGATATTGTAAGCCAGTTCAGCCGACCTGTAGCCTGTATCGTAAATTTCAAGCCATTCGCCAAGGGCTCCTTCATAGTCTGATGCAGTGTATAATTCAACTCCTTTGCTGAATTTTGCAGAACGGTCATCCTGTCCTGAAACCTGACCTGAAGCCAGTATCAGCAGCAATAACAGCAATATGTTTCTCAGTCGGGATCTCATTTCAGCCTATTGTATTTTCTAACAACCTGATGAATCTGGCAGCTTCATCATAAATCTTTTCATCCTCTTCCCTTGATGATGAGGGCGCATACCGCGCAAACTCACATTTATCAATTACCGCAGCAAGGCTTTCGATATCCTGATCGGCGATTCCCTTATTTCCAAGGGCTTCGACAGCCCTGCTCCTGTTGAGTTCCGAGACCGGAATATTAAGCTTGTCACTAAGGTAGCCCCACAGAGCCTTAAGTATCTCCTCATAAAATCTGTCAGACTTCTTCTCCTTCAGGCACTGGGCGGCCACTTTGAGGCGCTGGCCTGCCACTTTACCGGCTTTTCTGTTTCTCACGGCCGACAGATCAGAATTACGGCGTATATGCTCTCTCCTTATGAAAAGTATTATGAAGAACAGAACCGAAGCAAAAGCATATGCCGACCAGAACCATTTTTTTGATGATGATATCCTGTCTGTCTTCCTGAGAAGCCCCGGCTTTGAACTGATGAATCTTATATCCTTTCCAAGGTATTTCACATCCTCCTTTGCAACACCGCCGTAAACCGTTATTCCTGAAGTCTGATCACCTGTCTTGCGGGCATAAAATCGGAGCTCAGGGGTTGTAACCGTTTCGTATCTCCGGGTATCCGCATTAAAGAAGGAATATGCCACGGGAGGTATCGAAAAGTCACCGTGATGCCGCGGTATCAGGAGGTATTCAAATATCTTCTGACCTGTTGTTCCGCTGATGCTGTTCTTCAGGTTATCCGTGATCTTCGGATCATAAACCTCAATATCGGCTGGAAGGTTCAGTTCCGGCGGGTTTGCCAGTTTCAGGTTTCCTCTTCCCGACAGGACAAATTTCAGGTTTATTGCATCATTTACATTAACCGAATCCGCGCTGAGCGAGGCATCGAGTGTGATCTTTCCCACTATGCCTGAATAACCTGCAGGTTTATCACCTGGAAGCTGATTCACCTTTATCCTGACCGGCTTGCTGATAATAGCTTTGGGAATGGTAGTGTATGTTGCAAAGAAATCACCGAAGAAAGGATCGGACTGGCCTGATTTCTGACGTATCAGCACCGAAAGCTGAACCGGATCAATAGTGATATCTCCCGGGAACTGCGGATATAACAAAAACTGCTGTACCACACCTGTTCCGTAAATGGTCCCGTTGATGCTCTCCCTCTGAAGCGAGGTAAGAGGCGGGGTCTCAAGATCAGTTCTCAGGAAACCTTCAAAGCCCGGATACTTGATCTCATTTATGCCCGAGATCTCAACCCTGGTGTAGAGCTTAATTGTGACGCTGATGGGTTCTCCGATAAAGACATTCCTTCTGTCGACAGTAAGATTCACGAAGACATCATCGCCTGTTTCTTCAACTATTTCATTTGTTGCATCGGTTCCGGGAACCGCGTTACCCTGACTTGCGGATCCACCTCCTGTTACTGTAATCCTCAATGAATCCGAGGAATAAGTCTTGTTCTTTATTGTCACCGATCCCGGCGGGATAACATACTTTCCTTCCTTAACAGCCTGAAGGTAATATGAATACGTATATTTTGCCTCCCTGTTTATTTTCCCGTTTATAATCTGTGTACTGGAACTGTAAGATGTCTGAGGTCCCATAAGCTTATAGAAGCCGGTGAAGGGAGGCTCTATGAAATCACCGTCACCCGAATTGATTGTCCATGTGACCATGAATTGTTCTCCGGTCTGTACTGCCCTGGGATATTCAGCCATCACGGTTATTTCCTGTCCTTCCGCGGTGCGAAACAAAAGGAGTGCAAAAAGTGTCAATATCAAATATCTTGTTTGCATTCTGCCAAATTACCAGTTTTTAAGGGTTTTTACCCTCTGTTTTGCTGCCTTTGCTTCCTTTACTTTTTCCTGGACCTCTTTTTCATCATTGGCGATAGCATTCAGAAGCCTTTCGGCATCTTCCCTCGACATTGACTGTTGCTGCTCATCTGGCTGCTGCTGGTCCTGATTTTCATTTTCTTTCTGATCATCCTCTTTCTCCTGATCCTTGTTCTGGTCCTGGTCCTGCTCCTGGTCCTGATTTTTCTGGTTCTGTTGCTGTTGCTGTTGCTGTTGCTGCTCCTGTTCCTTCAGGCGATCCTGAGCAAAGGCCAGATTATATTTGGCTTCCATATTTCCGGGATCAAGCCTGAGGGAGTTCTTATAGGCTTCGATACTTTCTTTCAGTTTGCCCGACTTCAGGAAAGAATTGCCAAGGTTATACATGCTGCCTGCCTTCTTTTCCCTGTCCTCGTTCATCCTGTGGCTTTCGGTAAACTGCTTGGCGGCATCCTCATATTTCTCCTGCTTGTAGAGTGCATCCCCCGTATTGAAAACAGCATCAGCCGAACCCTTGTTCTTGTCAAGAGCCCTCCGGTATGAAATCTCCGATTCAGAAAACTTTTCCTTCTGAAATTCCCTGTTGCCCTGCCTTATGAACTTCCTCTCCCCCTGGGCGAAAAGCGATCCGCTGAACCAGAGCAATGCCAGAAGGAGAACAGCCAGCGGCTTAAGATGCAATTCAATATTTCCGATCAGCTTCTGCATTGCGCTCCTGTTATATTTTAAATCTGAATAACCTGACATTCTGAAGCTTTCTGTTCTTCCTTTCCATAATAACGATCTCGATCACAAGCAGTAACAGGGCAAGAGCGGCAAAAATCTGAAACTGATCATTGTATTCAGTATAAACAGAACTTTCAAGCTCACTCTGATCCATCTTTCTTATATCACTGAATATCTCATCGAGCCCTATGCTCGAACTGCTTGCCCTTATGTAATTACCTCCTCCGGTAACAGCGATTTTTTTCAAAATCTCCTCGTCGAGCCTGGTGATCACAGTTGTTCCGTTCTGGTCCTTGAGATAATCTTTTCTTCCTCCGGCCGAAACCGGGATGGGAACTCCCTCACTTGATCCGATTCCTATTGTATGTATCACTATACCTGCCCTGGCTGCTTCTTCAGCTTCCTTCAGCGGTTCATCCTCATGGTTTTCACCGTCGGTTATGATTATAATCGCCCTGCTTTTTCCCTCACCCGGGGTGAATGATCCGGCAGCCAGCCTTATGGCTGCCCCTATTGCTGTTCCCTGTTTCGGCACCATGTCGGGACCAATCGTAGAGAGAAACATTTTTGCAGAAATATAATCTGTAGTTATAGGTATCTGAGTATAGGCATCACCGGCAAAAACTATCAGGCCTATCTTGTCGTTGCTCAGGTTGTCGACAAGCCTCGAAATGGCCTGCTTGGCCCTTGTGAGCCTGTCGGGCTGAATATCCTCCGCAAGCATTGAATTGCTTACATCGAGGGCAATTATCACTTCCACACCCTGCTTCCTGACTTCCTCAAGCTTCGAACCGTATTGAGGCCGTGCAAGTACAATAATAATCGCTGAAATTCCAGCCAGGAGTAAAATGAATTTCAACACTGGCCGTGGACCCGATAATTCAGGCATAAGCCTTGATATCAGTGCAGCATCGCCAAGTTTTCTTATTGCATTTCTGCTTCGCACCCGGTTTATAATAAACAAACCAACCAGCACCGGCAGGATTAACAGCAGGTAAAGGAATTCCGGATTTGCGAATCTGAAAAGCTGCATCAGTTCTCAGTTTAAATCAATTTCCTCAAAACAGTGAATCTCAAAAGCAATTCTACAGCAAGGAGAAAGAATGCTATAACAGCAAGCGGGAGATACTCCTCCTCCTTCTTTGTAAATTGCCTGACATCAATCTTCGATTTCTCAAGCTTGTCTATTTCGGAATAGACTTCGACAAGCTTGTTATTGTCCGTAGCCCTGAAATACCTTCCTCCGGTATTCGCGGCAATATCTTTCAGAATATCCTCATCTATCTCAACGGGCATATTCTGATATTGGGTGCCGTAAGGTGTCTGGACAGGATATGGGGCCATTCCCCTGCTTCCGACACCTATTGTGTAAACCCTTACACCAAAAGTTTTTGCAATTCCTGCAGCTGTTGCCGGGGCAACCTCTCCCCTGTTGTTTACCCCGTCGGTAAGCAGGATTATCACTTTGCTCTTGGCTTCCGAATCCTTGATTCTTGTAATGGCGTTGGCCAGACCCATTCCGATTGCAGTTCCGTCTTCTATCATGCCGCTCTCAATCTCTCTCAGCAGGTTTATCAGGACTGCATGATCGGTAGTGAGCGGGCACTGGGTAAATGTTTCGCCGCTGAAAACCACCAGTCCTATCCTGTCGTAAGGCCGCCCCGAGATAAACTCGGTCGCAACATTTTTTGAAGCTTCCAGCCTGTTCGGACGAAAATCACGGGCAAGCATGCTTCCTGAAATATCGAGGGCAAGGATGATGTCGATCCCTTCTGTGGAGACATCCTGGAACCTGTCGGTCGACTGGGGCCGTGCAAGTACAATAATCAGCAGTGAAACGGCAATCATCCTGAGTGCAAAAAGGATATGCCGCAGATAATTTCTGAAAGTCTTAACCGGCACATTCAGCGGTTCAAGTCCGGGCATCCTTATTGAAGCAAAGGCCTTTTGCTGTTTCAGGATATAGAAGGCGACAATAGCCGGCACCAGAAGCAGAAGATAAAGAAAACCGGGATCAGCAAAGTTTATCCTGCTCATGATTCTTTCCCTCCCTGATTCTGGCTTGAATCTGTCCTTGCTTCCTCCGCCATAAGTCTGGTAGCTTCAACAAATTCCCATGATTCGCTAAAAACCGTGTCGTTTTCAACCGGATCCGGCCTGTATTTTGCAAATTTCACCAGGTCAGCCTGATTAAGCACCGACCTGAGCCTGTTATATGATTCATTCTTTTTGAAACCTTTCTTCACAAGAGCATCAAGTGTCTCTGATGTAGTCATCTCCAGCGAGTTGACACTATATCTGTTCTCAAGATACTGACGTACAATCCCGGTCAGCCTTATGTAGTACTTCTTTGTCTCTCCTTTCTGCCAGAGCTGCTCATCTCTGAGCAAAGTGAGCTCCCTGAACGCAATTACGTGCGCCGGCTCAGAAACAACAGGTTTAGTTTCCTCTTTTTTCTCCTTTTTGAGCCGCCTGATAAGCTTTACTATTAGCCAGGTCAGGATGATGACAATGAGGCCAAGTAATGCCCATGGCAAGACTTCTCCTGCAGTAAGGGGGGCCCTGTAGGGACCAGCAATATCAAATATTTCCGCTGAGTCCGGCGGCGTGATCCGTGCCCTCGCCACCTCAAGAACTGTATAATCTGAGAAAAATCTTTTTAAACCATCGGCACCGGTTATTTCAGCATAGACAGGATCGACCCGGTGAAACCCCGAATCAAATGATGTGACAAGATATTTCTCAACGATCCTTATCCTGTCGCTGTCAAGTGCTACTGTATCACTCTGGGGACCGGCCAGAATCTCAATTTTCCCTGTTAAGGTATCCTTTAGAACCGGAAGGGCCAGTCTGATACCGGAAGGCTGATCGATATTCACTGTGAAGCCTGTCTGGTCTCCGATAAGAATCCTTGTCGAATCGAAGGCTGCAGTAACGGATACATCCTGTCCTTTCAACCCTGACTGAAAAATCAGGACGAAGCAGAATGCCAGAAATACTGTTGCCTTTGTCCGTTTCATCTGTTTTTGAAAAGTTTGATGAGCGGTTTCACATAGTCTTCACCTGTGCTTAGCTCAGTGAAATCAACCGCACATTTTTTCATCATGTTGCTTAATGAGTCGGCATGACGCGAATGCCAGTCTGAATAAACCTTTCTCACATATTTCGAAGACGTATCGATCCACTTTTCTGCTCCTGTCTCGGAATCAAGAACTTTCATGAGTCCGACATCAGGAATCGTCTTTTCGAGCGGATCGGTTACCCTCAGGGCAACTATGTCGTGCTTGCTTGATGCTATTCTGAGAGCCTCCTCGAAGTCAGGAGCCAGGAAATCGGATATGACAAAGGCAGTGCATCTTTTCCTTATTGCATTTGTGAGGAACCTCAGAGGTTCACTGAGGCTTGTACGGTGGCTTTCAGGACTAAAATCGAGCAGTTCCCTTATTATCCTCAGGATGTGCTTCCTTCCCTTCTGGGGCGGAATGAATTTTTCCACCTTGTCGGTAAAAAAGATCACCCCGATCTTGTCGTTATTATAAATAGCCGAGAATGAAAGCACAGCTGCAACCTCAGTCATTATATCACGCTTGAAGCTTACTTTCGATCCGAAGTCGCCTGATCCGCTTACATCAACAAGAAGCATTACTGTAAGCTCCCTCTCCTCTTCATATACCTTTATCCATGGATGGTTGAACCTGGCAGTAACATTCCAGTCAATGCTGCGGATATCATCGCCGTACTGGTATTCCCTGACCTCACTGAAGGCAATACCCCTTCCCTTGAAAGCACTGTGATACTCACCGGCAAAAATATGCCTGGTAAGACCACGGGTCTTTATTTCGATCCTTCTTACCTTCTTTAAAAGCTCAACTGCTTCCATTGGTTGCTGGTTAAAGCGGTACGCGGTACGCGGCATGCGGTGTCCTGTCCATCGTCTATTGCCTATAATACATTATACATTAACTGGTTGCTGGTTGCCTGACTTCTACCTTCCGTCTTCTGTCTTCTGTCATCCGTCTTCCGTCTTCGGTCTTCTATGGTACCTCCACCACATTCAGTATCTCGGCAATTATCTTATCCTGGGTTACATTCTCGGCTTCAGCCTCGTATGTAAGACCAATCCTGTGTCGCATCACATCAGCGCAAACTGTCCTTACATCCTCGGGTATGACATATCCCCTTCTGCGGATGAATGCGTAAGCCTTGGAGGCCAGCGCCAGATATATTGATGCACGGGGTGATGCGCCATAGGATATCATGTTTTTGAAAGCCGGGAGCCCGAATTTCTCAGGGTTACGGCTGGCAAAAACGATGCTGAGTATATAGTTTTCTATCTTTTCATCCATGTAGACTTCCCTGACAACGTTTCTTGCCCTGAGAATGTCGTCGGTCTTCAGAACGGAATTTGCATTAGGGAACTCTTTGGCCAGATTTTCCCTTACAATCAGCTTTTCTTCCTCCATGGTGGGATAATCGATGAGCACTTTAAGCATGAACCTGTCGACCTGCGCTTCAGGAAGCGGATATGTACCCTCCTGCTCAATCGGGTTCTGCGTCGCAAGGACCAGGAAAGGCTCTTCGAGCTTATACGTCGATTCGCCGATTGTAACCTGTCTTTCCTGCATTGCTTCAAGAAGAGCGCTCTGAACCTTTGCCGGTGACCGGTTTATTTCATCGGCGAGAATGAAATTTGCGAAAATCGGACCCTTCTTGACAAGAAACTCCTCCTTTTTCTGACTGTAAATCATCGTTCCGGTAAGGTCGGCAGGAAGAAGATCGGGCGTGAACTGGATCCGTGCAAATCGTGCATCAATTATTGATGCAAGCGACTTTATGGCAAGGGTCTTTGCCAGCCCCGGCACACCTTCAAGAAGGATGTGACCATTTGCCAGAAGCCCTATCATAAGAGAATCGGTGAGATGCTTCTGGCCCACGATGACCTTGTTCATCTCCATCCTTACAATATCTACAAAAGAGCTTTCTTTCTCTATTTTTTCATTCAGGATCCTGATATCGGCTGTTTGCTCCATTTTCGTTATTTTAAGTCGCAAATTTAGTTAAATATGAATAAGGCAGAACCTCGATAAAACGGCCTGCTTTTCCTGACGCAAAGGAAGACTTCAGAATGATAATAAGGCGTTAAAGAGTGTTAAAGTTGTGTTAAATAAGGTATTGTAAGGGGGTTCCAGGAAAACTCCGAACGGACAGAGCTTCTGACTATCAGAATTCCGATCAGCGGCACGAATGAATTGTTTATATCCTGGGGAAGAAAAACCAGGAAAGCCAGAAATCCCACCGAAAGAAAAAATACTATCCTGAACCAGGTCCTCCAGTCTTTTTTCAGCACAAGGCTCACCAGGCAGAGAATAACAAACGGACTCAACCAGATGATGTTGAGATTGCTTTTCAACTGCTGATGATCGGTGAAAAGGTTGAAGAAGATCATCAGAACCGAGAGGATCGAAAATATTGAGAATATTATTATGTCGATTATGTTGTTTGCCTTCTTCCCCCTTAAATATCCGGTCAGCCCGATGCATATAATGAGCAGCAGGCCAAAGATGAAAAAAGGACCCGTAATCATATTCGGCTTAACTACCGGAGGTTCAAAATCAAGCACAAGAGCAGGATTTGTAAGAAGAGGAATCATCTTGCCTTCCCTTCTTACGTTTGTCTGGGATAATCCGTCCTTCATTTCAACAGGCAGGAACATCCTGTCGCGGAATGAGGCTTTTTTATCTCCTCCGGTCCCTATAAGCAGGTCAATGCCTGCTCTTCTCCAGACATAACCCTTTTCATATTTGCTTATCAGGTCGCGGAAGGTCGGAAGCTCATTGGTGCTAAGGTCGGGCGGATAGTCAAGGTTGTCTCCAACTGATTTCTCAAGAAGATCCCTTATCCTTGTGGAGCAATCGTCATAGAAGAAATCATACCTGTAGTTGATATTCTCCGGCTTCAGATTCTCTTCCAGAAGAACAAAAAGCTTCTCGGTCTGGGCAGAATCGAGGTTTATCTTCTGGGAAACGACCCATCTTTTTTCCATGTAGTACTCTCTAAGAAAGCCTTCATAGGAGCTTACACCAAGAGAATAATCGAGCTTTCCCCTGGCAAACCGCCAGGCAAAATTCGGAGTGCTGAAATCAAAAACTCCCCAGTTGTATACAGTATCACTGTTCTTTTCGGGTATGACCACCCTCAGGGCGCTGTGACCGTAAACAGAATAGATTTCAGTTCCGGGTCCGCATGTCAGAAGGTACACTTCTTCCTTTGCAGCTTCCTGTGAATTTGCGGCTATCGGAAGAAATGCGAAAAGTATTGACAGGTAAAGGAGTTTCATCGGAATAATAAATTATAATGTAAACCTAAGAGTTTTTTTCGAGAATCGGAAAAACAGTATGGATGACAGGACCGGAGGAGGGTATTTGGAATATTATTAACAGGAATTAAGGCAAATTCTGATGTTTTCATTAGTTTTATGCCGGCTTTATGCTATAACTGAAATTACACCTTCAAAAACTTTTATCATGATGAAACTTAAGCTCACATTTTTTGCTTTGATTGCCATCCTGTTAACTTCCTGCAACAACAAACCGGAAATGAAAATCACCGATCTGCATGTTCACCTTAAAGGGAACCTGACTATCGATGATGCAGTGGCAAAATCCGCAGCTGAAAATATTGACTACGGCATTGCAGTTAACTGCGGACTTGGATTTCCGATTCACAAGGACAGTCAGATCGATTCAGTCGTGGCAATCCTGAGGAACTATCCTCAGTTTTATCTGGCCATGCAGGCCGAGGGCAGAGAATGGATGAACATATTCTCAAGGGAATCGATGGCCAAATTTGATTATGTTTTCACCGATTGCATGACCTTCACTGACGCAAAGGGAAGAAGAAACCGTATCTGGATGCCGGATGAGACATGGATCGACGATGAGCAGGAATTCATGGATTACATGGTAAACACCCTGGTTACTATACTTAACAACGAACCAATCAACATTTATGTAAACGCTACCTTTCTGCCTGCACAGATGGCTGACAGGTATGACTCCTTCTGGACACCCGAAAGAATGGATAAGGTTATCAATGCCGCAAAAGCCAACAATATTGCCATCGAGATCAACAACAGGTATGAAATACCTTCGGCCGATTTCATTAAGAGGGCGAAGAAGGCCGGAGTTAAGTTCACAGTCGGAACGAACAACGCCGATGAGAACTTTTCGGGTGCGGAATATGCCAGGAAGATGATCAGTGAATGCAAACTCACAGAGGAGGACTTCTGGATGCCTGTCAAAAAGACAAGGATCTGAATGGGAAACCTTGCAATTGCACGAATTCTCCAGTTTCTGCCCGGGATCATTCTCGGGCTTACTGTCCATGAGTTCAGCCATGCATGGATGGCAAAAAAATGCGGTGATTCTACATCAGAACAACAGGGCCGGGTTACCCTGAATCCCTTCAAGCATATTGATCCGCTTGGATTCGTGATGCTTCTGGTGGCAGGATTCGGCTGGGCAAAGCCTGTCCAGTTCAATGAACAGAACCTTCGAAATCCACGGAAGGATGTTATGAAAATTGCAGTTGCCGGACCTCTCTCGAATGCCCTGACCGCAATGATACTTTCCCTTGCCTTTTCTCTGTTTTCAAATTATACAGCCGGCAATTACAGCAACTGGATCAGCATCACCAGGGAAGTTTTTCTTTACGCCATTTATATCAACTGGGGTCTGTTCATCTTCAATCTGATCCCCCTTCCTCCTCTCGACGGCTCGCATCTGCTGCTTAACCAGTTCAGGAAATATCCCAGGTTCCATGAAGGCCTTTACAAATACGGATCTTACATCTTTCTCGGGCTTATTCTTGTTACTGTCTTCACCGATATAAACCTGTTTCCGATCTGGCCTGCAATGCAGTTTCTCGGAAACGGATTCCTGTCGCTGGTGGGCTACAGTTAATAGTACTTTTTTTGAAGCTGGTCGCTTGCTTTTATCCCTGAATTACTGTATATTGTAGAAAACTGCAGGGATGAGGTTTTCTGCTGTAATATTATTAGTCATAATGACAGGTTCTGCATTGCAACAGGGGGATAAATACCAGGCGGCAAGAGAAAAAATGGTAAGGGACCAGATCAAAAGCCGTGGTATTTCCGATCAGCTTACACTGAAGGCAATGCTTAAGGTTCCCCGGCATCTTTTCGTGCCGGCGGAATATGAGAGCCGGGCATACGACGATAATCCCCTGCCCATAGGTTACGGTCAGACAATATCCCAGCCCTTCATTGTTGCCTACATGACTGAGGTTGTAAAACCTTCCGCATGGAAGAATGCTCTTGAAATCGGCACCGGTTCCGGCTATCAGGCAGCAGTACTTGGCGAAATTGTTAATAAGGTTTTTACGATAGAAATCGTCCCGGAACTTGCAAGGGAATCGGCCGGTCGTCTGACCAGAATGGGTTACAGTAATGTAACCAGTAAATATGGCGACGGTTACCAGGGCTGGGCGGAACATGCTCCTTTCGATATCATCGTGGTTACGGCTGCTGCCGAAGAGATACCGCAGCCGCTGATCGACCAGCTTGCAGAAAACGGACGGCTCGTAATCCCCGTTGGTCCCCAATCGTCTGTGCAGGAACTGCTTCTGCTTGAAAAGAAGAACGGCAAGGTCGGAGAGAAACGCCTTACATTGGTACGGTTTGTACCTTTCAGAAGATTATAAGACAATAACAGGCTGCCCGGTTTCGTTATTCAGGGTAGTTAGTCAAATCGTCTTTTAATCTTGCCATGTTCACAGAACCTATACGAAGGATTCTGAAGAAATTCAGATCGGAAATGATCCTTAAGAGGATTGGAGAAGGGAAACAGGTTTTTTTCGAAAACACAATGGAATCGATAGCCATAAGGTTCGTACCGGGATTTTCAGGAAAGCCCGGGAGGTACTTTGCCAAGCATTTCGGTAGAGATGAATATGAGGTTGAATACAACGCTTCGTCAGTCGTTATGGGCGTGATGGAGGGGAAAATCATCTCCGTTGGCAGGTACAAAAGATATCATCTTATTCAGAGTTCCTACTGGTCGAAATTCCATTACGACACCTACACCACACGCGACTATGAGTTTGCACTGAGGGCTCATCAGATGGGTTCGTGAATACCTGAAATTCATATTTCCGGGCATTATAACGAATGCATCCAGTTCCAGATTCATGTCAGGTCGCATTTCCGGT
>CAYQRF010000007.1:0-46626 GCA_964419775.1 uncultured Rikenellaceae bacterium
TTCAGCATGGTGTAGCTTCCCGAACTGCAGAATCCTTCCCTTATCAGCTTTTTGTTCCGGTAAAGAAAGAACCTGTTATCGGTTGTATTTATAACAATGTATGACTGTCCTGATGTATAGGAGGCGTATTTTTTTGAAAGTCTCTGAACATCTCTCGACAGTGCCGATATCTGTTTTTTATAGTTCTGGTCTTCCTTTAGTTCGGGTTCATTGTCAAGCCCGGGCTTATGTTTCGATAGTGCTTCCTGCATGCCAGGCACACCATAAATCACAAATGCCGTCAATAAGAGGAAGGTTAATATACCTCCCGACACCAGCAAAGTTTTTTTTGCCGCCCTGATAAATCCGGAATAAGATTCAGCCTTTTCCTGAAGCGACCGGACCCAGGTTAACAGGTCACCCCTCCGGTGATCTTCCGGCAGGGTTTCGTTTATATCTGTCCTGTTGTCATCCATAGAATTGTCATTCATGAAGCTTGTCGAGACTGACCGTTGATCCCACAATAGTTACCGGGGTACCCTCCCCTGCAATCCTGAAAACAATGTCCATCTCTTCATTCGTCAGGGCAACGCACCCTTCCGTCCAGTCGTATCCCCTTCCACCTTCACCGTGGACTTCAATAAGACTTCCTATCCTGGCCGTCTTTGGAAGTGTTCCACCCGCAACAGCCTTTCTGAACTCCGCCTTGTCGGTCTCATTGGGATAGTCGATCAGAAGTGCCTTGTGATATTTCGTTCTTCCGATCCCGAACTTCCTTACAACCTTGTACATACCCTCAGGGGTCGCCTTATCTCCCCTTTCCATTTTGTCGCCCACCCAGTTCTTTCCAAGCTCGACATTATACTCATATTTTTTGACACCCCCAAGATACACAATACATTTCCTTGAATACTTGTCGATAATTATGGCATAACTCTGCCTCTGGCGCGATTCCCTTATCGTCCTGTCTACCCATTGCTTCCAGGTTGGAAAGGAATTGAAATACCCGGTAAGGTGTTCACTTGCATAAGCATAGGCATCGATAAGAAGAAGCTCAGATCCTGCCACCTTCTCCTTTGCAACTGAGTAATCACCCTTGTTGTAAGCCACTTCCGATTCCTTGAGAAGCATCCTGCCTTTTGATATCTGACTCCAGACTTCGGCGGATAAAGGATAGGAATCAAATTTTTGGTCTATCCGGCCTGCAATATCATTAAGTTTTTCAAGCTTCTGTCCCAGAAAAATATTGAGGTCAGTAACATTATTTCTTGATATCCGGGAAGACTGCCGGGCTTTCTGCTCCGACATCCGGGCCAATTCCTCCGTCCGGCTGTAATCCCTGAACCAGATGAATCTTTGGTTCTCCTTCTGCCAGCTGACCATCGCAGAATCATATAATGACTTTGCCTCACCGTAAAGACTCTTTGAATAGGTATGGGCATCGTTTGAAACTGCTTCTGAAAGAGCTATTCTGGCCCGGGTGACCTGCTCCTCTGGGGATTCCGGAATAAGACCTGAAAGGATAAAACCCGCTGCCGTGACAATTATCACAATAGCAGCACATAAAAAAATCCTTCTGTACTTCTTTTTCAGTCGCATCCGGGTTTAAACTTAAAAAAATCCCCGGGAAGGCCCGGGGATTTTCATATTTTCTAAGCCTGGAATTAGAATCTTATCCTTGCTTTGGTAAGGACTTCCTTAACTTCAGCATTAAGACCATCAGCTTTTTCTTTTGCTGCTTTAATCTTATTCATTGCATCCATAAAGGCTCCTTTGTCAAAGAGACCCTGAGCTTCAGCAACAGCTGCATCAACAGTGGCAACGTCAGCCTTGATCTGTTCGATAACGGCAGCACCTTCCTTGCCCCTCGGCAGTTTCGGTATAAGCAGGGCATTCTCGTCAATGACAGTCTTGATTGCTGTCATCATGCCGGAAACCTCAGCTTTCACCTCTTCCTTCTTAGCGGCAACATTTGCAGTTACAGTATTGGCAAGAGCTGTAACTTCTCCAAGCTTGGCAATCTCAGCCTTGAAATTCTTGAACATCTTGCCTTCCTTGGCTGTGATAGCGGTCATCACGGAATTCAGGGAATCCTGGAGAGCTGCAAACTCAGCGGGCAAATAAGTGGCAGCTTCAGCTGATTGCGCTGCTTCGATGGCTGCATTGACGGCGTCAATTTCAACCTGGGGTTTCTTACCGCAACTTGTGAGGACGACAACCATTGAAATGATTGCTAATCCCATTAGTACTCTTTTTTTCATTTTCGTTTTTTTTTAAATCCTTGCTTTTTTAAAATTCCGATTATATAGTTTTAATCGTTCCCTTTGAAAAAAATCGGTGCGAATATACAGATTTTTAGAAACCGCTATACAATATTACTCTTTTTTATTTTTTTAACATTTGAATACAAATAAAATTTATGAGCAGATTCCTGACATCGAAAATATTTTCATATCGTTTCAGGTAATATATTTGTTGTAAAACAATAACTGGGATATCGAATATCGATAAAAATTCTGTTGAATTCGGGCGATACGAGGTACCAGGTGTGAGGTGTGAGGTGTGAGGTGAAGACAAAAGGCAATTGTCTTTATTTTTTTTTTTAAAATACTGCACGTTTTTTGCCGTTCATTATCTGACAAAAACCATAATCCATGAAATCACTTAAAATCCTGCTGATTCTGTCATGCCTGGTGTTTTCATCCTGTACAGCAACCAAAATTCTGACATCCGATGTAAGTCCGGCCGAAATTTCTGATCTCCGACTCATGGAACCCTGTTCCTATATATCAATGATAAAGAAGGGCAACCGGGGAGAACTGGATGACAGTATTTCCGCTGTCTCAAGACAACTGAACATGGAAGCAATAAAAGGTTTCAGCGGGAGAATACCGGTTACCGGTTCGATAATCCTGACGGATACTGCAATTAATTATTCTCTTGAAAAGGAATATGAGGATCTTATCCTGACAGCTGAAAAATCAGGCAGCATTTCCGGTCTCAGAATTACGCCCACCCTCGACCGGATACTTGAAGCCAACGATTCCCGGTTCGGACTGATTATCGTCAGCACCGGGTTTACCAGAATAAAAGGGAACTATGGTAAGGAGATCATTAAAGGAGCCGCCCTGGGAATTCTTACCCTGGGGATGTATTACCAGACACCTGTCAAGGCATATTCTACAGTACACGCAATGATAGTTGATTCACAGGATAATAATGTTGCCTTCTACCGGAAATCATTCTTGCAGGACAAGGAACCTCTTGATCAGTCAGTTCTCACCAGCCAGTATGAAAAGATATTCAAGGGTTATTTCTGGGACAGGAAGTGAGAGGTGAGAGGTGTGAGGTAAGAGGTGTGAGGCGTGAGGCGTGAGTAAGAAAGGGATAATGGGCTGCGCCCATGATCACCAGGGGGAGGAGATTACCTTCGGTGATCCCCGTTGCGGAGAGAGGGGGATTCGAACCCCCGGTCCCACGATTGCAGGACAACGGTTTTCGAGACCGCCGCATTCGACCACTCTGCCATCTCTCCAGGATTCCTGATCGCAACCCGATTTTAGTCTGTTGCGCCCGGTCCGGCTCCACAAGGGTGACTTAAACGGGATGACAAAAATAATCCATATTTCTTTTGATAACAGATTTTTATAAACTTATTTTGCAACATTATCAGTAAACGAGTAAAATAAACTAAATACCTGCGACAGTGAAAAATCTAACTAAAATCCTTTTAATCATGGGATTGCCATGCCTTATTCTGGGTTCCTGCAAGAACAGGGTTGATGAAAATGCCAATCCGTTTTTCTCAGCTTACAACACTCCGTTCGACGTACCGCCGTTCGAAAAAATTCATGCAGTACATTATATGCCGGCTTTTGAAAAAGGAATGGAAGAGGGAAAGAAGGATATTGAGAAATTGATCAGCAATACTGAAGAACCCAATTTTGAGAACACTGTGGGCGCACTGGACAAGTCGGGAGAACTCCTGTCAAAGGTATCGCAGGTGTTTTTTGCCCAGGCTTCGGCAAATACAAGTGATTCGCTGCAGAACATTGAAATGGAGGTCTCACCGAAACTTGCAGCTTATCAGGATGAAATAGTACTTAATCCGGAGCTTTTCAAGAGGGTAAAGCATGTTTACGAAAACCAGGCTTCCGAAACACTTTCCGATGAACAGAAATTCCTCCTCGAGAACCTTTACAAGGAGTTTGTAAGGAACGGAGCCAACCTGAGCAAGGTTGACCAGGATACTCTGATGAATATAAACCAGAAATTGTCGGTGCTGGCAGTTAAATTCAGCCAGAATGTCCTGGCCGAGACAAACGACTATAAACTGTTCGTCGGAAAAGACGGACTTGCCGGATTACCTGAATCAATTGCCGATGCTGCTGCCGCGACTGCAAAAGATGCAGGCCGTGAAGGTGAATGGGCGTTCACAACGCAAAGGCCGAGCATATTTCCGTTCCTTCAGTATTCGGAGAACAGGGATCTGCGCCGTGAATTATTCAGGGCTTACACCAATCGCGGCAACAACGGTAATGAATATGACAACAACAAGATACTTGCCGATATAGTAAGGCTCAGGGCTCAGCGTGCCAGACTGCTTGGATACAAGACACACTCGCACCTTGTTCTTGAGCCCAGGATGGCTAAGAACCCGGAGAATGTCCTGGATCTTCTGAATAACCTTTGGTCCAGGGCAGTTCCGGTAGCGAAAAATGAGGTTAAGGAGATGCAGCTTATCATTGACCGCGAGGGCGGAAATTTCAAACTTGAACCATCCGACTGGTGGTATTACGCAGAGAAGGTTCGCAAGGAAAAGTACGACCTTGATGATAACGCTCTCAGGCCTTATTTTCTCCTTGATAATGTAAGGGAAGGTGTTTTCACCTGTGCGAACAGGCTTTATGGGATTACATTCTCTCCGCTGACCAGCATTCCTCTTCCACATCCTGATGCTGAAGCCTATGAAGTCAAAGAGGAGGACGGATCGCATATCGGGGTTCTTTACCTCGATTTTCATCCTCGCGAAAGCAAGCAGCAGGGAGCATGGTGCGGAGGTTACAGAAGCCATCATGTTGTTGATGGTAAACCAGTCACTCCCGTCGTAACAGTAGTCTGCAACTTTACCCGCCCCACTGATGAACTTCCGGCCCTGCTTAACCTTGAAGAGGTGGAGACTCTTTTTCATGAATTCGGACATGCCCTCGAAGGATTGTTCAGCAAGAATACTTACAACTCGTCTTATATAGCATGGGATTTTGTGGAACTGCCTTCGCAGATAATGGAGCACTGGGTTACCGAGCCTGAACTGCTTGAGATATATGCCCGACATTACGAAACAGGCGAACCCATCCCTGCCGCACTGGTTGAGAAACTGGACAAGAGCAAGTATTTCAATCAGGGGTTCATAAATACAGAGCTGCTTGCAGCCTCGTTGCTCGACATCGCCTATTATACACAGGAAGCTCCGGCAGTTGTTGATGTTCAGGGTTTTGAGAAGGAATATCTTGACGGGATCGGACTGATACCTGAGATTGTTTCAAGGTACAGGAGTACATATTTCCTTCACATCATCGACGGCTATGATTCGGGCTATTACAGTTATACATGGGCAGCCGTTCTCGATAATGATGCCTTTGAAGCCTTCAGGGAAAAGGGAGTGTTCGACAGGGCAACGGCCGAATCGTTCCGCAGGAATATTCTTGAGAAAGACGGAACTATGGATGCCATGCAGATGTATGTGAATTTCCGCGGTCGTGAACCTCAGATTGAGCCTCTTCTGAAAAACAGGGGGCTGATTTCACAATAATGATATGAAAAGCCTTTGCGGGCTTACAGTTTCAGAGATCAGTGATCTGGCCGAATGCAATGAGAGGCATGCTCTGGCGATTGCTAACTGGCTTTATAAAAGGAAGTCAGACGATTTTATGCTGGTCAGGGATCTTCCCCGGAAGGTAAAGGAAAAGTTACAGGAGACATCTTTTCAGGGTATCTACGGACCGGTTTCTTCAATAAAGTCTGTTGACGGAACCGTTAAGTTTCTTTTCAGGAATGAAGAGGATAAGGAATTTGAGACAGTATTGATGACCAGTCTGAAGAGAACGACGGTATGTGTCTCTTCTCAATCGGGTTGCAGGATGGGATGCCCTTTCTGCGCCACCGGACAGTATGGTTTCAGAGGTGATCTTTCTGTAAGGGATATTCTCACCCAGGTTCTTGGTCCGGGAATTGACGGCAAGGTTACCCATGTCGTCTTTATGGGAATGGGAGAGCCGATGGATAATATTGAAAATGTTCTGAAGGCGTGTGATATCCTGACAGCAGAGTGGGGAATGGCATTGAGTCCGCGAAACATTACGGTTTCGACAGTCGGAATAACGCCTGGTGTGGTAAAGTTCCTGGATTCATGTGAATGCAACATGGCGCTCAGTCTTTTTTCGCCTTTTCCCGAAGAGAGGTTAAAGTCGGTTCCGGCAGAAATTAAGTATCCTGCCAGAGAGATTATTGAGGTGATGAAATCGGCCCGGATATTCAGAAAGAGGCGTATGAGCGTTGCCTATATAATGATCAGGGATCTGAATGATACCAGAAGGCATCTGGAAGGTTTGAAAGAGTTGCTCCTGAATACCGGCATCAGGGTAAACCTCCTGCCATATCATTCAGTGTCTGGCGACGGGAATATATCCTCTTCGCCGGAGACGATGAATCATTTCAAGCATGAACTTGTCATTTCCGGCATCTCAGCATCTATCAGAAAATCCTCAGGTGCAGATATCTTTGCCGCCTGCGGTCTTTTGGCTTCAGGGCTTAAGTGAACCTCAGGCATCCGGATTGAGAAGCTGGAAAAGATGTTCATCGAGATACCCGTCTGCAACTTTTATCCAGTCTTTCCTTACCCCGGCCTGAATGAAACCCAGTTTACTGAACAGTGCCATGCTTTCCTTATTATTTGACAGGATGCTGCAGTATAATTGACGAAGTAAAAGTGTTTTAAAACAATAGTTAATAAGGCATTCAAGTGCCATTGTTGCAAAACCCTTTCTGCGGTATTCTTCAGGTGCGATCAGGATTCCGATACCTGCCCTTTTGTGGAAGGGGTCATAATCGAACAGATCAATTGTCCCTATGGTTTTATTGTCAGTATTATGATCGATCATAAGGCGGACCTGACCGGTCTCATAGATGTCTTTGTGGGAATTTTCGAGGTATCGCTTAAGGGTATATTTTGAAAATGGCCTTACGGTATTGCTTATGAGCCAGTTAGACATATCGTTCTCCCACTCGTAAAGCAATTCCAGGTCCTCCGGTTCAAGGGCCCTCAAGCTGATTTCCCTGTATCTCATCAATAAGTATCAGGTATATCGTGTTTAATTTATCTGACGATATTTATCTGCCTTATGAAGGCATCATCAAAATCTTTCTTTACTTCGATCAGAGCCTCTTTGGCCTGAGCAACTGACCTGTATTCTCCCCATACATATTTGTAGAATCCGTCGTCTGCAACAATTTCCCTCACTCCTTCATAGCCGGGGAAGATTCTGCTGACGTCGATGGGATTCCGGACTGCTTTAAGCTGGATGGAGTACACCAGTCGTGTTGTGGCTGGTGATTGCAATATTACCGGATCGCCGTCGCCTGCCAGGTTGTCGAGTTCATACTGGTTGATAATATAGGCATCGCTAAGGCCCAGTCCCTTAAGATAACCAAGATAAGTCACTGCATCCGATCTGTTGAAGAATACGCCAAGGGCATAAATGTTCGCTGTATCAGTCTTGACTGTCCTGATGAAGAGCATTTCGTCCTGGACGACGTTGCTGAAGTATGAAGTCGAGAGCACGTCTTTGGTTTGCCGGAGCACAATACTATACTTGATTGCTCCCGGTTGCCTGAGGTGCCTCGGAGTGTAGACTTCGTGCCTTATCACCACCCCTGTTCCGGGATTGACGATTCCGAAAGTAACTCTCCTGTTGTATTTTCTTCCTTCGGGGTTGTCAGATCCGTCAGGATTAGTGTTTACAGCCACGAAATTCGATTCCCCGAAAGCCCTTTTAAGGAATTTACCTCCTTCGACTCCTGTCATTGTGAAGTAGTCAATAACTGCCTGGGCACGTTTGTCTGCAAGTCTTCTGTTGTAATCGGTGCTTCCCTTTGAGTCGGTATATCCTGCTACCTCAATTGTCAGATCGGGGTATGTGATGAGGATATTCTTAAGTACTTCGAGAGTTTGTTTTGCCTCATCGTTAAGGTCGTATTTATCGAAATCGAAAAGCACATTCTGTATTGAAAGGAAATCGCCTGCAAAGACTTTCTCGGGAGAAAGAGTAGGGTTGACAGCCAGATAGCTGCCCGTATAATATAGAGGCAGGCTAAGGGTAATTGTGTCAGTATTATAACCATCGTGGCTGATATAAACCTCATAATCACCAGGTTTAATGTCGAAACTGAAAGTACCGTCGGCTTTGACCGGGATATTCTGGAGAATTTCGCCTGTTTTAAGGTTTTTGAGAGTAATGAGGGATATTTTCGGATCGACATTCATCCCATCTTCAAGCGAGATTGTTCCCGAAGCCGTTGTAATCTCATCAGCCGGATCAATGGCAACAATGGCAAAAATGTTTCTTTCATTTGACTTCTCGTCAAAGCGGCTTGCCACAAAACCGGGAGTATTGTTGTTCAGTATGAAGTTGCTGTTTTCCTGGACGGTGTTAAAGGCGTAGGGCATTCCCACCGGCTGGGTCCAGACGCCTCCCCTGTTCTGGCTTCTGAAGACATCGTAGCCGCCCATTGTGATATGTCCTATTGAACTGAAGAGCAAAGCATCGTTTTCCACATCAAAATATGGTGTGTCCTCGTCATAGGGGGTATTGACTGTCTTGCCAAGGTTTACCGGAGCCTCCCAGGTACCGTCGGCCTGCTTTCGCGACGACCATAGGTCGAGGTCGCCCTCGCCGCCGGGCCGGTTGCTTGCGAAATATATTGTCTGGCCGTCGGGTGTGACGAATCCGTGCGACTCCCAATAGATTGAGTTAACAGGCTTACCCACTGATTTGATTTTTGACCATGTTGTGCCGGTTCTCGTGCTGTAATAGAGATTACCGTCTCCTCCGTCATCCAGATACATGACAAGCATTTTACCGTCGCCGGTAATTGAGTTTGTGTAAAATCTGTCAAATCCGCCCAGCTGATCCGTGATGTTGGTTGGTTCGTTCCAGGTTGTGTTCTTGTATGAGCAGTATATCTGGGTTATGCCTTCATTTTTAACTGTAAAGACGAACACAGAGTCGTTTTTTGCCAGAACCGGGTTGCAGGCGCCAGGGAAATTTGCAAGCCAGGGAACAAAATACTCTGTTATCACCCTTACCGGTCTTTTCTTCATCTCCATGGCATACCTGCAGTTACGGATCTGAAGATCGACAAAGTCAAGCTGGTAGGTGTCGGAAGGCGAGAGTCTCTTTTTTACGTCGTTAAGATAGGTCAGAGCCTGTTCGAGACTGTCGTTCCTCTGGAATGCAATCGCCAGATACAGATAGGTATCGAGGGGTGCCACATCTCCTGTCTGCTTGTATTCCTTTTCGCTTGATACCACTTTTGTGGCGGCCTTTCTGAGGAGGGCAAGAGCCTCACCGTTTTTACCCTCGAGGTTCAGGTAGCAGATCCCCAGTTTGGCAGCCAGGTTGTGATTGTCGGGGTATTGCTCATACAGAGGCTCGTACAATGAAGCTGCCTTGAGGTAGTTCTCATCATAAAGGTAGTACATGTCGGCATTTCTGAAGGCCCTCTGAAAATCTCTCAACGGTATTTCCTGGGCCCCAAGCGGTGCAAGACAGGCAAGCAGAACCGCAACGATGAAGTATTTTTGGGCGGGGTAAAAGTGTTTCATCTTTTTGTAAATTATAACGACAATAAATATATTACAAAAATGTAGAATATCTCCACACTTTTAGATAAAACTAAAAAAGTAAATTTAGCTATTTCTTTATAAGAATGCTGATTTCTCTCACGAAAGCATCACCAAACTCCATTAGTTCACTTCTTTTCATAACGGTTTTTGCCTCCTGTGCTGTTGAGTAGCTGCCATAAAGGTAATGATACATCCCGTCAACTTCTTTAGTTTCCCTGACACCTTTCAGCCCCGGGAAAGTTGCAGCGATATCCACCGGAACACTGGTGGCTTTCAGCTGAATGGACCAGGACTTCCGGCTTGGGACATCTTTTTCATCGGAACCACGTATCACTTTCTTGATAAACAAGTCGTTGGGGTAACCCAGTCTGAATAGATCATCGCGGTGGGCGTAAGCATCGTTCTTGTCCTTGAAAACGCCTGTTGTATACCTGTAGAAAAAGTCGGAAGCGTTATAAAATACCCTTATATCGTCGACATATCTGAAGTAACTTATATCAACAGGATTATAGAGGGCCATTACCTGTACTGTGTAATAGAGAATCGTTGTATCCTGCAGATCGTTGTCGGTTACGTCATAAATCCGGAGGTCTTTTATCAGAATATCAGGATCAATGTGGTCGACAACCGGAATATCTGAAAGGTCGAGTTGTTCGCCGGCCGGCGGATTTTTGCCGAGAATGATATCATCAAGCTGAATAATTCCGGGTGGAGTGTTACCGGCAATGGTTGTATCCTGACGCTGGGTGAAGTATCCCGGAGCGGTATAAAGGAGCCGGTAAGCACCAGAGGCCGCCATAAAGCTGTAGTTTCCTGTTGAAGCGTCGGGGAACCCGGTATCGACTGTGTCGCCTGAAGCCTTGTCGATGAGGTAAATGGCATTCCTCTCGTCGAATTCAACAATGGTATCCCTCAGACTGTATTTTCCTGACAGCTCATATACCCTGTTAAGCCTGTAATTAGTCAGGGTAAGGTAGAATATCTCCTTCTTCTTATAATCGGTATTGATTGAGTAGAATCCGTTTTCATCGTTATTGAAAGGCTGGAAGAATCTGTCGTCATCTGTTGTATTGACAGGGTATCCCATGTTCTCGGGAGTGCCCCAAATTCTTCCTTGTCCGGAGCTGCGGTAAATATCGAAGCCTCCCATTCCGCTATGCCCTTCAGATGCAAAGTAAAGCAGGGAATCGTTTATTGTGACAAAAGGAGTATCCTCATTGTAGATTGTATTGACGGACAGGCCGAGATTGATGGCTGGTCCCCAGTCACCGAAAGAATCCAGTTCTGATACGTATATGTCGAGTCCTCCCTGTCCGCCGTCCCTGTTGCTTGTGAAATAAAGCTTCTTGCCATCGTGTGCGATTGCGGCGTGCGACTCGTAGTATTTGGTATTGATGTTGCGGTTCAGTTTTGTTATAGGAGTCCAGGATCCGTCAACGTAGCGGGATGAATAGATGTTTCCGTCGAAATTATCAGTTTTATACAGATAAAGTACTGTGCCGTCGCTGTTGAGGGAGCAAGACGAACAATCGTCACCGGAATTCAGCTGGGAGTTTATTTCGACCGGAGTCTGCCATTTGCCGTTGATCTTTCTTGAGAACATCAGTGCATTTATCAGACCGCGCCGTTCAGTGTAAACGATGGTATTTCCGTCGAAGCTTACTGCCGGGGTTTCATTTATTGATCCCTGGCTGAATTGTTTTCCAAGTCTTCTTTTGCTTACTCTGTAGGGGTCCTCCTGGTTGTCGATTGCATTGTTGCAGGCCTGAATCTGCTGATCGACGTAGTCGAGGTTCTTCATCCGTCCCTTCACCTCGGTTTCCTGGGCCAGGCTCTTGAATTTATTGAAGGTACTCAGTGCCTTTTCAAGTTCATTGTTAATCATATAGGCCTTTGCAAGAAGGAAGTATGAGTCGAGCGGGGCCCTTTTCTCCCTGAAGGAATTAATTCTTGCATCGAATGAAGACTGTCTGACCGCAGCTTCAAGGTAGGGTATGGCTTTTTCCTTTTCTCCGGGAATATTCAGGTAGCAGGCGCCGATCTTGTGCTTGATATTGAAGTTGTCCTCGGTTTCAAGAAGAAGGTAAAGCGGGTTTGCCAGTTCTGATTCATCGAAAAGGTAACGCGACTCAGCTTCAGCGAATATCTTCTTTTGTGCGGTTCTGGTCTGCGATGTTGCAACAAAAGAAAAGAGCACAGAAAATATAAGCTGAAGTAAAAGAATGCATATGTGTCGCCTTGCTTTAATCATTAAAACAAATATAACATATTTGCAAAGTAAACGCTATCGCGTAATCTATTATTATACGCTATAACATAATGATTAAGTAAAGCCTGCGGGAAGAGTGTCAGGCCTGGTCGGGAGCGTAGTTTTCGAGTATTTCCCTGATCCTGTTCAGAAATTTTCCGGCTAGAGCGCCGTCGATGACCCTGTGATCGTAGCTAAGCGAAAGGATCATAATATGTCGTATGGCTATCATGTCGCCATCCGGAGTTTCCACAACAGCAGGCATTTTCCTTATAGCTCCGGTTCCCAGAATTGCTGCCTGGGGCTGATTGATAATGGGGGTTCCTGTAAGATTATTGTAGCTGCCGAAGTTGGTGACAGTGAATGTTCCGCCGGTGATCTCATCCGGTTTGAGCTTGTTCTTCCTGGCTCTTTCGGCAAGGTCGTTGACCGTAAGAGCCAGTCCTGTCAGGTTCTTTTCGTTTGCATTTTTTATTACCGGGACGATCAGATTACCGTCGGGCAGGGCTGTCGCCATGCCTATGTTGATATTCCTTCTTTTTATTATGTTGTTTCCGTCAACCGAAATGTTTATCATCGGGAATTCGGAAAGAGCCCTTGCTGTTGCATCAATGAATATCGGTGTGAGTGTCAGTTTCTGTCCTTCCCTTGAAAGATATTTATCCTTTACGCTGTTTCTCCAGGCTACCATCCGGGTTACATCGGCATCGATGAAGGAAGTGACGTGCGGGGATGTCCTTTTCGACATCACCATGTGTTCGGCAATAAGCTTTCTCACCCTGTCCATTTCGATAATCTCATCTCCCTGCTGTCCGGAAGGTTTGGGAGCCGGTTTGGCAGGAGCCTCTTCCGGTCGGGTTTCATTCCTGTGTTTCTCCTCCAGAAACCTGATGACGTCATCTCTTGTTATCCTGCCGTCCATTCCCGAACCTGTTATCCTGTCAAGTTCCTGATAGCTTATGCTTTCACTTGCGGCAATGCTTCTTACCAGAGGGGAAAGGAATTTTCCCGATGGGGTTCGGCTTTTCATTTCCCGGGATGCAGTTTGTTCGGTTTTTATTTCCTCGCGCACCTCCTTAATGGTTTCACGAATTCTTTCCACCTCTTTGCTCACTGCTGCCTGTTCTTCAGGCCCTGCGACTGAGCTGGTCTCAAGGACAGCAATGGTTTCTCCGACTTTAACAACCGAACCCTCTTTTGCCAGGAAGGAGGATATGATGCCGGCCGAGGGTGCCGGAATCTCAGAATCGACCTTGTCTGTTGCAACCTCGACGATGGGGTCGTCCTCTTTGACCTCTGCTCCGGCCTTAACAAGCCATTTTGTAATTGTTGCCTCGATAACTCCTTCTCCCATCGAGGGAAGTATGATGTTCATTTGTGCCATTTCAATGTGTTTATCACAGTAACAATTCCTGGGCAATTATGTTTAATGCAGATTCTACTGCTGGTAGGGATTTCGGTTATTGATGGCGCGGCCAAGCGTGATCTCATCGGTGTATTCGAGTTCGTCACCGACTGCGACTCCCCTGGCCAGGGTTGTCAGCAACACGTTGTATTTGCTTAGTCTCCGGTAGAGGTAAAAATTTGTTGTATCTCCTTCCATGGTAGTGCTGAGGGCCATTATCACCTCACTGATTCTGCCCTCCCTGACTTTTTCTTCAAGCGAATCGATCCGGAGATCTGCCGGTCCTATTCCGTCGACCGGCGATATAACACCTCCAAGTACATGGTATACTCCTCTATATTGACGAGTATTTTCAATTGCCATTACATCCTGGATATTTTCAACAACACAGGTTATTGATCTGTCTCTTCTGCTGTCACTGCATATGGAGCAGATTTCACTGTCGGAGATATTGTGGCACGACTTGCAGTAGTGTATTTCACTGCGCAGTTTTATAATACTTTCCCCGAATTTCTTCACTTCCGGGGGATCCCTCCTGAGCAGGTTAAGGACAAGCCTGAAGGCTGTCTTTCGCCCGATGCCGGGAAGTGAAGCAAACTCATTGACAGCATTTTCAAGAAGCTTTGAAGGATATTCAGAGAAACTCATTACGTTGGTTTTCTGCAAAAGTAGTTCAATTATCGCCAGTACATTAAACCATTGCTTAATTTTTTGTCTTCCTTTCTTTTTGTTATCCTTGCATGTTTTTATCCTGAAAAGCATGAACCCGACGCTGATCCTGCTGATCTTTCTGGCGTACACCGCCCTCTTGTTTTCCGTTACCTGGTTTACTTCCCGTAAGGCAAATAATCAGTCATTTTACATCGGCAACAGGGTGTCGCCATGGTTTGTCGTGGCCTATGGAATGATCGGGGCATCCCTTTCGGGAGTTACCTTCATGTCGGTGCCCGGGTGGGTGAAGGATACGCAGTTCAGTTATATGCTGGTCGTTTTCGGTTATCTTTTCGGTTATCTCGTGATTGCCCTGGTGCTGCTGCCTCTTTATTACAGGCTGAAACTCACATCAATCTACACTTATCTTGAACAGCGATTCGGTTATTTTTCCTATAAAACAGGAGCGGGTTTCTTCATACTTTCGAGAGTCCTGGGTGCTTCGCTCAGGATGTTCCTTGTTATCAACGTCCTGCAAATATTTGTTTTCGATGCCTGGAATATTCCATTCTGGGTAAATGTGCTCGTTTTTATCCTTCTGATCATCCTGTACACATTGAAGGGTGGCATCCGGACCATTGTCTGGACCGACACGCTGCAGACAACCTTCATGCTGCTTGCAGTAGTGCTTTCGGTGGTCTATATCAGCAGGGAAATGGGATCGCCCGTATTCAAACTGGCAGGTTCGGTAATGAAGAGTCCGTTATCGACAATGTTCATAACGGACTGGCATAGTGAGAGATTTTTTCTGAAACAGTTTCTGAGCGGGATGTTCATAACTATTTCGATGACCGGACTTGACCAGGAGATGATGCAGAAGAACCTTAGTTGCAGGAATCTCAGGGATGCACAGAAAAATATGTTCACGTTCAGCGGGATTATTGTCCTGGTTAATTTCCTTTTCCTTATACTTGGTGCATTCCTGATGCTCTATGCACAAAGCCAGAATGTCACAGTAGCAATGAGTGATGATCTTTTCCCTACGGTGGCACTTGATTATCTGGGTCCGGTTGCCGGCATTGTGTTTCTCATCGGACTTATTTCCGCTGCGTTCCCCAGTGCCGATGGTGCCCTGACATCTCTTACTACTTCGGTGAGTATTGATCTTCTGGGTCTGGAGAGGAAGAAGCACATGACCGAAAAGGAAAAAACAAGGATCAGATATGCCGTTCACATTTCAATAGCCGCAGTGTTCTTTATTTGCGTGTTAATATTCAGGTCGTTGAATGACAGGGCGATTATTGATAAGCTATTCACGATTGCAGGATATACATATGGCCCGCTTCTTGGAATGTACACTTTCGGATTATTCACAAGGAGGGTTGCAAAAGACAGGATTACTCCCTGGATTGCCATCCTCTCACCCGTGATCTGTTATGTTCTGAGTACATATTCGGAAGTGTTGTTCAACGGATACAAGTTCGGATTCGAATTACTGCTGGTGAATGGGTTCCTTACTTTTATGGGACTGTGGTTTTTCAGCAGCAAACCAGCCGTGATGCCCGCAGGCAGGTGAGATTCAGCCGGATGACTTTCAGAAACCTATTCTCTGCTGGCCTGAGACATCTTCCTCTTCAAGCTCCTCATCATCTTCATCCGGCAATTCGGGTTTGATTATGACTGTTTTTGTTTTGTAGGGGATGTTCCAGGTTATGAAATAGCTTATTCCGCCATTGGTGATCCTCCCTCCGTTTCCGTATCCCGGGATTGAAATTGGCCTGAGATCCTTCCCTCCGCCTCCCGATAACAGCAGCTTAAGCCGTATTGTCCAGCCCATGCTAAGGTTTTTGAATACCTCAGTCCTGACACCGGGTGCAACTTCCAGAAAGTGAGCGGTCATTTTTTTTGAAGGAATTGAGGAAGTCATCTCACCCCAGTAGTTTTGATAGTTAAGGGAGGTAGTTTCGGAATTGAAATGACTCAGTCCGTACCTGAGGCCGATCCCGGCCCAGTAATGTCCCAGGGCCTTATCGGGCTTGAGGAGGTTAAGGTCTACGCCCAGCCTTGCAAACGCCCCGGTGCTGGTGTAGTCGTAATTGTACTGTGAATATTTGTAACTGAGATAACCTCCTTCGATGACATAGGCCATTTTTTCATTTTTGTCGAATGAAAGGAATCCCTCCATATTCAGGTTATTTTTGTCGGACATGTAAATGCCGGGTCCGATTATATCAAAACCGGCCCTTACCTTCAGCGGAAAGAGGATAGTATCCTGTGCCATGATGCATGGCAGATCGAGAATCAGGAACAGGCTAATAAAATATACGGATATTTTCCTCATTGGCAGTCGTTATGTTGTCGGAGCTCCGGTAGATGTAAAATGATTCATTTTTACAGAAGAAAGTGTCGAGCCTGTGGTAGAAGGTGTATCCGCACTCTTTCGAGATAAGATGAGGGTAGCTTGAATAGTGAAAGGTGATTGTATCTGTCACGTCGTTGATTTGAATTTCAAAGGAGCAGGTTAATTCTGAGGCATCGAGAGGGAAAAGTCCTGGCTGCACGTCAGATTTCCTGTCATAAAGTTTTTCAGGGATACCAATGCCCGTGACGCTTAGACTGTCGGGTGTTTTCTTTTCCTTTGTATCGTTGCTGTAGAAAGTAGCCTTGAGATATGCATTTGTCTCATCGAAGCAAGCCTCTGGCGAACATGACAGGAAAATGGCTGAAATGACAGTAAGGAAAATAACTGCAATGGAATTCCGGGCGATCATGAAGTTATTGATTTTAGGTATGCCGCTGCTTTCGAAAGAGCGGCGGGCAGTCCGGAAGGATTTTTACCTCCTGCAGAGGCAAGGAAAGGCTGTCCTCCGCCTCCGCCCATTATTTCACCTGCTATTTCCTTGATGATTGCCACTGCGCTCAGGTTTCCCGAGTTCACCAGGGAGTCGCTTACCATTGCAAAAATGTTTGCCTTGTCGCCAATTGAGGCGCCAATTACGAGTACTGTATTGTCTGATGAACTGCGTATCTGGTGAACAATGCTCTTTAGCATCTCAGCCGATCCGGTTTGGATGATTCCGGAGATGAATCTGATTCCGTTTATTTCAACGGCTTTATCTTCAAGATCCTTTATAACAGCCATCGCTGAACCGGCTTCAAGTTTTTCTATTGTTTTCCTGAGCTGAGCGTTTTCGGCCAGCATTCGTTCAACACTTTCCCTGATGTTCCCTGTGCTTTTGAGGAGGGCAGCAACCTCATCGGCTGCTTCAATCTTTTCATTGATGTATTCTTCTGCCTTTTCAGCGGTAACGGCTTCGATTCTCCTGATCCCTGCTGCTATACCGTTTTCGGAGGTAATCTTTATGACGCCTATACTACCCGTGTTCGCGGCATGTATTCCGCCGCACAGTTCGACAGAGTTGCCGAAACTAACCACTCTTACTTTATCGCCGTATTTTTCACCGAATAGTGCTATTGCTCCCATCTGGCGGGCCTCCTCCATGGGCACGCCTTCGGCAACGACCAGATTTGAGCTTTGCCTTACCATCTGATTGGCTTCTTCTTCCACTTTTCTTATCTCCTCCCTGGTCAGGCGTGCGAAGTGGCTGAAGTCGAACCTGAGGCGCTCGGGTGTCACAAGCGAGCCTTTCTGTTCCACATGACTTCCGAGAACTATACGGAGTGCATGATGGAGCAGGTGGGTTGCAGTATGGTTGTTGGCTGTCATAAGCCGTTTCTTCAGATCCACGACAGCGTGGTACATTTCCCGGGGATTGGAAATTTTTCCATGGCTGATATGAATTATTGCATTGTTTTCCTTTAAGGTATCGACTATTTCGATCTTTTCAGACCCTGCAATCAGGTACCCTGTGTCACCAACCTGTCCGCCGGATTCTGCATAGAAAGGTGTTTTGTCGAGTATGATCTGAAGGCTTTCCTTCCCCTTGAATCTGATGGTCCGGTATTTTGCAATCAGAACGTCATCTTCGGATGCCGAATATCCTGTAAAGACAGTTTCGCCTGTTTCTCTTACAACGATCCAGTCGCCTGCTTCGACAGCCGCATCTTCCCTCGATCGGTTCTTTTGCTGTTTCATTTCATCCTCAAAGCCTTTGATATCAGTCTTTAGTCCATTTTCCTTAAGGATGAGCTGAGTCAGGTCAACAGGAAATCCGAAAGTATCGTAAAGTTCGAAGGCTGACTTTCCGGGCAGGGTGTCAAGTTCCTCTTTCCTTAGCTCTTCTATTTTTCTCTCAATCAGTCTAAGTCCTTTACCGAGTGTTTTGAGGAAGGAAGTTTCTTCCTCGAAGATCACCCTTGTAATATTATCCATTCCGGTTCTGAGTTCAGGGTATGTATCTCCCATTGCATCGGCAAGGGCCGGAACCAGTTTGTGAATGAAAGGTTCTTCCATTCCCAGGTTGTTGTAACCATATCTCACGGCCCTCCGGAGGATTCTTCTAATAACATAGCCGGCCCTGTTGTTCGAAGGCATCTGACCGTCGGCTATTGAAAAGGCAATTGCCCTGAGGTGGTCGGCTATTACCCTGAGGGCAATGTCCCAGTTTTCGTTTAACCCGTATTTTCTCCCTGTGATTTCGGTTATGCGCGAGATAACCGATTGGAAAATGTCAGTGTCATAGTTTGATTTCTTCCCCTGAACGACCATGCAGAGCCTCTCGAATCCCATCCCCGTATCGACGTGCTGTGCCGGAAGAAGCTCCAGTTTGCCGTTTGTCAGCCTGTTGTACTGGATGAAGACAAGGTTCCATATCTCAATTACAAGCGGATGTCCTTTATTCACCAGTTCACGCCCGGGGATCTTTTTCCTGTCGGCATCGTCACGGATATCCACGTGGATTTCGGAACAGGGTCCGCAGGGCCCCGTTTCACCCATTTCCCAGAAGTTATCTTTTTTTGAGCCGTTGAGAATTCTTCCCTCCGGTAACGCAAAGCATTTTTCCCAGCATTCGTAAGCTTCCTTATCCCTTGCAACGTCTTCGTCGGGGCTTCCCTCAAAAACCGTTGCATACAACCTGTCCTCCGGGATTCCCAGGTTAATGACCAGGAATTCCCAGGCCCATTCAATAGCTTCCTTTTTAAAGTAGTCACCGAATGACCAGTTCCCAAGCATTTCGAACATTGTGTGGTGGTATGTGTCGTGCCCCACTTCCTCAAGGTCGTTATGTTTTCCCGAAACCCGAAGGCATTTCTGGGAATTTGCGATCCTTTTACTTGCGGTGGCCTGGTTCCCCAGAAAAATATCCTTGAACTGGTTCATGCCCGCGTTGGTGAACATCAGAGTTGGATCATTCTTCATGAACATGGGGGCAGAGGGTACTATAAGGTGTTCTTTCGATTTGAAAAAATCAAAGAATAACTGTCTGAGATCGTTGGATTTTAATGGAAATGGCATATAAATACACAATAAGGAACGAAATTTTAAGTTTGTAAAATTAATTTATTTGTTTAGATTTGTCAATCTCAGCATAAAAAACCAGGGCAGTTAATGTTCAGCCGAAAATATTTTCTTGATCCGTCCGATCTGCAATACAAGCGGATAAAAATGCCGTGGAAGGGTAAGTTGTTAAGATTCACCCTTTTTATGATAGTAGCGGTGACCATTACCATTGTTTATTCCTCTCTTTTTAACAGCATGTTCGGTTCTCCAAAGGAAGCTACTCTTAATCAGGAGATTGAAAGCCTTAAGCTGAAATACTCGATACTGGAAATGAGTATTGACAATGCCCTTCGTTCACTTGATGATCTGGAACTTTCTGATGGAAACAGGTACCGTCCGGTTCTGGAAATGGATTCAATCCCTGTCTCCATCAGGAAGATGGGAACAGGAGGGGTAAACAGGTTTGAGGAACTGGAGGGTTATGACAACACTCCGCTTCTTCTCGGATCGCGAATGAAGGTAGATGAGATTAAGAACCGTGCCACGATTCAGCTTGAATCGTTCAGGACTATAGAAGAACAGAAAAACGAGTGGAAGCGTCAGATGGAATATCTTCCGATGATCAGTCCGGTTAATGTGATCTACAGACTGGGTGACGGGCTCAAGTTCAGGGAAAAGCATCCTGTTCTCGGAACCCCCCAGTGGCATCACGGGCAGGATTTCAGCACTCCTCACGGAACAAAAGTACATGCCACCGGGTCGGGAACAGTTATAGATGCCGGATGGAACGGTGGTTTCGGAAATTGTGTGGTGATCGATCATGGGTATGGTTACCGGACAACCTATGGTCATCTGAGTGCCATTAAAGTAACAGAAGGGCTTAACGTCAAGCGCGGTGATCTGATCGGTTTGAGCGGAAGCACCGGCACTTCTTCGGGTCCTCACCTTCATTATCAGATAGACCTCTTCGGTCAGCACAAGAATCCTCTGTATTATTTCAATAACGATCTGACTGAAGACGAGTATTTCGATATGATTCAGACTCTCACATCGCACTCCAGTTTAAGATAGCAGACTAAGGAATTTTTGTATGGACTGCCGGTGCATTTCACCGGACTGGTTTCATTTATATAATGAAATATTTATCTTTGCCGGGTAATGAAGAATCCGAAATACAAATTCAATCCGGAATCGCTGAGTTTTGACAAGATACGTCTTGGAGCCAGGGATATTCTTCTCAGGACACTGGCAATTCTGATCGGCTCAGTATTGATTGCGGTTGTTTTCAATTTCCTTTACGGTCTCTTTTTTGATACGCCCAAGGAGAAAACACTGAAGAGAGAGATCGAACAGCTATCTCTTCAGTATGAGCTGATTCACAGGGAAATGGCCAATCTCGAGAAGGTGATAGAGCATCTTCAGGAGACCGATGATAATCTATACAGGACAATCTTCGGGGCAGAACCCATCGTGCCCACCCAGAGGCAGGCAGGAATTGGCGGTGTGAACCGTTACGATGAGCTCGAGGGATACAATAATTCAAGGCTGGTTGTCGAGACCGCCAGGCGACTCGGCGATATCAGAAAAAATGTATATGTTCAGTCAAAGTCGTTTGATGAGCTTATCCTGCTGTCGAGGGAAAAGGAAAATATGCTGAGGTCGATTCCTGCAATAATTCCTATAGCGACAAAGGATCTGACCAGAATAGCTTCCGGATTCGGATTAAGGATACACCCCATTTATAAGATAAGTAAATTTCATTCAGGGATGGATTTCACAGCGCCGCTTGGAACTGAAATATATGCTTCAGGCGACGGCGCAATTGAATCGGTGAATTCAGGCTTGAGGGGGATGGGAAACTATATTGTCATAAACCACGGATTCGGATACTCGTCACTGTATGCTCATCTCCAAAGTTTTTCAGTCAAGGCGGGTCAGAAAGTTCACAGGGGTGACGTAATTGGTTATGTCGGCAATACGGGTTTGTCAATTGCGCCGCATCTGCATTATGAGATAAAGCTCAATGGTCAGCATGTTGATCCTGTCAATTACTTCTTTAACGATCTTTCAGCCGCCGAATACGAAAAAATGATCGAGATTGCATCTAAAACAGGGCAGTCGTTCGATTGATGATAGAACAATACCATGCCGTACAGGGAGAAGAAAATTGAGAAGCTCTATTATTCAATAGGGGAGGTTTCCGGAATGCTTGGCGTTCCTGTTTCCACAGTAAGATTCTGGGAAAATGAGTTCAGAATACTGAAGCCCATGAAGAATAAAAAGGGCAACAGGATGTTCACTTCAAATGATGTGAAGAATCTGAATATCATTCATCGTCTTCTCAAAGAGGAAGGTATGACTATTGCGGGGGTTAAGAAGAAGCTCTCCGGGAACAGGGATGAGACCGACCATGTTTATGAGATCAATGAATCGCTGAAGAAAATAAGGAGTCTTCTTATTGACCTGAGAGAAAATATTTGAAATGAAAGCTGGGGAATTATGCTCATATCTCGATACAGTGGTTCCTCTTTCACTTCAGGAAAGCTATGATAATTCAGGGCTTCAGGTCGGTCGTCCGGATAAGGAAATTGACGCGGCCCTGCTTACACTGGATGTGACGGAGGAGGTTCTCGGGGAGGCAGTCAGCAAAGATTGCGGTATAATCATTTCTCATCATCCTGTAATCTTCAACGGCCTGAAGAAGCTTGCCTGGCGGACCCCGGCTGAAAGAATAATTGCCAGGGCGGTAAAGGATGATATTGTAATCTATTCCTCTCACACCAACCTTGATATGCTGAGCAAGGGGGTCAGCTGGAAAATGGCTGAAAGATTAGGCCTGTCCGGCCTGAAGATCCTGCAGCCCCTGAAAGGAAGACTTATAAAGCTTGTAACATATGTTCCGGACGACCATCTTGACAGGGTAAGGGATGCCGTGTTCAGTGCAGGTGCAGGGCATATCGGAAATTATGACCGCTGCGGTTTCGTGGTCTCCGGCACCGGCAGTTTCAGGGCTGGAGAGGGGACCAAACCCTATACAGGGGAACAGGGGCAGATGCATTTCGGGAATGAATCAAGATTTGAAACAGTATTGTTTTCCCATTTAAGGGATAAGGCGGTGAAAGCTTTGCTTGAAGCTCATCCTTACGAAGAAGTTGCCTATGATCTCTACCCGCTGGAGAATGACAATGTTGATCTTGGCCTGGGTTGTTTCGGATATTTTCAGGATCCCCTTGGTGAAAGGGATTTTCTGGACCTGGTCGCCGGCCGGCTTGAAGCCGGAGGCTTACGCCATTCGAATCTCACCGGGAAAATGATCCGGAAGGTTGCCGTCTGTGGAGGATCAGGTTCTTCGCTCCTGCGCGATGCAATCGCGTGCCGCGCCGATGCATTTGTAACGGGAGACATAAAATACCATACATGGTTTGAAGCAGACAATAGTATACTTCTTGCCGACTGCGGGCATTTTGAAAGCGAAAAATTCTCAACTGAAGTTTTACACGATCTAATTATCAAAAAATTCCCTACATTTGCACTCCGGTTTTCTGAAACAAATACCAATCCGATAAATTATCTGTAAAATGGAAAAACCAAAAACACACGAAGCTGAGATTTCTGTAGAGGAGAGGCTTAGGGCGCTGTTTAGCCTTCAACTGGTGGATTCAGAAATTGACAAGATAAAAACACTTAGAGGGGAGCTTCCGTTGGAGGTTCAGGATCTGGAGGACGAAATAGCTGGTTTGGAGACAAGGCTCGGGAACCTGAGGGAAGAGGTTGTGACTCTCGAAAAGGCTGTTTCGAAAAAGAATCAGGAAATAACCGATGCCGAAGCCCTTATTAAGAAATATGAGGACCAGCAGAAGAACGTAAGAAACAACCGTGAATATGATTCTCTTTCAAAAGAGATTGAATTCCAGAATCTTGAGATTGAGCTTTTCAACAAGAAAATCAGGGAATTCACGATTCAGATAGAAGAAAAGAAGCTTTTGATAGCTGATTCGGAAGCCACCCTGGCCGATCGTCAGACGGATCTGGCAAACAAGAAATCCGAACTTGAAGAAATAATTTCTGATACACAGAAGGAGGAAGAGGGTTTATACAATAAATCTGAGCAAATACAGAAGCTCATTGAAGACCGCTTGCTCACAGCCTATAAGAGGATACGCACAAACGCAAGAAATGGTCTGGCTGTTGTTTCTGTTCAGCGTGACGCATGCGGAGGCTGCTTCAACCAGATTCCTCCGCAGAGACAGCTCGACATCAAATCGCGCAAGAAAATTATAGTTTGCGAATATTGCGGCCGTATCCTTGTTGATGATGAGATCATCAAGGAAAGCACCGGCGAAATTCAGTAAGGGCGGGATATCTGTCTCTGAATCATTCAGAGGATTTTCCCGATAATCACAGGTTTTATTTGCAGGCCTGCGGCCAATGCCCGGGCGAATGGCGTAAAAATTTTCTAATTTTACGTCAGTAACCTGTTTATCCGCCAAATCATGAACAACGAGGAATTTCGCATACTTGTAAGCGAAGGTATTCCGGATTCACTGCCGGAACCCCGGCTATTCGACCCCAATGTCAATCATGCACCAAGGCGCAAGGATATTCTCACAGTTGAAGAGAAGAAGCTGGCTGTCAGAAATGCCCTTCGTTATTTTCCGCCCCGGTTTCACGGCATTCTGGCACCGGAATTTGCTGCCGAGCTTACTGAAAGAGGAAGGATATATATGTACAGGTTCAGGCCCGGGTATGAAATAAGGGCCAGGCACATAAACGACTTTCCCCACAGATCGCTGCAGGCAGCCGCAATTATGCTGATGGTATCGAACAACCTTGACGAAAGGGTTGCTCAGCATCCCCACGAGTTGATCACCTACGGTGGTAATGGTGCAGTTTTCCAGAACTGGGCGCAATACCGCCTGACGATGAAATATCTTTCTGAAATGACCGATGAGCAGACCCTGGTTGTAAACTCAGGTCATCCGCTCGGACTTTTCCCGTCGCACAGGGATGCCCCCCGGGTTGTGGTATCGAACGGGATGGTCATTCCCAATTATTCATCGCAGGATCACTGGGAGAAATTCAACGCTCTGGGCGTATCACAGTATGGCCAGATGACGGCAGGATCGTACATGTATATCGGTCCTCAGGGGATAGTTCACGGAACAACGATAACAATTCTGAATGCATGCAGGAGAATTGAAAAAAAGGATGACAGGGATGAACTCAGAGTCTTTGTATCATCAGGTCTGGGAGGGATGTCTGGGGCACAACCCAGGGCAGGGAAGATTGCAGGTGTTATTTCGGTTATTGCCGAGATAAATCCGATGGCTGCAGGCAAGCGTTTCTCCCAGGGGTGGGTCGATGAGGTTATTTCCGACCTGGATGTTCTGATTGTCAGGCTGAAAGAGGCGAAAAGGGGAAGCAGTGCAGTATCCCTGGCATATAACGGGAATATAGTGGATCTGTGGGAACGTCTGGCTGAAGAGAATATTATGGTGGATATAGGTTCCGATCAGACCAGTCTTCACAATCCCTGGGCAGGTGGCTATTATCCGGCTGGCATTTCATTTGACGAGTCGAACAGGATGATTTCAGAAGATCCGGAGCGATTCAGGGAGCTTGTCAGGGAGTCACTGAGGCGTCAGGTTAAAGCCATAAACAGACACTCCGAAAAGGGGACCTATTTCTTTGATTACGGAAATGCCTTTCTTCTTGAAGCATCAAGAGCGGGCGCTGATATTATGAAGCCGGGAGGAGGATTCAGATATCCTTCATATGTAGAGGATATCATGGGCCCAATGTGTTTTGATTTCGGTTTCGGGCCCTTCAGGTGGGTCTGCTGTTCAAATGATCCGGCAGATCTTGTCACTACCGACAGGATAGCCGCTGAAACCCTTAAGGGGATCATTAAGGAATCGCCTCAGGAAATACGGCTTCAGATGGCTGACAATATACGCTGGATTAAAGAGGCCGGAGAGAACAGGCTTGTTGTTGGCTCACAGGCCAGAATACTATATGCTGATTCCGAAGGAAGGACAGGCATTGCCCGTGCCTTCAACAATGCAATTGCGCGTGGTGAAATTACAGCACCGGTTGTTATAGGGAGGGATCATCATGACGTGTCAGGAACTGACTCTCCTTATCGCGAAACTTCCAATATCCGTGACGGGTCAATGTTTACAGCCGATATGGCAGTACAGAATGTAATTGGTGATTCCTTTCGCGGAGCTACATGGGTCTCGCTCCACAATGGCGGGGGAGTAGGATGGGGAGAGGTTATCAACGGCGGATTCGGGATGGTGCTCGACGGATCGCCGGAAACCGAACGCAGGTTGTCGATGATGCTTCACTGGGATGTGAACAATGGAATTGCACGGAGAAGCTGGGCAAGAAATGAAGGGGCGATGTTCACCATGGAAAGGGAGATGAGGCGAAATCCTGATCTTAAGGTTACCTTTCCGTATCTTGCTGATGACAATATAATTGAAGAAGCTCTGGGTGACCCAGAATAATTCTAGGAATCTTTTTCAAGCAGGGCTACCGCTAATGCAACAACACCTTCTTCTCTTCCCGTGAATCCGAGCTTTTCGGTGGTTGTTGCCTTAACAGAGACCTCCCGGGGGCTGATCTTCAGAATACCCGATATGGTTTCTCTCATTTTTTCGGAATAGGGAGCTATTTTAGGCTTCTCAAGACAGATTGTGGAGTCGATATTGACAACATGGAATCCTTCCTTTTGAATCAGGGCGAATGTCACTTCCAGCAGGATAGTACTCCTTATGTTTTTATATTTCTGATCGGAGTCGGGAAAATGAAATCCGATATCCTTTAAGCCGGCTCCTCCCAGCAATGCATCGCAGATGGCGTGCAACAGAACATCCCCGTCGGAATGGGCTACACAGCCTCGTTCCGATGGTATCCTTTCTCCTCCGAGCCAAAGGTCACGGCCTGGTTCGAGGCGGTGAAAATCGATACCCTGGCCTATCCTGATATTCATCTGTTTTAATTGCCGTTTCTTTGAAGAGCATTGATATCGAAGGCCAGCGAGAAGCGTAAAGTTCTTGCAAGGGGATGATTCGACACAGTTGGCATCAGGTAGGAGAAATCAATTGTGAATCCTCTTAGTTTGAATCCCGCTCCGGCTGTGAAGTATTTCCGGTTTCCCTTGCTCTCATTTTCGTGGAAGTATCCGGCTCTGAGAGCAAACTGGTCGCTGTACCAGTATTCAAGTCCGATTGATGCAGTCCATTCGCGGAGTTCCTCACCGAATCCACCTGGTGCATCGTAAAACGACTGGAATATTGCAACCGGGACCGACACATTGGGGTCTTTTCCGGCGATTATGCTGTCGGGATTGGAAGAACTGTATTTCGGGGGTGTGGGAACGAGAAGCTTGTTGAAATCAAGCGCAAGGGTCAGTTTGTTGAATTCATCTATTTCAACTGTGCCTGAACCGCCAAGCCTCAGGTTCATCGGTATGAAGTCAGAAGCCTGATCATCCGAATAGCTCATTTTGGATCCGATATTTGAGAAGTTTACACCAAGTCCGACCTCTCCATCCTTGCCGAACATGGATACGGTGTTGTTGTAATATCCTGAAATATCGGCAGCGAAGGAAGTTCCTGCCTTAGTTGCATCACCGCCTGAATAGGATCCGCCGGTAAGATTTGAATAGATGAATCTGAAAGCAATACCGCCTGAAAAATGTTCGGCAAAAATCCTGGAATAACCCAGGTCGAAAGCAAGCTCGTTGGGTTTGAACGTTCTTTCAAGATTTCCGAAATCGTCAGTGAAATGAACATCTCCAAGGGATGAATAGAGGAGGCTTGCACTTGCAACCTGCTTTTCGTCTATCCTGTAATACCCTGTCAGATATGCAATATTGATGTCCGGAACAAGGTTCCTTAACCACGGAGAATAGGAAATACCGACACCTGCATTACCGTCAATAAATGCATATTTTGATGGATTCCAGTGCTGACTGTAAATATCCGGTGATGTTGCAGCACCGACATCGCCCATAGCTCCGGCCCTGGAGTCGGGGGCTATCGTTATAAAAGGCACAACGGTCTGAATAGCATTCAGTTCCTGAGAATGCAACCGTGAAGTCAGTGATAAAAGTAGCAGGAAAAATATTGCGGGAGTAATTGTTTTCTTCATACTTTGTCTCTTTGATTTTGAAAATGCAAATATAAAACAAATAAATTGCCGACTTATTGTGTGGTTGTTAATAAATGATCATTCTTCCTGAGAGAGTGGATGTTTCACCGGTTTCGGAGGTGATTTTGACTGAATAGGGATAGATCCCTTTGGGGGCTTTCTGACCGTATGAATTTCTCCCGTCCCAGATAACAGGTTCAAGCTGGTATCCTGTTGATGTTATGGCGTTGTGTAAGACCCTGATAAGCTGCCCGTTAATGTTAAAGATTGACACTGTGACATCCAGAATTCCTTCGGGCCGGTTATGCTGAAGGCTTATCCTCGTGCTCTCACTGAATGGATTGGGATAGTTCAGAAGATTTTTCAGCACAAGGTTTTCTTCATCACCGGCAATGAAATGAATGGATGCTTCAGAGGAATTATTGAAATTGTCCCATGCCTTCAGAGTCAGGGTATGACTTCCCGGACTTAATCCGTAAAGGGGATAATAGACTGATCCTGAGCTGTAACTTCCAAAATCATTTCGAAAATGGCTGTTCAGGACAACTGGGGTTGATTTGTCGCCGTCGAGCCAGAAGGTTATATCGTGTCCAATCCCGGTTCCTGCTGTGTTGATTCCTCCTCCGTCCTCTAAAAGTGCAAGCAATACCGGATTGCTTCCGGAAATTCCGCCGCTTCGGAAGAGGGTGTCATTAAGGAACAGTCTAATAGACGGACCTGACATGTCGTTGTGGTCCTGATTGCTGAATCCTCCCGTTACAATGCCGGTAAAGCTTCCGTTCATATCCCTGTCGCCGTCAGAAGCATAGTAGTTGATTTTTGCCTGTCCCGGGGAATAATCAATGTCTCTGGGAACAATAAAGCTAAAACGGAACCTCCCTTTTGAAGCCTTTGTTTTTCCTGCAAAAAGGATGGCATTTCTTTCAGTGAATTCCAGTTTTTCTCCGCCGTCATTGGCAAGTGTTTTAATAAGAGATGGTTTTCCAAACACTGTGTGTGAAACTATCCCGGTGAAATCCTCTTCCAGGTTTCCTGAAACGTCCTCGATATGTCCTGAGATGGTGATCATTGAAAGGGCTTTTAGTGTGTCAGCGGACTCACCGGCCGGAATATTGTTTATTGAGTCGGTGACCACTTTCCCGTTCCAGGGCCAGGCAAGTCGTATAGCCGGGTCACCGAGCAGGAGGAAATTCCTTTTGTTGGTATTTGACCCCGACATGTTCTTGGCAATCCGGATAATGTCGCCCAGTCTCATCGATCTGCCGTACTCATCGCGGTTAAAGGCTGTTTCAAAGATATTCCTGTTGAGGATGTAATTTGGAGCGGAATAGACAAGCCGTGTGGTGGACATTAGCGCTATTGCCCCGCCGTCGGGATGAAGGAGAATACTCTCGCCCGATGACTGTTTTTCCATTATTGTACCCGTTGCAGGATTGGCTGAGATATCGTCGAAGCGGCTGAATTCACATGTGGCTGTTATAAGAAGAGGAAGTCTGGTCTGGTTTCTCCAGCTTCTTATTTCCTCCGGGGAAATTATTCTTTCGTGGGCCAGGCTTGTTTCGTTCCCATGACCTACGTAATTGACAATGAGGGCTCCGGAGTTTATTCTGTCATTGATTGCTCGTGTTGCATCAGGATAAAACTGCCCTGTTGAGGTTGTTGATTGTTTGAAAGCATCTATATAGATCTTATCTACTACAGCCCATGGTGCGCGCTCTTCGGCAATGGCAACAAGACCTTCGGAATCGCTCATATGTATGTTTCCATCCTCGTCATCCGCAATCATGCACAATAAATTCCTCCAATCCGTCTGATCAGAAGCATACAGGTATTTTTTTATTTTAGAGACCAGAATCCTTGCTTCGGTTGTATCAGACACCGGAATCCTGCCGATTCCAAGATCCTCCGTGCCTGCCTCTTCTCCTTCTCCGTCGTCGAGCAGGCCGTAGAAGTCATCAGAGGTAAAGGATGAGATAGTTACATTTGAATTAAGAGTCTGGTAGGTTGGTATATAGTTCGTATTCCCGGGTGGAGGAGTGCTGTTGTCATATGATCCGTCGCCGAACAGCAGAAGGTATTGCAGTTTGCGTTCCATGTTCTTCTGGCGGTGGTATTTCATTCTCAGGAAGTTACGTATTGCAACGATATCTGGTATGCCGCCTGAAAATTCATTGTAGATCTGCTGTGGTGTTGTTACAAGGGATTCCAGTCCGCTGCTGCTTCTGTGAAGTTCTGCCAGTCGCACGGCATAGGGATGGAACAGGGGGTGAACGACAATCACCATATCAGCCGCATCCGAATTGTGAAGATCCTGGTTGGGAACGGGACTTGCGGCAATGACGGCGACTTTTGCATTAGCCGGGCTGAAGGCAATGAATGTCTTCAGGGAATCGGTTTCACTTCTGAATCTGATTTTACCTCCGCTGGTGCTTAGTGTTTTTACCCTGGGTTTGAACGGGTCGCTGACATCCCAGACAAATGCGTTTTCTGCCTCGCCGGATATCACAAATTCCGTAACTACCCCTTCGTTCACCGACCGGGAGTCGAGGAAGACTGAATACAGGCCGTTGAATTTATTCTGCTTCCGGGCTTGCAGCATTACGTAATCAATCCATCCTCTTGCAGAAATCTCACTGTTGTTTGAATACGAAATTCTGAATGCCGGTTCTGAAGACTGCGGGAAAGCCTCTCCTTTCATTTCTGCAGTCCGGGCCCAGATCCCGGTTGTTGATGAAAGATTAATTCCTTCAACCTGAATCGATGATAGTGTTGATTTTGAATCGCTGAAACTGAAACGTGTTGGTATTGATGCCCGTGCCAGCACCGATATTTTATAAAGAATTTTTTCAGTCGTCACAACATCGCTGAATCCCGGATTAATTGCAATATCCCTTCCGCTTCCGGCAATCTGGTACCATTCTCTTCCGGAGTGAAGTATATTCTCCGATTCGATTTCATGGATAAAAAGATCATCCGATGTTTCTGTTATCAGATTTGGCTGATCAACAGGTTCTTCCGACTGGACAACCCTTCTTCCGGGCGTCAGGCCGGAGGTAAGGAAATAAAATGCAGTATCGGAGTAGTTGTGTTTCTGATGGTTGAATTCCCTGGTTGAATAATCGAAAGTCCACCTGCCTGTTCCTATGCCGTGGAAAAGAAGGTAATCCCCTTCATTGAAGATCCCGTCGGAACCGGCATTTGTATAAATGGCGATTTCCCTGAGGTCGTCAGGATGTGAGCCATCGTTATAGTAGGAGAGCTGACCGGTATTGTTGGCGAATATCCTTGGGTTTGAAGGATTTTCGAGACCCAGTGCCTTCAGGGTTGAATAATCAATTCTGTAAATATTGTCTTCGGTTACTGAAATCCTGAACCAAAGGCCGGACGATAGAACAGATGAAGAGGCATATTCCTGAGAGATTCCGGGGATTGTCAGGACTAAAAATACAATGGTCAGGCACTCTGTTTTTAAATGTTTTCTCATTATGAGTGACAAAGATAGAAATGTAGTTAAGGTTTTTGGTTTATTTTGCAGGTGGAAATTTTTTTTAAAAAGAAATTATTGGAGACTCACTCCGTTTAGTAAAGGAACTTCACGACTGATGAGAAACCCGACCCGGATTATATTGCTTGTCTTTCTGGCATTTTGTGACTCGGTCCACGGTCAGGAGACATGCTACGGGCCGGGTTACCAGACTATGGTAATGCATAATCCGGCTTTTGCGGGCAGTGAATTTGATGGTACCATGAGACTTTCGTACATGAATTTCTATCCGGGCAACAATTATAACTTTCACTCATTTTTCATTTCCTATGATTCTTACTTTGAGCTGCTTCACGGAGGAGCCGGCGCCTATGTTGCAAGTGATCATATAGGCGGCATTATGAATGACCTCAGGGGAGGGTTGTCATATTCTTATTTTCTGCAAGCTGGAAGAGAATTATTTGTTAATGGCGGACTTTCCGCCGGCTTCTTCAGGAGGGGATTCAATTTCAGTGATGCAGTCTTCCCTGACGAGATTAATGCGATGGGTGGGATTGGATTACCGACTGCTGACCTTCAGGGAAGGCAAAACAGGACTGTTTTTGATATCGGGACAGGCTTCATGTTCATTTACAGGAATATTACCGGAGGCCTGGCAATTACTCATCTGGCGGGGCCGGATCCTGACGGCAGCGAATCGTCGGCTCAAGGACTGGGAAGGAAGCTTCTTGTCCATTTGTCTGCCGACCTGGGCTTGAAAAGATGGAGCGGATTAAGACTGATTCCGGCAGGAAGTTTCGAATTGCAGGGCGACTATCATTCAGTGGCTGCGGGGGCGGTAGCAGAGAGCAATAATCTGTCGGTCAGTGGCATGATGATTCTGGAAAACTCTTCCGGCCTCGATTGTCAGGCGGGTTTCTCTGTAAGGCTTGAGAGTATGTCGCTTTTTTACAGTTACAGGTTCAATATTGCATCAGAAAGCAGGGTTACTCCTTTTTCGCTGATGCATCAGACCGGCTTGAATTTCCGTTTCAATAATGTTGAAAAAAGAATTAAAGGGAGAACAATAAATACACCTGATATGTAGTTATATTGGTGTCCTAAAAAAAAATATTTTACGGCTTACGTATTATTGAAAATCATAAATGCATTAAAATTAAGGAGTTATGTATAGATTCAGAATCTTGTCGGTCATACTAATTTCGGCTCTGATTCTCTTTTCGTGCAAGGGGGGTAAAAGAGGCGATTCGAATGTATCACAAACCACGGGGTGGAGTTACAATGATCCTGACAATGGAGGATTTGAGGTTGCCATTGGCGCTGAGCAAAAAACCGGACCGGGACTTGTGCTTATAGAAGGTGGACGCTTCACCATGGGGCGGATTGAGCAGGATGTGATGTTTGACTGGAACAATAGTCCCAGGACAGTCACAGTATCCTCATTTTACATGGATGAGACCGAGGTTAGGAACGTCGATTACCGTGAATATCTGTTCTGGCTGAAGAGGGTTTACAAGGATTATCCCGAGGTATTCAGGAGAGCCTTGCCCGATACGCTGGTATGGAGAAGTCCGATGGGTTTCAACGATCCTTATGTTCAGTATTACTTCCGTCATCCTGCATACAACAACTATCCTGTTGTAGGCGTGAGCTGGGTTAAGGCAAATGATTACTGTTTGTGGAGAACTGACAGGGTCAACGAGCAGCTTCTTATCGATGAGGGAGAACTGAATCCTGACCCGAATCAGCTTAATGAGAAGAATTTCAATACAGAGGCTTACCTTGCAGGTCAGTATGAAGGAGTTGTCAACAGGCTGAGGGAAAGTCTGAATCCAAATCAGACGGAAAGGCGCACCAATTTTGAGGATGGTCTTCTGCTTCCTGCCTACAGGCTTCCGACCGAGGCCGAGTGGGAATTTGCTGCCTATGCACTGAGGGGCAACACCTTTGAGGAACGCATTTATGAAAGAAGGATTTACCCCTGGGATGGTCATAACGTAAGAAACGCCGCCAAAAAGTCGCGCGGTGAAATGATGGCAAACTTTGTACGCGGAAGGGGAGATATGATGGGAGTTGCAGGAAGTCTTAACGATAACGGAAGCATCACCACCGATGTAAAATCATACTGGCCTAACGATTATGGTCTTTATTGCATGGCCGGCAATGTCAATGAATGGGTTCAGGATGTTTACCGTCCAATGACCTCGCAGGATGTTGACGGATTCAATCCTTACAGGGGTAACGTATACACCGACCTTAGGAGAGATGCCAACGGACAGGTGGTAGGCAAGGACAGGCTCGGAAGGCTTTATGTAGATACCGTTAAGGATGCTGATGTTGCAAACAGGTATAACTACCAGAGGGGCGATTACAGGAATTACAGGGATGGAGACCTGGCATCCTCGATTGTGAGCGGCTCTGACTGGACAGTTGAAGACAACAAGCAAGGTTCGTCAAGGATGTATATTCAGGAGGAAAAGGAATACTATACTCTTATTAATGATAATGCCAGAGTGTACAAGGGCGGTTCATGGAGAGACAGAGCCTACTGGCTGAATCCTTCCACGCGCAGGTTCCTCGATCAGGAGAGCAGCCGTGATGACATCGGTTTCAGATGTGCCATGATTAGAGTAGGAAGCCCGTCAGGATTATAGGGTAATAAAATAATTTTATATAAATTGCCTCATTATGTTTTTTAATGAGGCAATTTTTTTACTATGAACACAGAACATCTTTACAGGATATTCCGGGAGGAGTCTTCGGGAGTGTCAACAGATACCCGGACGTTAAAGAAAGGACAGCTTTTTTTCGCGCTCTGGGGTCAGAATTACAACGGTAACGAATATGCTTCCGAAGCTCTTGACAAGGGAGCTTCTTATGCAGTTATCGATGATCCGGTTTATGAGACTGACAGGACTATCCTTGTGGATGATTGTCTGATGGAGCTTCATGGCCTTGCCCAGCATTACCGGAAAATGATAAAGGCCCCCGTTCTGGCTATTACCGGGTCCAACGGAAAAACGACCACCAAGGAGCTTATTGCTGCAATAATGTCGAAGAAGTTCCGGATTCATTATACAAAGGGAAACCTCAATAACGAGATCGGCTTGCCTCTTACAATACTTTCGGCTCCTCCTGATGTGGAAATGATGATCCTTGAGATGGGAGCGAATCATCTGGGGGAGATACGCACCTTGTGCAACGTTGCCCGGCCCGATTATGGTATAATTACAAATATTGGTTCGGCTCACATTGAAGGTTTCGGATCATACGAAGGAATACTGAAGGCAAAGACTGAGCTTTATGAACATCTCAGAAAGGTAAACGGCGTTGCCATCTACGATGACAGGAATCCCGATCTGACCAAAAAGATATACAAGCTTGTCAGCAAAGGGATCCCATACTCTCATCCTACAGGAGTTGAACTTTCGGTTGAAGCTCTGCCCTCTGAGATGAACCTGGCGGTAAGGATCAGGTATCAGCACAGGGTTTTCGATATTCAGACAGCTCTTTTCGGCGACTTTAACCTTGATAATGTCAGGGCAGCAGTAGCCACAGGTCTTTTTCTGGGTGTGGGAATGGAAGATATCGTCGAAGCTGTGAGTAAATATCAGCCGGGCAATAACCGGTCGCAGGTAAAAACAACTGACAACAACACTCTGATCTGTGACTCTTACAATGCAAATCCGACAAGCATGAGAGCCGCCCTCAAATCATTCGCGCAGCTCAAAGCGGTCAGGAAAGTGATTATCCTGGGCGACATGCTGGAGCTGGGAGAAAAGAGTGCAGAGGAACACCGGAAGCTTGTTGAAGAGCTCAGGCTTGTGAGATATGAAAAAATATTTCTTGTCGGATCTGAATTCAAAAAGGCAGCCAATGATCCGGGATTCACTCTGTATAGTGATGTGGTGGAGCTCAGGGAGCATTTAAAATGTGAACCTGTAACCGGAAGCCTGATTCTGATTAAGGGATCAAGGGGAATGACCCTGGAAAAGTTATACGATCTGCTTTAGGGTGTTCAGAAATTGCCTGAAAGGGCTGGTTTCCCAAAGCTGACCTTTACAAGCAGGACTTCCGGTCTGCTGCCAATCCTGACGCGGGGACCCCACAGCCCGAAACCCGAAGAGACGATAAAGTGAGTATTGCCTTTTTTTCTGTAGCCATAGCTTACTTCATAAAGTTTCGAAGTCAAAAGATTAAGCGGCCACATCTGACCATTATGGGTATGGCCTGAGAGTTGCAGATCAACTCCGCTGCTCACGGTTTCATCAAGATGGTAAGGCTGATGATCGAGCAGTATCAGAGGTCTGGAGAGGTCCGCGCCAGCCAGTAGACCGGTTAATGGCATCCTGTCCTTTCCGTAGAACCTCCCTGAATCCCTGTCAAGACGTCCTGCAATCTGAATTCCTCCGTCGAGTGTAACCACTTCGTCTTTTAAAACCCGTATTCCCTTGCTCTCTATATATGGTATGGTCCTGTCGGCACCTCCAATGAATTCGTGGTTTCCGGTAATTGCATACATGCCTCCCCTGCAATGAGGGCAGGTAAAGTACTTAAGAAGATCACCCCTCAGAACAGGACCTATCTCGCCATCCACAATATCACCAAGAAGCAACACAACATCCGGTTCGATCTTTTTCAATATTTCAGAAAGTTTTTTCATGCTCCTCTTCCTGATTACACTTCCAAGGTGAATGTCGGAGACAGCCGCAATCCTAATTTCCTTAACATCTCCGGCCGGTTTGTCGATAGATATGTTGTATTCTGTAACTCTTGGTAATAGCGCGTTTACAAAGCCGCCCGCTATAAGAAGGAAACTGATTGCAAGGGTACCCAGATAAGCCCATTTTTTGAATGCCATGATATTGCTTCCGTTAAGAATTCCGGTCAAACGGAGCAGAATGGAAATTATATCTGAAAGGAAAAGAAACAGAAAACCATAAAGCATGAATGCCAGCCAGAAGCCCCCAAGAATATTCAGGACATCGGAAAAAACTGTTGAATGCCGTGATTCAAGTATTTTGCCGAAGATAAAGAAAGAGGCAAGCAACAGAAAGACTGAGAAATAAACCAGTTTATTCTTCTGGAATGCCTGAATTGCCCCATATCCCTTAAAATAGATGTAGATATTTGCAAATGAATATATTGCAAAAACGACTGTAAAAAAAATAACAAATTGCGAAGTTTTCATTCAATATTGTATTAGATCCCGAGGCTGGAGTATAACCGTTGACCTCTCAGATAAAACCTCGAAACGATACTAATGTTCAAAAGGCAGTTGCAGGTTTCCGGCAGAGCGAGGCTTTTAATTATTTCCCTTTTGGTCCGGAGCGAATTAATGCTTTTGTAAAAGTCCCGGTGAGCCTTCCTGACTGCGGTGAAACTTTCAGGTCGGCCTTTCAGCAGGAACATAATAGCGGCAATACCATCAAGAATTTTTCTAAGCAAGATGATTTTTTTTAGTTTGGATTCGGGCAGATTCTTGTAAAGAAGGAACAGGTTATTCCTGAAGTTCAGGTAGGTCTTCTTTTCTGTGTCATAGGGAAGAGTTCCACCCCCCGCATGATAGATAACCGATTCGGGAATGCAGGCAACGCGGTAACCTGCCAGATGAAACCTCCAGCAAAGATCCACTTCCTCCATGTGGGCAAAGAAATCATCGTCAAAACCTCCGCATTTTTTCCACGCGTCGGATCTGACCATCATGCAGGCTCCTGATGCCCAGAAGATATCAGCAGTGCTGTCATATTGGCCTTCATCCTTTTCGACATTATCGAAGATACGGCCTCTGCAGAAGGTATATCCGAATTTGTCAATATAGCCCCCGGCTGCGCCTGCGTATTCAAAATAGTCTTTGTTGTTGTACGATTTGATTTTGGGCTGGCAGGCTGCAACGTCAGGATTGCTGTCCATGTAATCGGTTAGCGGTCTGAGCCAGCCTTCGGTTACCTCAGCGTCTGAATTTAAAAGAACGAAATATTTTGCGGTGATACGTGACAGGGCAAGATTGTAGCCGCCTGCAAATCCATGATTTGTCTCAAGCTGCATTAAACCTATTGGTCCCTTGTTTTCTGCAGCCCATTCAACTGAACCGTCGGATGACCCGTTATCGGCCAGATATACCATTGTATCATTGCTGCCGGAGAATCTCAGGGTTGTTTCCAGAAATTTCTTCAGCCAGTCAATGCCGTTCCAGTTCAGTATTACAACAGCAGTTTTAACCATTGGCAGTTTCTTTTTTGTATTTCCACCTCCTGTGTGTCCATAGCCAGTGTTCAGGCCTTGCCAGTATCATTTTCTCAAGTCTTTTAACGTGAGTATCGGTGATCATGTATCTGGGAAGACCTGAGGTCGTTTCGAACAGAACCTCATAGGTCATTTCGTAGAAGCCTCGTTTTATCTTAAGGAAGTCAATGAACACCACTGCCATGTTGTATTTTGATGCAATTTTTTCAAGACCAAGGAAAACAGGTGTCTCCTGGTTCAGGAACCCGGTGTAGTATTCGATCAGGGTAGGTGCGGGAGTCTGATCGGACATGAAACCGTAAATTCCCCGGATGCCTTTTTTCCTGTTTTCAACAATTTTTCTGACTATCATCTGCATCGGAGCCAGATCTGCATTGTTTCTTGTTCTCTGATCATTAAGGAATTTGTTTACAATAAGATTCTGTATGGGTTTGTAAACGCCGACGCATCTGTAGTCAGTGTACAGGGAGGTGCATGTGGACAACCACTCCCAGTTGTTGTAATGGCTGTACACCATTGCTATGTCCTTCCCGGATTCATACAGGGTTTTAAGCAGTTCCGGATTGGTTAATCTGACTCTTTTCATGAGTTCCTTATTGCTCATTCCCGGTAATTTGAGGGTTTCGATGAAGAGATCCGCCAGGTGCCTGTAAAATTCCTTTTCAATGCGAATGATTTCTTCAGGTGATTTGTCAGGAAATGAGTTAAGCAGGTTTTCCCTGACTACATGTCTCCTGTAGGATGGGAAGTAATAAAGCAATAGGAACAGGACATCGGAAAAAAGGTAAAGGACTCCCAGTGGCAGAAGGTTAATAATACGGTTGATACCGTAAAAGATATAGTAGCCTGCCTTCCACATTGCCTAGCTGGTTTTATTGCCCATGAACGACCTGATAATCTCCAGGATTTCATCGTATATAAGTGCATTTGATGCCAGAGTTTCACTGCCGTCAAGGCCGGTCATTTTTCCTGAAAAATCGCTGAATCTGCCTCCGGCCTCTCTGACAATAAGCATGCCGGCAGCAATATCCCATATTTTAAGGTCGTACTCATAGAAGAGGTCATACCGTCCGCAGGCCACGTAGGCAAGATCGATGGCTGCTGATCCCATCCGCCGTATACCCTGGGTGTTCCGGACGAGGTGTTTCAGCAGTTCCATGTAAGGGTCGAGCCTGTCAAAAAGGTTATATGGGAATCCGGTAGCTGTAAGGGCTCCTGATAACTTCGGAACAGGTGATACCTCGATTTTTTTTCCGTTCAGCCATGCCCCGCCGCCCTTCCAGGCGGAGAAGGTTTCATTCCAGCCTGGCTCATGAACCACTCCGGCAATCACTTCATCACCTTCCATAAGCCCGATACTTACCGCAAAGGGATGGACGCCGTGCAGGAAATTGGTTGTTCCGTCCAGGGGATCAATGATCCAGTTGTATTTGTCCCCCTTTTTGACTGAAGTTCCCTCTTCGGCAATGAAACCCGCCTCAGGTATCAGGGAACCAAGTTTATCAATCAGCATTATTTCTGAACCTTTGTCCACATAGCTTACAAAGTTGTTCAATCCCTTTATCTCAGTATTTCTCACGTCAAAGGTTGCCGATTCGTTCATTATGAATTCCCCTGCCTGCCGGGCAGCAATTTCAATTTCAGCACATAAGGCATTCAAATCTGTCATTTTTCAATCGATTAATTCAGATATCATTCTGCCTGAGCCGGAGATGCCTGTCAGTCTTACTCTCCTTATAGTTCCTGCAAGGCCCGGATCCCATGGCAGTTCAGTTCTCAGGTAATTCTCAGTGAAACCTGATATCATACCCTTGCTCCGTGTGTGTTCAAAAAGCACTTCAGCGCTTGCTCCTGTGTTAAATGAGCAAAATTCAGCATGCTTTGCTTCAGAGAGACTAATCAGCTTCCGGCTTCTTTCTTCCCTGGTCTTAAAGGGTACTTTACCGGGCATCTTTTGAGCCGGTGTTCCGGGCCGTTCAGAGAAGTTGAAAACATGAAGATAGGAGAGGGGCATGTTTTCAAGAAAACGGTAAGTATCCGCGAAATCGTCATCCGATTCTCCCGGAAATCCGACAATAACGTCCGCTCCTATGCCTGCCTGGGGTATCAGCTTCCGAATTGCCGTTATCCTGTTTTCAAATTGTTCACGTCTGTATCTTCTTCTCATCAGTCCCAGTACTTTATCCGATCCGCTCTGGAGAGGGATATGGAAATGAGGAAGTATTTTGGGCGACATGGCGGCAAGTTCAATTATCTCATCCGTCAGCAGATTTGGCTCGATCGATGAGATCCTGTATCTTTCCATGCCTTTCACACCAGCAAGTTCCCTCAGGAGGTCAGCAAAACTCTCTCCTGTCGATTTTCCGAAGTCACCGATATTAACGCCCGTCAGGACAATTTCTCTGGTCCCCGCCCGGGCAATAAGCTCAGCTTCCTTAACAATCGAAGCTATATCCTGGTTTCTGCTTTTTCCCCTGGCAAGGGGTATTGTGCAATAGGAACATTTGTAGTCACAGCCGTCCTGAACTTTCAGAAACGATCTGGTTCTGTCCCCTGCAGAGAAGGAAGGGAAGAAACGATCCTGATCAGAAAGGTCACAGGAGTGGATTTCAGGGAGCTCCCTTTTCCGGGCGTTGCTCAGGAATTGGGCCAGTTTGTATTTTTCATTTGTCCCCAGTACGATATCAACTCCGGGAATTGATGAAATCTCGTCAGGATTAAGCTGAGCATAGCATCCCACAACTGCAATCACGGCATCGGGTGACTGATGGTTGAATTTTTTAATCGCCTGTCTGCATTTTCTGTCAGCTATATCGGTAACAGAGCAGGTGTTTATGACGTAGATATCGGCCTTTGTACCTGGTTTGACCACCTCGTACCGGTCATCCGTAAACGACCGGGCAATGGTTGAGGTTTCCGTGAAATTCAGTTTACATCCGAGTGTAAAGAATGAAACCTTTTTCCGGTTTTTTTCCATCATCAGGGGCTACTGTTTGAATACTGCAGACTGAAAATTCACTAAAGACTGAGTATTAATGTTTATTTTCTGCTTTTGTTTTTTTCCTGCGGGAGTTTTGTCAGGTAGACATTCCTGAATTCAATGTCTTTTCCTTCGCTCTGGAGGCAGATATGACCCTTTGAGTCTGAAATACCTGTTGCCTTGTTCTGAAGTGTTCCGTTAACACTGACCTCGATGGTGTTTGATTTGCAGATGACTTCCATGGAATTCCATTCACCGGCCGGTTTCTCTGAAGATGCAGCCATTTTGGCTACTACCCGTGAATTATTCTTCATTTCATTCATTTTTGCCCCATTCATGCATACAAAGTCTCCGGCGCTGCCTGCTTTCAGCTGACATTCAAAGCATTTAAGCCAGATGGTGTCGGGAGTCTGTGCGTGAACAAAAACCCCGCTGTTTGATAATTCGCCGGGATAACGCCACTCAACGTGAAGCTGGTAATCGGAGTAGACCTCTTTTGTTCTCATATATCCGAAAGGGTCTCCGGTTATATGGATAACGCCATTTTTGACGGTAAAAACAGAAGCAGGGTCAACAGCAGGATCCCTCAGGTAAAATACCCAGTTTGAGAGATCATTGCCGTTAAAGAGCTTGATATCTGTACTTTTTTTGCTCCTGACTGATTTGGCTGCCTTGTCGTTTTTCCGGGCCTTCTGTCCTGTTGCGTCGAAAGAGGTTCCTGTAATTATTATAAGTATTAACAGGATTAGTGTGGATAGTTTGTTTTTCATTTTCTTATTTGTTTATTATTGTTTTTGATCCTGTATTGAAAGTACTTCCTTATCACAGAAGCTTGCTGGCCAGTTCTGCGAGCGGGCTGCGTTCTCCTTTTACAAGGTTTACATGTGCAAAAACGTCCTGGTCCTTCATCTTGTCCGACAGATAGCTTAGCCCGTTCGAGGCTGTGTCGAGGTACGGGGAGTCGATCTGTTCAATATCTCCGGTAAAGACCATCTTTGTTCCTTCGCCTGCCCTGGTTATTATAGTCTTGATTTCATGAGGTGTAAGGTTCTGTGCTTCATCCACTATGAAGAAGATGCTTGAAAGGCTTCTGCCCCTGATATAGGCAAGAGGGGTAATTACAAGTTTCTCTTCTTTCATCATATCGTTTATCCTCAGGAATTCAGGACTCTGATGACTGAATTTATGCTTGATGACTGTAAGGTTGTCATATAAAGGCGTCATGTAGGGATCCATTTTTTCCTTCACATCTCCGGGCAGGAATCCAAGGTCCCTGTTGGCAAGGGGAACGATAGGCCGGGCAAGGAAAATCTGCTTATATCTCTTGTGCTGCTGGAGTGCGGCTGCCAGAGCAAGAAGGGTTTTGCCGGTTCCGGCTTTGCCGGTGAGTGAAACCAGCTGTACGTCCGGGTTTGAAAGGGCATCAATTGCAAAGGTCTGTTCTGCATTGCGGGGATCAATCCCATATGTGGTCTGTTTGATCACCCTGTTCAGCAACCTGGTGACAGGATTGTAATGAGCCAGGGCACTGGCGCCGCTGTTTTTCATTATGAAAAACTGGTGCCCCCTGAGATCAGATTCAATATTGAATTCTTCGGCACTTACGCCTTCAGGAACTTCATATAGTTTGCTTATCAGTTTGTGGTCAACCCCTTCAAGAACCTTGATGCCCTTGTAAAGATCATCAATGTTTGCAACCTTGTCGTTCTGGTAATCCTGGGCCATAATTCCAAGCGATTTGGCCTTCATCCTGAGGTTGATATCCTTTGAGATCAGAACCACAGTCTTGTCTTTGTTCGAGGTGCAAACGTAATCTGCTATTGCAAGGATCCTGTGGTCAGGTGTTCTTTCAGCAAAGGACTGGCTGACTTTTTCTGAAAAATCCCGGCCTGTTTCTATATGGAGGTTTCCGAGATTCTCCCCCAGGGGAATATTGGCTGTAAGGAGCATATCTCCCGAAAGCTTGTCAAGTTCACGGGTGAATTCCCTGGCATGAAAATTAATGATGTCGTTTCCTTTTTTGAATTTGTCCAGTTCCTCGAGTACAACGATCGGAATAATTACATCGTTCTCTTCAAAGTTGTAAATGCATTTGTAATCGTGCAAAAGTACGTTGGTGTCAATGATAAAAAGTTTTTTATTGTGTTTTTTCGTCATGGTAAATAATTTGTAATCAATACACTGTAAGCGTTGTGCCGCAATGTTGCCAGTCAGCAAAAATAACTAAAATAAAGATTAGATTGTTGCTTGTGTTGAAAGTATGTTAATTTGTAAGGTTCCTGCGTTGCCCTTTTCCCGGTTTGCACTTATTTATAACAATATGGATTACAATCAGACACTTGAATTCATGTACAGCCAGCTTCCGGCTTACCACAGGATCGGCAGGGCAGCCTATAAGAATGATCTTGAAAACTCGCTTTCCCTTGACAAATACCTTGAACATCCACACCAGAGGTACAAATGCATCCATGTTGCTGGTACGAATGGCAAGGGATCGGTTTCCCACATGATCGCTTCAGTTTTGCAGGAAGCCGGATATAAGACAGGACTTTACACATCACCTCATCTCAGGGATTTCAGGGAAAGGATCAGGATTAACGGAAGGATGATTCCAAAAGGGGAGGTTACAGGCTTCATGAGAAAGCATAAGGCTGTTCTTACATCACTGAAGCCCTCGTTTTTTGAGATGACGGTTGCGCTGGCCTTCGACTATTTTGCCCGTGCAGGAGTAGATATTGCAGTTATTGAAGTGGGGCTTGGGGGAAGACTTGATTCGACGAATATTATCAGCCCGGAGCTTTCTGTAGTTACCAATATTGGCCATGACCACGCTGACCTCCTGGGAGACACCCTTCATAAAATTGCGGGGGAAAAGGCAGGCATTATCAAGCCCGGAGTGCCTGTTGTTGTGAGTGAAACTCAGGATGAAATAAGAAATGTTTTCATATCGGCGGCACAACAAAATAAATCGGATATCCGGTTTGCTGATCAGGAATTTGAGTGCAGTCTTGATCATTTGAATTACAATACCGGCAGGCGAAAATATTCTGTTCTCGAGAAATCAGAACGACGAAGCTTTACCGGAGAAATTAGTCTGGGCGGGGATTATCAGGCAAAAAACATTCAGGCTGTTTTTCAGTCCATCCGGATCCTGCAGGACACGATTCCCTGCAGCGACAAACACATAATAAACGGGATAAGACGGACAGTCGGAAACACAGTCCTGATGGGCCGGTGGCAGATAGTCGGAAGAAAACCTCTTGTGGTCTGCGATACCGGACACAACCTTGAAGGTCTCAGCTATGTGTTGTCGCAGCTCAAGAGTGCAGGGCGTGAGAAGCTTCATATCGTACTTGGTTTTGTAAATGACAAGGACCTCGGGTCAGTTCTGTCGCTCTTCCCTTCAGATGCAGACTATTTTTTTACCAGGGCCTCAGTTCCGAGAGCGCTTGATGAGAAAGTACTGAAGGCGGAGGCGCTGCGATGGAACCTCAACGGAAGTGCATATACAGATGTTGAGTCAGCTGTAAGGTCAGCCCTGGCTGCTGCTTCGGAAAATGATGTTGTATTCATCGGGGGAAGTACTTTTGTTGTTGCCGATGCATTAAAAAATTGTAAATTTGATAAGTAAAATCGGCTGATAATGAAAAGATTATTGGTATACCTGCTGTTTGTTTCCATTGCCGGCTCCTTACAGGGCCAGGCAGAAAGGAAGATAGTGATCCTGCATACAAACGACCTTCATTCCCGTCTGAATGGTTTTACCCCGGAAGCTGATTATACGCCTGAGATAACCGGCGATGACAAAACCAGGGGAGGATTTGCAAGAATTGCAGCCATACTCAGAAGTGAGAGGGAAAGCAATTCAGGTACTACTCTGACTGTCGATGCCGGAGACTTCCTGATGGGTACATTATTTCATTCAATGGAAATAAAAACAGGCTTCCAGTTACGGCTGATGAAACAAATGGGGTATGATGTGGTATGCCTTGGCAACCATGAATTTGATTTTGGGCCTGTAAAAATTGCAGGAATCATCAGCACATCCATGAGCAAGGGAGATATTCCGCCGCTGCTTTTGAGCAATGCTGTACTTAGTGCTGAAGATAACGGGGATGATGAGCTTGAGAAACTGTATGATTCGGAAGCCATTCAACGAAAACTTGTTCTGACCAGGGATGGACTCAAGATTGGTTTCTTCTCTCTTCTCGGGAAGGATGCAGTCGAGGTGGCCCCGCTGGCCTTTCCGGTTACCTTTGAAAAGCAGACTGCTTTTGCAAAAAGGATGGTCAGGGAACTCGAAAGTGAAGGGTGCGACCTTATTATCTGTATTTCTCATTCCGGGTTATTAAAGGACAGGAAGGGAAGGTGGACCGGGGAAGATGTGAGGCTTGCAAAAAAAGTAAGGGGGATTGATGTGATAGTAAGCGGACATAGTCACTCAATGCTTTCAGAGCCTTTGATTGTAAAAGGAATTCCCGTGATTCAAACCGGTGAATACGGTCAAAATGTAGGAAGGCTTGAGCTTACATGGAAAAACGGCAGGATAGGTGTGACTGATTACAGGCTCATACCGGTTGATGACAGGATTGCAGGAGATAGTGATGTCATTGAAGCAATAGAGGTGCAGCAGTCACTTGTAACTCAGGAGATACTGGCTCCCCTGGGCATCGGTTACTCCGATCAGGTGGCTGAAACTGATTTTTTGCTGGAATGCAACGAACAGGGCGACTTTCGGTCAAGCAATCTCGGACCAATGATTGCCGATGCAATTCACAGCTACATCAACCGCCATTCATCGGGTGGCTGCGATATTTCAATGGTTGCGGTCGGGGTGATAAGGGACAGGATGGTGCCGGGCATCATGACGGCTCCTGACGTTTTCAGAATCATGTCGCTCGGATCGGGAGACGATCATGTTCCGGGATATCCACTTTCGAGACTGTATGTCACGGGAAGGGAGCTGAAGAACATTCTGGAAATCCTTATGATAGCCCACAAGTCGTCACCCTCAAACCATTGTTTCTACTCCGGATTAAGAGTTATGTACGATCCTGAAAGGGGATTGCTGAGAAGGATTAACAGCATAGAAATTATTGGACCCGATGGCGGATTAAGGTCTGTGAGTTTTTCAAAGGACGATGATACCCTGTACTCCATTGCAGCCAATTCATATATGCTCGAGTTCATCGGAATAATAAAGAATATGAGTCTGGGGCTGATCAAAGTGGTTCCGAAGGATGAATCGGGCAATCCGGTGACGGACATGAAGAAAGCCGTGATTGACATTAACAGGGAGCAGCAGGGGGTACAGGAAGGTAAGGAATGGCTGGCACTTCTTGAATACATCAGATCAATGAAGGACGGTGATGATGATGGTATTCCGGAAATCGACAGTAAATATTCAGTATCAGTTCAGACATTCCTTGAAGAAAGACGATAATCGTGGTGATCTCTTCTGCGGATCAGCATTCTACCATTTGCTGAATGGGTTATCCACCACTATCCGGTTTCTCCTGTTGGCAACGGTGTAACCGATCTCGTAAATTGTCCGGGTTACGAGTTCCATTTTTTCATAATCTAATTTATCGGGTGTGTCTTCAGGTTTGTGATAATCCGTATGTAATCCTGTTGAAAAGAAAAGAACCGGAATGTCCTTTTTGACAAAATTGTAATGGTCGCTTCTTGAAAAAAGCTGAAGGGGGTGATTTCTGCCGCTCAGGCTGTAATCAAGATCCAGAGGTGTTCGCAGATCAACTTCTTTTGCTATATCGACGAGTTCCCTGCTCTGGTTCCCGGTTATTACAAACAAACCGTTCTTCCCGGTCATCGGAGTATCTCCGGTGGTGTCGGCAACCCCTTTGACCCTGCCAATCATGTCCATGTTAAGGTCAGCCACGGTGTTTTCCAGGGGAAACAATGGATTATCAACATACGATTGAGAGCCGAACAGTCCTATTTCTTCTCCTGTGACCCAAAGGAATAGCAATGAGCGGAGGGGCTTTTTTTCCAGACTCTGGAAAGCCTGGGCGATTTCAAGCAGTGCTGCGCAACCCGAGGCATTATCATCGGCTCCGGGATAAACAGTTCCGCCCGTTTCACCAACATGATCAGCGTGTCCGGAAAATACGACAATTTCTTTTTTCAGTACAGGATCGCTTCCTTCGA
>CAYQRF010000008.1:0-44429 GCA_964419775.1 uncultured Rikenellaceae bacterium
AATAAATATATTTATTTACTTAAGTTAGCACCATTACCCTAAAGGGGGGCTTAGTCTACTGTAATATAATTATTTATGGGGGTGAATCGAATAATATCACTAGCCTCGCATAAGCTTTCGATCCGAAAATAGCAAACTATCTAAAGGTGGATAATTCCCTGACTTGTATATCGCTCATTATTAGTTCTCAAACCCCCTTTAGGGGGCAGGGGGTAAAAAAAGGCTTTGGGGGGGCTGGGGGGTAATAAAAGGGGTAATAAAGGCTGGGGGGGGTAATAAAAGCTTAAGAGGCAGAGTGGTAAATTGATATTTATCTGACCCTCGGGTTTTCAACCTTTCTGAAAATTAAAATTAACAACAATATTTTATCGTTAATCGATAAAAAACCATATGATAAACGACAAATATTTTACCTAAAACGATATGGTTTTTACGATCAGATCGTAAATTCCTGTTTGGGCGAAGGGATGCTGATATCATCAAAACCTGCCTCTTTAAGTCTCGCGGAATAATTGACCTGAGTCTCATAATCACCGTGTACAAGGAAAGTCTTACGGATCTCGTTTTTATTCTGGCAATTAAGGAAATCGATCATTTCATTGTAATCGCCATGACCGCTGAATGAATCGATTGATATCACCTCGGCATTGACCTTATGGACCGTGCCGAAAATAGAAACCTCCTTGTCGCCCCTGGCAATCCTTGCACCAAGGGTTACCGGCGAGCAATAACCAACCACAAGAACGGTGGTACGCGGATCAGAGATGTTGTTTGCCAGGTGATGTTTAATTCGCCCGGCTTCCATCATGCCTGATGCAGAAATAATGATGCATGGCTTATCGTACTCGTTCAGCTTCTTGGAATCCTGCTGGCGGGATATATAGGTCAGACTGTTAAAGCCAAAAGGATCAGAATCTGCTTCCATGACGTTCAATACTTCTTTATTGAAGCATTCCGGATGCATTCTGAAAATGGTTGTGGCGTTGACCGAAAGAGGGCTGTCGACAAAGATCTCGACCCGGGGGAGCTTACCCTCATTGAAAAATTTATTTAGTGAATATACTACTTCCTGGGTCCGTCCCACACTGAATGATGGTATTAGCAATTTGCCTTTCTTTGCAACACAGGTATGGTTGACCACGTCGAGCAGTGCCTGGTCGGCCCTTACCAGATCTTCGTGAAGCCTGTCGCCGTATGTCGATTCAGTTATCAGTATATCTGCCTGGGGAAATGGTTTGGGAGGAGCAAGAATTCTGTTTGATGGTCTGCCGATATCACCGGTATAGGCTATCCGGGTTGTCTTGCCGTTTTCAGTTATGTACAGGTTTGCAACCCCGCTTCCGAGCATGTGGCCGGTATTTGTGAACTTCACCTTGATATTGCTGTCGATAGTGAATTTCATATCTTTTGGTACTCCGATAAAGAGTTTCATGCATTCCTTGGCATCCTCCTGGGTAAATAAGGGGGTGACCACAGGCAAACCTTTCTTTACTCTGCGGTTATTAAAGGTTTTTGTATCATTCTCCTGGATATAGGCGGTATCGGCCAGCATTATCGAGCAGAGATCGCGGGTGGCATTGGTACATACAATGGATCCCCTGAATCCCAGCTTATAGACATACGGAATAAGACCTGAATGATCTATATGTGCATGAGTAAGAATAATATGATCGACCTGGTAAGGGTCGAATCCCAGATCGCGGTTCATTGCATCTGTCTCGAGACCTTTTCCCTGGAACATGCCGCAATCGAGAAGGATTCTTTTCCCCGTGTCTGTTGTTAGCAGAATCTTACTTCCGGTCACTTCCCTCGCGGCTCCGCAAAACTTTAACTTCATAACTGTACTTTAAGAATTATACTGATTCGTTGAATTTGCTAATATAGCTAATAAAATGCAGAGGTCAGCGGAAAAACAGCGACAGTATGAGTGTGAACGCAAGTCCGCACACAGCTATGATCGTTTCCATGACGGTCCACGACTTCAGAGTCTGCTTCTCGTTCATTCCGAGATATTTGCTCACAATCCAGAATCCGCTGTCGTTAACATGCGACAGGATTGTAGCTCCGGCAGCAATAGCTATAACGATCAGTGCAATATTTGGCTGGCTGAGGTTGAATGTTGAAAGAAGCGGTGAGATTATCCCGGCTGCTGTTATCATAGCCACTGTGGCCGACCCCTGGGTTATCCTTACAAGAGAGGACAGGACCCATGCAAGAACGATGATGGGTATCGACGAATCAGCAAGCGATTCCGCAAGCATTTTTCCGATTCCGCTGTCGACAAGGATTTGCTTCAGCACCCCTCCTGCACCTGTAACAAGTATGATTATGCCTGCCGGACCAAGGGCTTTTGTGCTGAGGTCGAGGATGGTCTGGCGCGACATATTCTGTTTAATGCACATCAGTACGGAAAGTAGAGTTGCAATAATGAGTGCAGTGAAAGGATGGCCGATGAAAATGAGCACTCTTGTGAGCAGAGTGTTGTCAAGACCTCCCTTGTCAACGCCAAGCTTTATGAAAGTACCCATAAGGATTAGGGTGAGTGGCGTCATCACGAGAGCAGCGATAATACCGAAAACAGGCAGTTTCTTCTGATCGTTCTCATCATCTGAGCCCATATCCTGAAAGATCTCAGGCACAGGAACATAAATGCGCTTTGCTATAAACCTTCCGAAAAGAGGTCCGGCAATTGCTGCAGTAGGGATGCCCACCAGCAGACCCATCATTACAACCCATCCCAGATCGACCCCCAGTATTTCACTGACAGCAGTGGGTCCGGGCGTGGGAGGCACCATGGTATGAGTCACAGCCAGCCCTGCAAGAAGCGGGATTGCATAATATAGTACCGATCGTTTTGTATCTCTGGTCAGGGCATACACGATTGGGATAAGGATAATAAATCCGACATCAAGGAAGACAGGTATGCCCACTATAAAACCTGAAAGCAAAAGTGCCCATGAGGCATTTTTCTGACCGAACTTCTTAAGGAGGTAGTTAGCCAGCGATCTGGCGCCACCGGAACTCTCGAGCATCTGACCGAATATGGCACCAAGACCTACAACCGTTGCAACAAAGCCAAGGGTGCTTCCCATCCCGTCCTGGATGCTCTGGGAAATCTTATCAAGAGGCATTCCGGCCATAATTCCCACAACAATCGAGGTTATGAGAAGCGAAACAAAGGCGCTCAGCCGGAACTTAAGCACCATCAGCAGGAGAAGCGTTACTCCGGTTACGACTATAAGTACGATGTAGAGAGGGGACATAGAAGAGGTGTGAGGTTTGAGGTTTGAGGTTTGAGGTGTGAGGTGTGAGGTTTGAGGTGTGAGGTTTAAGGTTTGAGGCGTGAGGAGTGAGGCGTGAGAGGGAACTTCACCGGTGCATTATCCCGGGTTGAACGGTAGATTGCAGAAAACAGTTCGACGGTTTTGCGTCCGGCTTCGCCGGTTACCATTGGGTCGGTATTGTTTCCGATTGCTTTCAGGAAATCCTCTATCTGGCACTGCATGTAATAAACCGTAGGATCATATTTATTGAATATCCCGGTGTCCTCCCTGACCCATTGCGCAAGCATGTTTTCTTCTCCGGGTACAGTCCAGAGATCATTTACCGGAGGTTCGGCCACGCCTGACCTGCCTGCAATGAACATAGCGCCTCCGTCGGTCTGCACTCCGACCGAAGCCCCGTTTTCGCCGTGAATATGAACTTTTCCGAAAATGCCCGGCTTCTGAGAGTTGCTCACCAGGATATTTCCTATTGCCCCGCTTTTAAATTTAACGATGGCAAGTGCAGTATCATCGACCTCGATGTAAGGATGGTTAAGGTTACGCCAGAGGCCGTAGACCTCATCTATATCTCCCATATACCAGAGCATCAGGTCGAGCTGGTGGGGCGACTGGTTAACCAGGACTCCTCCTCCCTCGTCCTTCCATGTTCCGCGCCAGGCATCAGCATCATAGTATTCCTTGTCACGCCATCCAAGCATGGTAATGGTTGCCAGAACTGGCTTTCCAATCTTTCCGTCTTCGATTGCCCGTTTCACTCTCATTGAAGGTGAGTACCACCTTCGCTGGCTCACAACGCCGAGTTTGACATTCCTGACCCTGCAGGCATTGATTATGGCATCGCAATCGCCCAGATCGGAGGCCAGTGGTTTCTCGACAAGCACATTGGCCCCGGCACCGGCAGCTTCAATGGCGGGCTGCCTGTGGAATGGATGAGGTGTGCATACGATCACAAGGTCGGTTTTATTCTCAACCACCATCCGGGATATATCCGTATAGGCTTCAGTCATGTATTCAGATGCAAACTTACCAGCTGTTTCCGGTGTCCGGCTCCAGACGCCTGCCAGACGTGCATGGGGGATACCAAGTATTGCTTTTGCATGAAGGTGGGCAACTTTACCGCAACCTGCAATCGAAACATTGAAAATTCTTTCCTGATTCATGGATGATATTTAAGGTACAAGGATCACTTTTTTCAGATCACCTTCTTTATTGTACAGTTTTCTGAACCACTCTGCTCCCTCCGACAGCGGAGCTACGGCGGAAATCATATCGGAGACATCAAGCCTTCCGTCCTTCATCAGGGTAAGGATGGCGTCGTATTCGCCCCTGATGGCACAGCTGCCAAGTACCCTGATTTCAGATGTAACAACCTTTTGGAGAGGGAAATCGATTGTCTTTGAAGTATTTCCGACAAGGACTACCGTTCCTCCCTTCCTGGTTGAGTCGATTGCCAGGTTTACCGTTTCGCTTTTGCCAACTGCTTCGAACGAAACACCGGCTCCTCTCCTGCCGGTCAGAGATTTAATCCCTTCCGCAACATCACCATCTGAAGTATTGAATACATGACCGGCTCCGCTTTTCCCTGCATAAGCAAGCTTTACCGGATCATTGTCGACGGCAATCACCAGTCCTGCCCCTGCTATCTTAAGAAGACGTATCAGGAAAGATCCTATCATCCCGGCTCCTGCAACCACGCACGAGTCGCCGGTTTTCAGGGATGAAAGATTTATTGCATGAAGTGCGACTGCAGCCGCCTCGACCATTGCTGCCTGTTCGAACGACACTGAATCGGGGATACGGTAAAGGATATGCTGAGGCACTGCAAGGAATTCGGCAAAAGCCCCGTTTCGCCTGTAATCGCCCGGGGATACGCCAATCACTTCCCTGTTATCGCTCAGGTTATACCTGCCTTCAAGGGTGAACCAGTCGTTCAGCGGGTAAACGGTCGAATCGAAGGTAACCCTGTCTCCGGGTTTCCAGTCATTTACACCGGGTCCGGTTGACACTATCACTCCTGAAGCCTCATGGCCCATTATTATGGGAGGGATCCTTCTTCCGGTGCTTCCGTCGAGGCCGTGCACATCCGATCCGCAGATGCCGCAGGCTTTGATTCTTATCAGTACCTCACCGGGTGAAATAACCGGATCGGGAACATCCTTATAAACAAGTTTATTATACTCTTCCAGTACAAGGGCTTTCATGTATGATTATTTTTTCCGGCCTGATATGCTGCACGGGGTTCCTCACAAATATAACAAAATCATACGGGAGATCATTCCACGATTACCACCACTATATCCATGACATTTGTATAAGTCGGACCTGTGGTGATTAATCCTCCGATCCTCCGGAAGAAGTTGTATGAGTTGAAATCAGCGAGGTAATTTACAGGATCCTCATTCATTGAGGAAGCTTCAGCGTAAGTATCCGGATCAGCAACCGCCCCTGCTGCGTCAGTGGGGCCATCAGTTCCGTCAGTACCGGCCGAAAGGATAGTAATTCCCGGAACATCCTTAAGCTTGATTGCAGCAGAAAGGGCCAGATGCTGGTTCCTTCCACCAGCGCCGCTGCCGGTCACTCTGACAGTTGTCTCCCCTCCATACAAAAGACAGGCTGGTTTCGGGATATCCTCATTGTTTCTGAATGAGATTGCAGTGCTTAGTATTGATTCACAAACAGTATCCACATCTCCCTCAAGTCCGGCGTCGACTATATAGGATCTGAAACCAAGCTTCGATGCCTCATTTTTACATGCCCTGAGGGCAGCCTGGTTAGTGCCGGCAATCACATTCAGTGTACCTTCAAAGATCAGGTCACCCGGCTTTGGCGTTTCGGGATGATATCCGGCACATCCGTCGCGGATGTAATTAAGCACTCCCCGTGTAACGTCTCCTGTGAGGTTATATTTTTCAATTACAGCAAGCGCGTCGGCGAAGGTTGTTGTATCAGGCACTGTTGGTCCGGAGCCGATTACATCGAGGTGATTTCCAATGACATCAGATATTATAAGAGTGACGAGCCGGGCAGGCCGGATGGTCCGTGCAAGCTGGCCTCCCTTTACTGAGGAAAGGTGTTTCCTGACACAGTTGATTTCATTAATGGTGGCACCGCTCCTGACCAGCAGATTATTAACTATATAGAGTTCTTCAGGAAGTAATCCGTCGGGAAGATCAGTGAGCAGGGCCGATGCTCCTCCCGATATAAGACAGATCACCAGATCATTACCAGAGGCCCTGTTTGCCATTTCAATAATTTCGCGGGTAGCCCTGAATCCGTTTTCATCGGGCAGGGGGTGTCCGGCCTCGGTGACCCTGATCCTTTTAAGCAGACATGAGTGACCATATTTGACAACGATGTGGCCGTCGCTTATCCTGTCGCCAAGAATGCATTCGACATAATGTCCCATGGCGGCGCTGGCTTTTCCGGCACCTATCACCAGGATATTTTCAATGCCCCCGAGGGAGACCTCATGGCTGCCTGCAACAAGTGCCTGTCCCCTGCGGCTCAGTGTATCAGTAATAAGCTTCTCGGGAAGCACGCTTCTGACACCGGCAAGAAATATCCGTTTTGCATTATCCCTGTTTCTCATAACTCTTAAATTACAGAACAAACAATGAAACCAGCCAGACGCAGGCAAAAACCACTGTTCCCATCACTATGGTGGATGTGGTATAAATTCTCAGGGTATCCCCAACCTTAATGTCGGAGAAGTTTGTAACCACCCAGAAATATGAATCATTTGCATGCGATGCTATCATCGATCCCGCGCCCATGGAAAGCATTGCCAGCACCCTGCCCCATTCGGATCCCAGTCCCAGCAAAGCAAGCATTGGTTCCACTATTGATGCAGCCGTTATTATCGCAACAGTCGAAGATCCCTGGGCAGTCTTCATTATCACCGCCACCAGGAAGGGAATCAAAAGTCCTATCGAGCTTCCGGCGAGTTGTTCCCCAAGGATCTCCCCGACTCCGGTTGACCTTATCACCATCCCGAACATTCCTCCCGCTGCCGTAATTATCAATATCGGGCCGGCTTTAAGGACAGCATCGGCAAAGACGGAATTCATACCTTCGATTGATTTGTGTTTCAGCAGAAGGAGTGAGAATACTACACCGATAAAAAGTGCAATGACCGGTTCGCCAGGCAGTTCGAATATCTTTGTTATCAGCGATTCCCCATCAGGGTCGATCAGTCCGGTCAGGGATCTGGCTGTTATAAGCAGAAGAGGCACTGCAATCGGAAGGAATGAGAGCAGAACCGGCGGAAGTTTCTGCGGGGTGCTATCTGCTGCAGTAATATCAGGTGAAGGTGATGATGCCTTGAATTTCCTTGATGCCCAGGCACTCCATAACCAGGCTGAAACAGCCCCCGGAATGGCGAACAGGATTCCTGCCACAATGAGATATCCGATATTGGCATTCACCATCCCCGCTGCAGCCAGGGCTCCGGGATGAGGAGGAATAAGACAATGCACGGAGTAAAGAGAGGTTGCGAGGACCGTTGCCATAAAGGGCATGGAAACGGCTGATTTTCTGCTGAGCGATTTGGCAAGTCCGCTCAGTACAATAAATCCTGAATCACAAAAGATGGGTAGTCCGGTTATGAACCCTGTTATCCCCAGAGCAACGGGACTTCTCTTCTCCCCTGTCTTCGAAAGGATATAGCCTGCAATGCTTAGCGTACCTCCTGTCCTGTCGAGAATAACCCCGATCATGGCACCGAAAATTATGAGAAAGCCTATAGAGGCCATTGTACTGCCGAAACCCTCCTTCATTGTCCTGATAATAGAATCAGGAGGAAGTGTTACAGCAGCAAGGAGAAGTGAGACAATAAAAAGGGCAATGAAGGCATGAACCCTGAACTTTGTGGTCAGTGCAATAATCAATAATATTGAGATTAGTACAAGCAGTGAGATCAGGGCAGGATTCATGACACGGGAAATTAGAAACCTAAATGTATTTCCTTCACTGATTTTATTGCCCTGTCGGAGAAGAAATCGCATGCAGGGAAGATCCTGAACAGCCCGCCGTCCTCTCCCGGTCCGGTCCTGACAAGAAGGAGTTCCTGCTGATCATTCCTGTTGAAGATCTCTGAAAATGAGGCAGTGCACCTGTAGCCATCCTCCGCTGCAATGCACATGATGCCTGATCGCAGATTGTTTTGGTCAGCAGTGAAATGGGACGACAGAACATCCTTCAGCATAACTCCGCTGAAAGGTTCGGTGCTGTGAATACCCTTGCCCCTGCCGTAGAATATCGTGTTAAAGGTAGTCTCATGCATGCCCGCAGGATAACCGGTTATTGTTCCGGCGGGTGATCCGTTTACAAAAAGCGCTATCTGCTTTGAAAACATGGGCGACATTCCCTGGGCAACAGTGAAGGAATGAGGGAATGACCTTATGTTTATTCTGACCGGCGATGATATGTTTCTTTCAGTAATAAGGTCGCTGCCGGCCACAATTTTTCCCTCCGCAGGAACGATCCAGAGATCGTTGGTCTTTGACGGGACTATCCTTGAAACTCTGTCGGCAATAAGAATTTTATGGAGGTTATTGGGATAATAGATCTCACCCCAGCTGAAGACAGCCTTATCTCCTGCAGCATTTTCAATCTCCACGAAAAGGTCGATGACTGAATTGAATTCATCAGAATTTGATTTCTGAACTTTAATATTTTTAAGGATATCGAAGAGGGAATACCCGTCGTACCTGTATGCTCCCACAAACCTGTCGCCTCCCTCCGGATCCAGGAGAGTTTCCTTTACAATAACCGAATGTCTTGAAAGCGATGAGAAATCGACATTCCCCGGATTGGCAATTTCCCCGCCTACAGTAAGTTCAGGCAAAGGCAGACTGAATGTTTCGGTATTGTCGTAAAAATCGTTGGTCACTTCTGCTGAGTCAATTGAAAGAATTTCAGATTCTGGTAATCCGGTTCCCGTTTGAGGGGACTGGTTACAGGAAATTAAAAAAACACCAAACAACGAAAGCGTAAGAATCCTTTTCATAATTATATATTAATGTTAAACGTCGTGTGCTATTGAAATCTGAATACATTACTTTACTGAACATTAGCGCCTTTGCGTCTTAGCGGCATTTATTCCGCCACCAGGATGCAAAGTCACAAGGTTAAGAAATCTCCTCACTTTGAACCGGTTATCCTGCGGCTTTACCCAAAGAACAGATATGCAACGAGTATAGCAGCAACTGCACCAGCCAGGTCAGCCAGCAGGCTGCAGCCGACGGCATGACGGGTATTCTTAACTCCCACTGAACCGAAATAAACCGCTATAATATAGAAAGTTGTATCCGTTGCACCCTGCAGGGTGCATGAAAGCCGGCCCAAAAATGAATCAGCGCCGTATGTTGTCATAGCATCGATCATCAGGCCTCTTGCACCGCTTCCGCTCAGCGGTTTCATGAAAGCCACGGGAAGCGCTCCGGTAAATCGCGTATCGAAACCCAGCCAGGCAAAAAAATGCTCAAAGCCTTTGATAATGAAATCCATGGCGCCCGAAGCCCTGAATATCCCGATTGCCACCAGGATAGCCACCAGAAATGGTATTATTTTGATCGCCACACCGAATCCCTCTTTCGCCCCTTCAATAAATGCATCATAAACATTCACCTTCTTTACAAGGGCCAGAATAATGAACAGGATTATTATGGTGAAGAGGATGAAGTTTGCTGCAAAGGTCGAGACATTGGCTATCTGCTCCTTAGGGAGGGTGCTGAAGTAGTAGATTATCCCGGCAATTATTGCTGTCAGCCCGCCCATGTAAGCCATAACAACCTTATCAAAGAGGTTGATTTTCTGTACAACGGCTACGCTTATCATGGCCACAAGAGTTGCGACATAAGTGGCAATCAGTATCGGTATGAATATATCAGCAGGATTGGCGGCGCCAAGCTGGGTCCTGTAGACCATGATGCTCACGGGGATTATTGTCAGTCCTGAGGCATTGAGAACCAGGAACATGATCTGTGCATTTGATGCGGTATCCTTTATAGGATTTGAATCCTGAATTTCCTTCATTGCCTTAAGTCCCATAGGTGTGGCGGCATTATCAAGCCCCAGCATATTTGCGGAAAAATTCAGTATCATGGATCCGTATGCAGGATGCCCCTTGGGAAGCTCCGGAAATAATTTTTCGAAAAACGGACCGAACAGTCTTCCAAGCATACCGACAACCCCGCCTTTCTCACCCACCTTCATCAGTCCCATCCACAGGGTGAGGGCACCGGTCAGACCAAGCGAAATTTCAAAACCCGTCTTTGCACTGGCAAAGGTGGAGTTAATCATGTCGTTGAATATCGATGTGTTGCCGGAAAATATCAGCTGACCGAGAGCAACGATGAAACCGATAAGGAAAAATGCGATCCAGATATAGTTCAGGGCCATCTTTGAAAAATGATCAGCTAATATAGGGAATTAATAAGAAAAAGAGAAAAAGAGAAAAAGAGAGGGGGAGAAAGGGAGACGAAGAGACGAAGAGACGAAGAGACGAAGGGACTGAGAGACAGAACGACTGCAGGACCACAAGACTGCAGGACTGCAAGACTCCAGAGTGCAGATATAAACCATACGGATCTGTTCAGGCGGAGACAAAGCTCCAAAGGAGCTTCCGGCAATGACAGAAAGCCACGTAAGTGGCTTAATGTGAATAACCTCCGGTGCAACCGGAGGTAAGCAGCCACCCCCATGCCGTACAGCTCTGAAGGAGCTGGACATGAGTCATATTCTGATAATATACTCATCAATTTAGTAATCGATCTGCAATTGAAATACAGGCATGAAAGCATAGAGGGACCAAGGCATAATTATGTTATCTGGTGCTACGGTTTTTTTGATACATTTGTATCTATATCTATAATACCATGGCAAAATTCAGCAGGATTGAGGTAATTATCAGGATGCAGGAAACAGGTATCATTCCTATTTTCTACCAGAATGATCCCGAAATATGCAGGAATGTGATAGCCTCTTGTTACAAAGGGGGGATCAACATATTTGAATTCACCAACAGGGGCGATTTTGCCCATGAGCTTTTCAGCGATCTCAATAAATGGGCAATCAGGGAATTACCCGGGATGATGCTGGGAGTTGGTTCGGTTGTTGATGCCGGCACTGCATCGCTGTATATTCAGCTGGGCGCCAATTTTATCGTCTCGCCCCTTCTCAACCCCGATATGTCGAAGGTATGCAACAGGAGGAAAATCCTCTGGATTCCCGGTTGCGGATCGTTGTCGGAGGTGAACTATGCTGAAGAGCTTGGAGCAGAATACATAAAAATATTCCCCGGCATGTCGGTAGGCGGTCCCGACTTTATAAAATCGGTAAAGGGGCCATGTCCTTGGTCAAACCTCATGCCGACCGGAGGTGTGGAACCGACAGTCGAAAACCTCAGGGAGTGGTTTGATGCAGGAGCTTCATGTGTTGGTATCGGCTCAAACCTGATCACCAAAGAGTTTATTCAGCTTAAGGACTGGGATGGTATGGCAGCTAAGGTTGCAGACACCCTGAAAATAGTAAAGTCAGTCAGGAAGATCTGATGCCCCCTGAAATAAACTAAATCTCAATAAATAATTCCTGTTAGTCTCCTGGAGCCCTGTAAAGTTCAATATTCGGGATCAGGGGAGCTGCCTTTGATTTTGATATTGTCACTCTGATCTTTGATGTACTCACAACGGGGAATTTCCGTATTACCTTATAGCCGATTGTGGTTCCGTCTATCAGTGTCTGCCATGATCCGTCGGTAAAGGCTTCCACCCTGAACTCCTGAACACGTTGTCCAAGCCTGATATACTCCTGAAGAAGTATCCTGTTCACCTCTGTTTCCGTTCCTAAATCGATGATAACATAGCCGGTTGTCACCTCATCGGGGGTGGCCCAGTAGGTGGCTGGATCTCCGTCATTCACGTTGCCGGCTTTGTAGCCCTTCCCTCTTGACACATCAGATGTGGCCTTTTTCCCGGCCGCAAGCTCACTGGCAAACTCTTTATCCAGCAACTCCCGGAAACCCATAAGCGAGGCGACGTCATTTTCGTGCAGCAGTCCTCTCCTGTCGGGAGGAACGTTCAGAAGGAGGTTGCTGTTGCGTCCCACTGAAGAATAGTAAAGTTCCATAAGATTCTCCGGACTTCTTACCATTGAGTCCTGCGATTCGTGATAGAACCAGCCGCGGCGGATTGACACATCTACCTCGGCAGGTACCCAGTAATTTCCGTCTTCGTGTCCTTCCCCGAGGATCCGTGCAAAATCGCCGCCGGGATACATTTCATCCTTTTTCAGGAGGCACCAGTTTGTAAGGCTCCCCATTCCTCTCTCGTTGCCGACCCATCTTACATCCGGACCGGCATCACTGAACATGACTGCTCCGGGCTGAAGTTCCCTTACAATTTTGTGGGTATTGGGCCAGTCATAGTATGTCCTGTTGTCGATGCGGCGGGTTTCCCTTGCCCCGCCGTAATAACCGTCACCGCCATTGGCGCCATCGAACCATACTTCGAAAATATCACCGTAGTTTGTAAGCAGTTCCCTCAGCTGGTCCCTGTAGTAGACCAGGTATTCCGGGGTACCGTACACCGCTGAATTCCTGTCCCAGGGTGAAAGATATACCCCCATAAGGAGTCCGTATTCATCACAGGCTTCCCTGAGGTCCTTCAGCACATCACCCGTTCCATCCTTCCATGGGGAGTTCTTAACTGAATGTTCAGTCAGAGCCGATGGCCACAGGCAGAATCCGTCGTGGTGCTTGGCTGTGATGATGATCCCTTTCATCCCTGACTCACTAGCGGTCTTTGCCCACTGACGGCAGTCAAGGGCTGAAGGATTGAAAACCGACTCCTGCTCGTCGCCGTAACCCCATTCCTTGTCGGTGAAGGTATTTACCGTGAAATGAACGAACATATAATATTCAAGTTCATGCCAGGCAAGCTGCCTCTCTGAAGGCAGCGGTCCGAAAGGTTCCGGCGGATCAACCTGTGAGCAGGCGGTTAAAACGGCTGCCAGTAAGAAAGGTATCAGGATTCTGATCTTCATGTGAAAATTCTTTTTATAATGAAAGGTCCTTTATTCTTATATTCTTGAACTTGACCACCGAACCATGCCCGAGGAAACCTATATGTCCCGTCGCGTTCTTCAGTCCGGGGTGATCATTGTTGTCCATGGTGCCACTGTCGCGCGGACCTGCTATATCACCATCGAGTATCACTGTTCCGTTCAGGGTAATTTTGATGTGCGTACCCTTGACATATACTTCCTGATAGTTCCACTGGCCCAGGGGATTCAGGAAGCCGCGCCTGGCAGGGATAACCCCGTAAACAGAACCGTGATACTGGTATGGCTGCAGTTTTGCATATACATCTGCATCATTATCCAGAATCTGCAGTTCCATTCCTACATAGGCTGCATCACCTTCAAGGGGAGTCCTTATCCCAAGACCGTTATTGGCTGCCGGGGTGAGCATGAATTCAAACCTGAAGACAAAGTCGGAAAATTCCCTTGCAGTATACAAATTTCCTCCGCTTCCGTTTTCGGGCTTGATCACTATCATTCCATCCTCGACCACATACGATTGGGTATTTCCAACCCAGTTGTCGAGGTTTCTGCCATTGAACAGGGAGACAAAGCCTTCAGTTTTTTCTTCAGCTGTCAGATTGAATTCCTTGTCGCTGATTTCCCTGACATAAATATCCCTGAAAGCCAGATCGGTCCCGTGAGCCTGAAGTTCTATCGCACCTTTTGGGAAAATGGGGATTTTCCTGTCCCAGTAGTTTTCCATGGTAACGTTATCGACCACCTGTTCTCCGTTCAGCCATACCGATACCTTCTCTCCTACCATTATTATCCTGAAAGTATTCCATTCGCCGACCGGGTTATCAGCCACCTTCAGCGGTTTGGAAGGATGGACCTGGTTGTTGTAAAGACCGCCTGAGCCCACCTGAGCTCCCACATCGGTTCTGGAAGTATCCCATATCTGCACCTGGGGTGTTCCCCTGAGATAGATCCCGCTGTCGCCGTCCTTCGTGATTTTCCAGTCGACAAGCATTTCAAAGTCGCCATATTCCTGGACGGAGCAAAGGTTGCTTCCCTTGCCGTTGAACCAGATGCAGCCATCTTTGACACTCCAGTTGGCAGGCACCATCAGATTAGCCTCTTCCTGCCTCCTTTCAAGGTCAACCCTTCTCATTTTTGACCTCACAATCGGATTTTCAACAAGGCCCTGCCATCCGGTCAGATCCTTGCCGTTGAACATTGATTTGAATCCTTCATCAGAAGGCATGGAGGCCAGGTATTTGACAACCTGTTCCTTATTATATTCGCTTTCCGGACCAGTCAGTTTCTGTGCTGTCTTCGTCAGTATCTCCCTTACAATGTTGCCGTACATACCGGTGTTTGATTCTGCTGAAGGAAGAGCGATAACCATGGCGGCAGAAGCAGCTGCTGATGATGTTTCGGGATCATCGAGGAAAGTCCCGGCCAGGAACAATGCCGGATAGGTCTTGAGTCTGCCAAGCTGTGTCAGTATCTCATTCTTTCTGTCGGCACTGAGGGCGAAAGGCAGTATCTTCCTGTAAAGCAGAAGTTTTTGCTCATCGGTGACGGGAGCTGTTCGCACTTGTCTGATATATCCCCTGAAAGCCTGATCCTCAAAAGTCTTGTTGCGCGAAGCAACTATCTCATAGAGGGCTGATGAAGCAGTATAATCACCCCATGATGTAAGCGTTTTGAAGCAAATATCCCTCATATCCGGGTTTCCAAGCTCAAATTCGTTGAGAACCAGGCCGAGAGCATCCTTTCCACCTGTTGTGGCAAGCACCGGAATGAGTCGTTCCTTTGCTGTGCTGTTTTTGAGTGCCCGCAGAATTACATCGGAACGTGAGGAAGGGTCGTTGTTGGCTGTTGCCGCTGATGCAAGGGCCGACTGAAGGTCGGCGATATATGCCTTGTCCTGAACAGATGACAAAAGATTTATAAGATCATTCTGATCGGCAGGTCCTGCCAGGCTCGAGAGAGCCTTAACTGCTGCAGTGCGAAGTGGTTCCTCAGGTGAAGAGGCAAAGGGAAGAACCTCCCTGAAGTATATATTTCCCTTGTTCCATGCCATAAGCTCTATAGCTGTTTTCCGGGCAATGGATGATCCATCGGTCAGTACAGGTTTCAGCAGGGCTATTTCCTTGTTTCCCGATACAGACATAAGGGCTGATTTAACAGCTTCCTGGTCGGTCTGTCCGGTGGCATTTTTCATAAATTCAATCAGTTCGGGGACTGCAGCCGGTCCGCGTACAGCTGCGATGGCTGCTGCGGCCTCTGCCCTTACCCTGTAATCTTCATCCCGAAGTGCAATTGTGATAATCGTAAGAACGGATTCATCTCCTGTGCGGCCGAGCATGGAAATTATTTCAGGCCTCGCATCGGTTTTTGCCTTAGGATAATAAGAAATCCAGGCAGAGATGATCTCTTTCCCCGGAATTGCCAGAGAAGCCTCATAAGCAGCATTTCTGTAAGTTTTATCGGGCCACTCCGAGGCTTTTTTCAGAACATCGAAAGCATCAAATCCATGAAAGCCCGCATATGTTGCAAGAGCCTGTGACTTGTACTGCACGTTCAGTTTATCCTTGCTCTTGGCCATCACCAGCTTGCAGATCTTATCCATAGTCTTCAGGTCACCGTTATTTCCGACGTTCCGGGCATAATTAAGAAGGGATGAGGTTGCTCCGCTGACTTCCCACCGGTAAAGTACCGATTTTGCAGCCTTCATCAATACAGGAAGAGCCGCAGGGCTGGCACTGGCGGCCAGGGCGTTCAGGGCTGACGAGCGGGTATTGACATTAATGTCGGAAGCCCATGCAATGTATTCGTTAACAGCAATTCTGGAATTCATCAATGCCAGGGTATTCATCACCGCGGCGGCACACGGAAGCTGTCTGTTCCTAAGGGCCTCGGCAAGCGCAACCTCGGCTTTTACTCCTCCGGCAGCCTGGATGGCAGCGAGGGCGGGGTAGCACATATCCTTATCGGCGAGGAAACTCTTCAACGCATCAACCGAAGCATCCCCTCCCACTGTCTGGAGCTGTTTCATGAAGAAATCCTTTACCCCGTTCTCTTTCTGGGAGGTGGCATAAGGAATGCAAACTTTTTCCCAGGAGGTTCTGTCCGATTCCTTTCCCTTCTGAGAAAGGAACCTCGAGAGGCTTTCAACTGCAAAACGCGCCCGTGTATCATCACCGGTGCCTGCAGGAATAACCTGATTGCAGATTAATTTTATGCCTTCTTCACCCAGGGCCAGCATATCGCCCATCAGCTTATCAGTGTATGCCAGGTCGTTGGCCGGGAACTGGGCAAGGAGATCTGCAACCTTTGTCTGCAAAGTCCTTCTGTCCTGGGAAAAGGAAGTTCCCGATACAATCAGAAGGGTTAAGCATGCAAGTATGATTGTTTTTATTTTCATTTTTGATTTTTGATTTTTTTGAAATTAATGATCTGATTTTGTCAGCAGGTCCGGGAATTAAAATTATCCGGGATGCAGAATTCAAATTACGACCTGTTTAAATTTTCCATTCGCCCCTCATTGGCTGGTTAATAAGCCTGTTGGCGCCGTCATCATCGACAAACTGCTGATTGACGGGATCGAATTTCAGGTTTCGCCCCAGACGTAAGGCAATTATTCCGAGATTAACCATGGTACACGATCTGTGGCCGTTCGATTCATTCAGTGCAAACTTCTTCCTTGTAATTACCGATTCGGAGAAAGTGGTTATCTGCGGTTCCGGATCAGGCAGGGAGTCGATAAGCTTCTGCATATCCTTTACATCCGACCTGAAGCCCTTGTATACTTTGCCATGCGGTCCTTCGATATAAGCCGCATCCTTGTCGCGGTTCTCACCATCGAGTATGATCTTGCAGCCGTCAGCATAAGTGTAGGTTATTCTGCGCCACGATCCTACGGCATCATAATGCTGCTGCGGGGCATCTATTTCGACCGATACCGGTCCGGTGTCATCCTTTCCGAGCAGATACTGCACGGGATCGAGGTAGTGCTGACCCATGTCGCCCAGGCCTCCTCCGTCGTAATCCCAGTAGCCGCGGAATTTTGAATGGACTCTTTCTGCATTGTATGGCTTATAGGGAGCCGGGCCGAGCCAGAAATCATAATCCAGTTCAGACGGGACAGGTTCCGGTTTCAGGTTATGAAGGCCGCTCCAGTAGAATTTCCAGTCGTAGCCGGTTATTCCGCTTACTGTCACCTTCAGGGGCCATCCAAGGACTCCGCTGTCAACCAGCTTTTTAAGAGGCTTCACTGTGGTACCCAGACCATAAAACTGATCCTTGAACCTGAACCAGGTATTAAGGCGGAACATGCGGCCTGTCTTCTGGACTGCCTCAACGACCTTTATACCTTCACCTATGGTTCTTGTCATTGGTTTTTCGCACCAGATGTCCTTGCCTGCTTCGGCTGCCATCTTCGACATTATGCCGTGCCAGTGGGGAGGCGTTGCGATGTGAACGACATCGATCTCCGGCCTGGCAATCAGATCCCGGAAATCCCGGTAACCTGATATCTTGCCACCGGCCGCGGCAATTGCCTGATCAAGGTGATTCTTATCAACATCACACACTGCAAGGAGGCGGGTTCCTTCGTACTCGAAATGTCCCCTGCCCATGCCACCTACACCGATAATTCCCTTGGTCAACTGGTTGCTTGGCGCAGTATATCCCTGTCCGCCAAGAACATGTCGCGGAACAATCGTAAAGGCAAATGCGGCGGCAGTGGTTTTCTTAAGGAAATCACGCCTGCCCAGATTCTCTTTTTTCATATTATTAATTATTTCGTAAAGTATTATTTCTCTGTAATACAAACCTGTGTCCGGGTAAAATCACTTTGCCTGCAATATGCAGGTTTCAAAATGAAAATCCAAAGAGTTTTTTCATGTATTCAACAATCACTGTTTTTTGAGGCAGTATACCGAAACCAGCCAAAGGTAGACCATGCAGGCAATGAGTATTGTCATTCCGAGAGCAATGTTGCTGATATCGCTTACCCAGCCGACGAGAAGCGGTATAACAGCTCCTCCCGATATCGCCATCATCACCAGCCCTGATATTTCATTGCTCTTGTCGGGATATTTGCCTATTACAATCGAGAAGACGAGGGGCCAGATGTTGGCAACAGCCAGTCCGATAAGGAACACAAGCACCCATGCCATTGCTGACGATTTTACCAGAACGATAGCTGTAAGGCAAATAATACCCAGAACGGAAGTCCACATGAAGAATTTGCCAGTCGATATCTTTGTCAGCAGGATCGCTCCGGCAAAAGTTCCGAGCATACGTCCGAGGAAGTAGATACTTCGACCTGACTCGGCTGCCGTCTGGTCAATTCCGAATCTTTTAATAAGAAACTGACCTGAGTTGGAGTTGAATCCGACATCGACACCTACCACCAGGAAAATTGAAAGGACCATGAGCAGTACAAAACCGTTGCCCAATAGTTTGAAGGAAGAGGCAAAGGTGGCTTTGTATCCTTCCGTCACTCTTTCTTCAATTTTTGCTGAGCCGAGCCACATAACTGACAGTATTGATACTACGCCGAATACGAGGAAGAGTATTTTCCAGTCGCCGAATTGTGCCGCGAAAAAACCAGCCAGAGGGGCCCCTATCATTGAGCCGACAGCCTTGACAAACTGGGAGAAGCTCAGAAAGCTCGATGCCCTGTTGCCCGGTACCACATCCACCAGTAACGGGTTTGCAGAAACCTGCACGATTGTATTTCCTATTCCAAGAAGAGCGAATCCTGCCAGGACCATGGGGAAAGTATAAAAAAGGAAAGGGACGAGCAATCCGAGTGCGGTTACTCCCATCCCTATGTTAAGCATGTTTTTCTTGCCGAGCCTCGACTGCATAACCCCGACGGGAACCGACAGAATGAAGAACCAGAGAAAAGCTGCTGAGGGTATAAGCTGGGCTACCGTGGCGCTCAGGTTCATATCATTACTGACGCGGTCGACGCCTATGCCGACAAGGTCGACGAAGCTCATCACGAAGAAAGCCATAAGGACCGGGGAAATCCTGGAGATGTTAATTTTATTGGTGGCCATGGGGAATCAGGTTTTAATTGCTGAAAGTATTGAATTTTGTCGGTTATGCAAAAGAGATGAGTTTAAAAAATGTAAATTCGTGCTATAAAACTAAGAGTCCATGCCAAAGATCACCAGGGAAGACGCACTCCTCTATCACAGCAGGGGGCGTCACGGGAAGGTTGAAGTAATACCTACGAAGCCTTATTGCACTCAATATGATTTGAGTCTGGCATATACACCAGGCGTGGCCTATCCCTGCCTCGAGATTGAGAAAACGCCTGACGACGCATACACCTTTACCGCAAAAGGGAATCTGGTGGCCGTCATTTCGAATGGTACCGCCGTACTTGGTCTGGGCGACATCGGAGCTCTGGCAGGCAAGCCGGTCATGGAGGGCAAAGGGCTTCTATTCAAGGTATTTGCCGATATTGATGTTTTCGATATTGAGATAGATGAAAAGGATCCGGGCAAACTGGTTGAGATATGTGCCAGGATAGCACCTACTTTCGGAGGTATTAACCTTGAGGACATAAAGGCTCCGGAGTGTTTTGAGGTTGAGGAGAAGCTGAAGGCGATGCTTGACATTCCTGTTTTTCATGATGATCAGCACGGAACCGCAATAATTTCGAGTGCAGGTCTGCTGAATGCCCTCGAGATTTCGGGCAAGAAGATAGAGGACCTGAAACTGGTCGTCTGCGGTGCCGGAGCAGCAGCTATATCATGCACCAGGCTTTACACGAAGCTGGGAGTAAGGAAAGAGAACATAGTGATGGCTGACAGCAAGGGTGTCATAAACAGCAAGAGAAAAGATCTCAATAAATACAAACAGGAATTCATCACATTGAGGGATATCGACACGCTTGAGGAAGCCGTTAATGGTGCCGATCTTTTCCTTGGTCTGTCAACCGCCAATATGTTGTCGAAGGAGATGCTGGCTACAATGGCCGATCACCCTGTTGTATTCGCCATGGCAAATCCAAACCCGGAGATCACCTACGAAGATGCCATGTCGGTAAGGGACGATCTGATCTTTGCAACCGGGCGCTCGGATTATCCAAACCAGATCAACAATGTGCTCGGATTTCCTTACATCTTCCGCGGAGCTCTTGATGTAAGGGCCACTACAATCAATGAGGAGATGAAACTGGCCGCAGCAAAGGCCCTCGCCCTGCTTGCCAAGGAGCCGGTTCCGGATGTGGTTCTCAGGGCATATAACCTTGAAAGCCTGTCGTTCGGCAAGGAATACATCATACCCAAGCCACTTGATCCGAGACTTATTTCATGTGTGGCAACCTGCGTGGCAAGGGCAGCAATGGATACCGGTGCAGCCCGCAGACCGATAACTGACTGGGATGCCTACAGCAAGAGCCTCGACAGCAGGCTGAGCGTCCACATTAAAAAAGTCGGTGAACTGAGTGAGTTCTAGAGAAGCGATTTGATCTTTTCCCTTTCCGCTTTCTCCTCCATAATTTTCCGGCTGTACATTGAAACCACAAGATCAGCGATAACGGAGATGGAGAATGTCTGTCTGTTCAGAGTCACATCGAACAGGCTTTCGATGTTCTTAACCTTTTTATCCATGAAGGTCCGGATAAGGTCATCGCGTTTCTCATCTGTATCAATGACAAACTTCTGAGCGATATCCTTACTCATTTCCTTTTTCCTCATCACGTTATCCACCCTCCATTCAAAAGGAGCCGCCAGTCGTACATGAAGCGAATCCCTAACATTATGTGCAATGGATACGCCTCCTCTTCCCACCAGGACAATATGGCCCTCCTTGCAGATTGTAAGCACTACATCCTTGATTGCCTTTTTAACCCTGAGGTCGCTTACAAACCCGCCGGAGAACGCCATAATCATTTCGGAAAGGTTTGAAAGCTTAATGCCCTTGTAATAGCTCTCAACGCGCTGGGTATCGATATTCAGCTCCTTTGCAATCGAAAAGATTATATCCTTGTCGACCCATTTCCATTTTGTCGTTTTATGGATGGAATTCAGCTTTTCGACAATAAGGGCAGCAGTTTCGCGGGCGTCGCATCCCGTCAGACGGGATATGGTGATAACAGGACCATCTTCGGAAGCAGGGTTGCTAAGCACTGATTGCCTGTATCTTTCATCGAAATAATCAAAGAATTTTTCCATCTGGACTCCGGTTTAAAATTGTGTAATAATTTATGAAAAAAAACTGACATTCCGGTAACGGTCCGGGGGTAAAGACTTAAAAAACCTGACCTGATTCTATTCCGGGCAGTAACTGAGGCTTTATAATGATTTTTTATATCTTTACTTGACCAGAAAAAACAACAATCACACATTTCATAAAACATCAATAATATGGATTCTTTATTTTCAAAACCTGAACTGGTCTGGTTTATAATCGGACTTGCGTTATTCCTTCTTGAACTGGTTCTGCCAGGATTTGTTATCTTTTTTTTCGGAGTCGGGGCATGGATCACCGCACTTCTTTGCCTGATTGCTAATCCGGGAATAAATCTTCAGGCCATTGTCTTTGCCGTCACCTCGGTCCTTTCGCTCATACTGCTCAGGAAGATGATACAAAAGCGGTTTTTCTACAGCAAGGAAGAGTTATCGAAAGCAGTGGAAGATGAATTCACCGGAAAGGAAGCTGTTGCCGTTATGGATTTCGGTCCGGGACAAACCGGCAAGATTGAATTCAAGGGTACTTCATGGAAGGCTGAATCGACGGAATCCATTAAGGAAGGACAGACTGTCATTATCAAGTCGAAGGAGAGTTTTAAACTGTTTGTTGAACCAAAAAAATAGAAAAAATGGCACCATTAATTACACTGTCAGCAGCAAATCCCAGCACTACCTTTATTCTTATCGGGATAATAATACTGACCTTCATCCTCATTTCTTCGATGGTGAAGGTTGTACCTCAGAGAACAGCAATAATTGTTGAGCGCCTGGGAAAGTACAGGGCAACTTTTACGGCAGGATTCCAGGTACTTATCCCCTTCATCGACAAGATAAGGTACAGGCATACCCTCAAGGAGCAGGCAATTGACGTTGCATCGCAGATATGCATAACCCGCGACAACATTGCCGTTGAAGTTGACGGAATCCTCTACCTCCAGGTGCTGGATCCCCAGAAAGCCTCTTACGGAATCGACAACTACCGCTTTGCTTCAATTCAGATTGCCCAGACTACGATGAGGAGCGTCATCGGTAAACTGGAACTCGACCGTACATTCGAGGAACGTGAATCGATAAATGCCACTATAGTTGAGGCTGTCGACAAGGCAAGCGAACCATGGGGCGTAAAGGTCACCCGCTATGAGGTAAAGAATATCATTCCTCCCCAGAGTATAAAGGATGCCATGGAAAAGCAGATGAGGGCAGAAAGGGAGAAGAGGGCCACTATTGCCGAATCGGAAGGAGCCAGACAGGCCAAGATCAACGTTGCCGACGGGGACAGGCAGGAGTTCATACTTCGGTCGGAAGGTGAAAAGCAAAAGAGGATCAACGAGGCTGCAGGCCGCGCTTCAGAAATTGAACAGGTGGCAACTGCAACTGCCAATGGACTCAGGGCTATTGCAACGGCTATTTCGGAAGAAAACGGTCTGAACGCCGTAAACCTGAGGGTTGCCGAACAATACCTTACCGGATTCGCAGCCCTTGCAAAGCAGAATAACACAATAATTCTTCCGGCAAACCTTGCTGATGTTGCAGGTATTGTAGCTACGGCAACATCCATGTTCAACGAGGTTAAAGACAAAAAGAAATAAGTAATCCAAGGGTTCCCTGGCCGGAATCAGGCTGATTCGTGCTCGGTCCGGAGGATGATCTCATTCTGAAGATCCTCCCCAAGATCGTTGAAGTAATCGCTGTATCCGGCTACCCTCACTATCAGGTCCCTGTACAATTCCGGATGCTTCTGGGCTTCACGGAGTGTTCCGGCATTGACCACATTGAACTGGATATGATGACCGTCGAGGCTGAAGTAGCTCCTGATAAGCGATGTGAGGCAGTTGTAACTCTCTTCATCCTCAAAGAACGAAGGAGAAAACTTCTGGTTGAGCAGAGTACCTCCTGTACGCAGGTGGTCGATCTTTGATGCTGACTTGATAACCGAGGTGGGACCGTTGCTGTCAACACCCTGACTCGGGGATATCCCTTCCGACAGGGGAGCGAAAGCTTTCCTGCCGTCAGCCGTGGCACCGGTTACGCTTCCGAAATAGACGTGAGATGTGGTGGGCAGCATATTTATCCGGTGTACTCCTCCCCTGGAACATGGTTTACCGTTGACTGCATCATAGTAGATCTCAAACACTGTTACAGCCTGCTGATCGGCATAATCATCGTCGTTGCCATATTTGGGTGTGTTATAAATCAGGTCATATCTCAACTGGTCGTACCCTTCAAAGTTGGAATCAACAGCCTTCTGAAGTTCATTCCATGTGTAGTTTTTCCTGTCGTACACATTATACCTGATAGCAGTAAGTATATCCGTTATTGAGCCCAGACCAACTCCCTGGATGTAGGTTGTATTATATCTGGCGCCTCCACCGTTGTAATCCCTGCCGTTTGCAATGCAGTCCTCAACAAGGAGTGAAAGGAAAGGAACGGGCAGCCATCTGGCAAAGGTTTTTTCTATCATATTGTTGCCCCAAATCTTGATGCCGGCGAAATAATTTACCTGGGTTCTGAAAGCCTCAACCAGGTCGTCAAAGGTCTTAAAACCTGAAGCTAAGCCTGTTTCCGGTCCGATCTGCAGGCCTGTTCTTTTGTCGAAACCGTTGCTAAGGGTTACCTCAAGTATCTTTGTAAGGTTGAAATAACCGGTCAGCCAGTAGGCCTCCGTTCCGAATGCGCCTGTTTCGACGCATCCTGAAGCGCCTCCGTTTCGGGCATCCACAATGCTTTTCCCCTGCCTGAGAAGTTCCTGGATGATAGCGTCAGTATTGAAGCAGGAAGGCTGGCCAAATCCGGTTTTTATTATATCAAGGGCCTTGTGAATAAACCTGTCGGGACTTTTCCTGCTTATCTGCACCATTGAACTGGGCTGAAGTATTCTCATTTCCCTGATCACATCGAGAAGTATGTACGACATTTCATTTACTGCATCCGAGCCATCGGGTTTTACTCCTCCCAGATTAATAAGGCAGAAATCGGTGTAGGTGTTGCTTTCGCTTGCGGTGACACCCATTTTAGGGGGTGAGGGATGATTATTGAATTTCACCCAGAAACAGCCCAAAAGATCACTGAGCTCTTCATCGGTAAGGGATCCGGACTCCTTTTCCTTTTTATAAACGGGATAAAGATGCTGGTCGAGCCTGCCGGGATTGAATGAATCCCACGGATTTAGTTCGGTTATAACGCCAAGGTGAATGAACCAGTAGTGCTGGAGCATTTCATGCACCGTTTCAGGAGCGTGGGCCGGCACCCGACGGCAAATGGCGGCCATGGATGACAGTTCCTTCTTCCTCCTGCTGTCCTTCTCTGAAACAGCCAGACGTTCAAGCTCATCGGCATGCCTGCCGGCATACATGATTATGGCATCACATGCAATATCCATGGCTTTTAGTTCCTCCGCCTTGTCGAAAGCTTCGAAATCATTCAGATAATCGAGTGAGGAAAGACTTTCCCTTATTTCTTCCTTAAGCTGAAGAAAGCCTGTCCGGAACATTTTCCCGCCAAGCACGGTGTGGCCGGGGGCGCGCTGTTCCTGGAACTCGGTGAAGATGCCTGCATTATAGGCTCTGAGCCATTCAGGAGTCATCAGCCCCATGATCCTGTCGCGGTTGCTTTTGCCCTTCCAGTAAGGGATGATCTCGTCGCGGTAGATCCTTTTCACCTCCTCATCAACCCTGAAACTTACTTTTGTCCTTGAGTCTAGTATCTCCAGATCATCCAGCGAATGGAGGCTAATCTCGGGATAGGTCGGGGTAGCCTTTGGTTCAGGGCCGCGTTCACCGACAATCAGTTCTCCTTCATTTATGCAGATGGCCTTTTGCCTCAGCAAATATTCAAATGCCCTTGCACGACGCACCGGGGCTGAAACCTCCCTTGCTTCATCGCTTTTATAGAATGCAGTAATCAGCAGCGCTCTTTCGGCAGTAATCTTTTCAACCGCATTAAGACTCTGCTCTCTCAGTCTCTTTACTCTTTCCGTAAGTATCATTTTTTTAGTTCGATTTATTACTTTTCAAGATTGCTCAACCCCTAAATCCCCCTTTAAATCCGTCTTCCCTTTTTTAGCCCCCCCTGGGGTCCCGAAAGCTCCCGATAGCTATCGGGACGGGATGGGGGTAAAAAACCTATGACTAATTACCCTCCGACTTTCACTTTAATACCAGTTGCTTCAAAGAATTCCTTCAAATCGTTCATCCTTTGTGATGACGGAGGCACGGTGTCGTTCATCCTGTATGGCAGGCCGAATTTATTGTATTTCGCCATTCCTATCCTGTGAAAGGGAAGAAGGCTGATCCTGACAAGATTGTCACTTTTAAGACTCATCAGAATATTGCGTAATGAATCAAGAGTTGTTTCGTCATCATTCTTCCCCGGGATAACGGGAATCCTTATCATGACATTCTTTCCGCTGTCGATGATCAACTTAAGGTTCTCAAGAATAAGGGTATTGGAAACACCCGTAAATTCAACATGACGTGCATCGCCGGGATGTTTCAGGTCGAAAAGGAAAACATCGGTGAATGGCATGATTGAAATGAAACTCTCTGCGGAGGAATAACCCGATGTATCGACAGCAGTATTAAAGCCGTTTTCCCTGCAGGCCTTCAGTGCCTCCAGAAGGAATTCAAGCTGCATCATCGGTTCACCACCCGAGAAAGTAACGCCACCTCCCGATTGCTCAATGAATATACGTTCCCTTTCAAGTATCTCAAGAATATCCCCGGTTGAATAAAATTTACCCACCTGTTCATCCCGGTGAAATTCCTTCTCCCCCACTTTCCTCGTCTGCACAACAGTTTGCTGTTCAGGCGATATTCCCTCCGGATTATGGCACCACCAGCATGAAAGAGGACAGCCTTTCATGAAGAAGGTCACCCTTATTCCCGGACCATCATGGACAGAATACCGTTTAACGCTGAAAATCAATCCTTTCATTACAACAACATTAAATAAAAAAGAGGGGAAACCATCCGGAAGAAGCCGGATGCAAACCATGGGGATTACAGGTTGTAGAACATCAGGCAATGGTACAGCCTTCGTCCGAGACGCTGCATCATGAAGCTGTATTTAAGCTTTGAAATCATATATCATTAAAACGCCGCAAGTTAAGAAGTTTCAGCTTTATTACAAAGGTTAAAACCGGGTTTTATCATTAATATTGCAGTTATTCTTACGGAAAGGCAATGTCGATGAGAATCCGGTTTCTGTTATTGCTGATGGTTTTTGTGTCTTTTGAGGTCGCAGGCCAGGTGCGGTCGTCTGACAGGCATACTGTAAGCGGATACATCAGGGAAGCTGTCAGCGGCGAATCCCTGATTGGAGTGAATATCTATCTGCCCGACAGGAAGACCGGAACTGTGACCAACACCTATGGATTTTACTCGCTGACACTGCCTGCTGCCGATTCCGTCGATCTGATAATCTCCTATGTGGGTTTCACTACCTTGACGGTCAGTACCGGCTTGAGGGAGGACAAGGAGCTAAATATCGAGCTCAGTCCTAATCTGATGTTAAATGAAGTGGTGGTTAATGCTGACCGTCCCGAAAGGGAAAGTGAGTCGGCCAAAATGAGTTCTGTAAAGCTTCAGACTGCCCGGATAAAGGAGATCCCTTCGCTTATGGGCGAAAAGGATGTACTGAAGGTCCTTCAGTTGATGCCCGGCATTCAGAAAGGCTCGGAAGGTTCCAGCGGATTGTATGTCAGGGGCGGAGGTCCCGATCAGAACCTGATCATACTGGATGATGCCATAGTATACAATGCCAGCCATCTCTTCGGCTTTTTCTCACTCTTCAACGGGAACGCGCTGAAAAGTGTTGAACTGACAAAGGGAGGATTTCCTGCACGTTACGGAGGAAGGCTTTCTTCAGTACTTGAAATGAACATGAAGGAGGGCAATAAGGAAGAATGGCACGGAGAAGGCGGTATTGGAATAATTTCATCCAATATTACAGTCGAGGGACCACTTAAGAAAAACAAGTCTTCCCTTCTCATCTCAGGCCGGCGGACCTATGCCGACCTGGTGCTGAGACCTGTTTTCGCTCTTTCTGAAAAGGACAACACAGGGTATTATTTCTATGACCTGAATGCGAAGGTCAACTATGATTTCAACCGGAAGAACAAGCTTTACCTGAGCGGGTATTTCGGGAAGGACAAATTCTATATGAAATACAGGTCATCGAAATCCGTCGAGAATATAGGCTTCCTCTGGGGAAACTCGACAGCTACCCTGAGATGGAACCACCTTTTCAGCAACAAACTGTTCTCCAACACATCACTTGTTTACAGCAAATACTCCTTCGGCATATATGACAAATTCAGGAGCGTTGCTGATAACGAGGATTACAGGGCTGAATATTATTCAGGGATCAAGGACTTAACCTTTAAGCACGACCTGGATTTTCACCCTGATCCCCGGCACTGGGTAAAGGCCGGAGTTATAGGAATATTCCACAGGTTCAATCCTCATGCATACGTCGAGCGCGACATCCCCAACCAGATGAGTATCAGGGATGTGACCTACGTCAACAGTCTGGAAGCAGGCATCTATGCGGAGGATACATGGCAGCCCCTGGAAGCACTGAAGATCAATGCAGGCATCAGATACAGCCATTTCACTGCTGACAAGGCAACCTACCAGTATCCTGAACCAAGGCTCTCTGCTGCCTGGAGGGTAAAACCGGGACTGGCAGTAAAGGCTTCCTACGCTTCAATGAACCAGTATATTCACCTGCTCACAAACACGGGAATAAATCTTCCGACAGATCTCTGGGTGCCTTCCACCGAAAGGATAAGGCCTCAGAGATCGAAACAGGCAGCTGTGGGAATGGTAAGGGATTTCGACAAAAACGGGATTTCATTTTCGATGGAGGGATATTACAAGACAATGAATGATGTGATCGGCTACAAGGCCGGGGCCTCATTTCTGGAGATTGGTGAACCATCGGAAATGGACGACATCACATGGGAGAGCAACGTTACGGCAGGACGGGCATGGTCGTACGGTGTTGAGTTCCTGCTCCAGAAAAAGGAAGGCAGCTTTACAGGCTGGATAGGCTATACATTGTCATGGACCCAGATGCAGTTCGACTCACTTAACTTCGGGAAAAAGTTCTATGCCAGATACGACAGGAGGCATGATATCTCGGTAGTTGGCTTATACAAGATCAACGACAGGATAAACATTTCAGGCACATGGGTTTACGGAACAGGAAACGCAGTGACCCTTCCATTATCGGGTTTCGTTGCCGAGTATCATAATTTTACAGGAGTAATCAACAGCGACCAGTACATTCCAAGTCCGGGCGGCTATTTTCCGCCTGAGTTTTACTTTACTGCTCAGGAATTTGGTTCCCTTAACAATTTCAGGATGAAGCCCTACCACCGCCTTGATCTGGGGATTCAATTCCACAGGCAGAAGAAGTGGGGAGAAAGGACCTGGGAGATTTCAGTATATAATGCATATTGCAGACTTAATCCTTTCTTTTATTACAGCACAACCGAAACAGATGAAACGGGGAAAAGGGAAGGTGTATTAAAACAGGTCACACTTTTCCCAACAATACCTTCAATTACCTGGTCATTCAGATTTTAAATGAAAGCAATAACTTACTATATCATATCAGCTGCGGTCATTTTACTGGTCACCCTTTCTTGCGAAAGGGAAGCCAGGAACGTAAGGCTGCCTGAGTTCGACCAGAAGCTTGTGATTACCTCGTTCATTTCACCGCGTGATTCCGCTTCGTTCGTAAAGGTGAGTTCAAATGAGAGGATTTACGGGGATCTTACAATTGCTGAAGGCTACGGGAACTTAATCGTAACTATGTCTGACGGGCAGAAAAAGGTCAATCTTGAACCATCGGGTGATGTATACCTGTTAAGGAGAAAGGATCTTGCTGTTTCGCACGGGAAGAAATATTTTCTTGAAGTCTCTTCCGACAAGGGATTCATGGCCATGGCCGAATGCACGGTACCGCAGAAGAGGGATATGGGAATAACTGTTGACACTGTAAGAACATGGTATGAATATCCCGGCGGAGACAGATTCTCCGAACTTAAGATGAATGTTTATCTGAACGATCCCCCCGGAGAGGACAACTTTTACAGCTTCTCAGTCAAGGTGCTCGATTACAATCCTTATTTCGGGACCTATCCGTATATTTACGAAACCTACACATCAAATGACATATATTTCAGCGATGAAGGGAAGGACGGGAAAAGGGTATTCGCAAATGCAGTATATGACGGAGGATTGCCGGCAGACAGCGACTCAACCCTTTTTATTTTTTACATTCTTAACACCGACAAGGACTATTATTCATGGCACAAGTCTCTGAACAAATATTCAGGCGGAGACGATCCGTTCAGGGAGATATCACCGGCATATTCAAACATCACCGGAGGACTTGGTATTTTTGCATCCTATACGGTTGATTCCATAGTTTACAAACTCAGATAAAATTTTTTTATTGTTCTATAATATTGTATATCAAGTCGTTAATAACACTATCCCCCTATTTAACATTTGGTTAACATAACATTAACATAAAAACCTGCAACAAAATGTCAGCCCAGGCGTCTATATTATGTAAACGTTCTTTATTTGGCCGTCCGGCCACATTCTACGATCAGGTTTAGGTTAATGAAGGAAAGATAACTCCCAACTATCTTTCCTTTTTTTTTGTACCGGTTACTGGTTGTTCTCAAGCCCTAATGCCTTCACGCCTTAATGCCTTAATGCCTATCTCCCATTCTCCCATTCTCCCCCTCATCCTCCTCACGCCGCGAACCGCGCACCGCATACCTCGTACCCCGTTTTAATTATCTGACTTTAATCAGTTGTAATCCGCAATAATTGAGCTTACTTTGTAAGCATAACCGGTTGCTGCAGGACATTTTCAGTCTATGCGGAAACCCCTGAAAACTCAGTAAAAACATGAAGAACAAGATCCGGTTCAGTCTGCTTTACCGCGACATGTGGCAGTCGTCGGGCAAGTATCAGCCCCGTGTTGAACAACTAAAAGCGGTTGCCCCTCATATAATAGAAATGGGATGCTTTGACCGGATCGAGACGAACGGAGGCGCCTTTGAGCAGGTTCAGCTTCTGTACGGAGAAAATCCGAATACGGCAGTCAGGGAGTGGACAAAGCCCTTTAATGAAGCCGGTATTCAGACTCACATGCTTGAGCGTGCGCTGAACGGGATAAGGATGTACCCCGTTCCGGCCGACGTCCGCCGGCTGATGTACAAGGTTAAAAAAGCTCAGGGCGTTAATATATCACGGTCGTTCTGCGGCCTGAATGATCACAGGAACCTCGAACTGTCGATAAAATTCGCGAAGGAGGCAGGCATGATATCCCAGGCAGCCCTCTCGATCACTCACTCTCCGGTTCACACTGTATCTTATTACATGGATGTTGTCAGACACATTGTCGATTACGGTACCGATGAGATATGCCTGAAGGATATGGCCGGAGTGGGGAGACCTGCGACGCTTGGGGAACTGGTAAGGCAGATAAAGAAGAAATACCCGGGAATCGTTGTGGAGTACCACGGACATTCAGGTCCGGGTATGTCGGTAGCCTCAATGCTTGAGGTGGCAAGGGCCGGAGCCGATTTTATCGACGTTGCAATGGAGCCTCTGAGCTGGGGGATGATACATCCTGATGTAATAGCGGTCAGGGCAATAATGGATGATGCCGGATTCGATGTTCCGGAGATCAACATGGATGCATACATGAAGGTCAGGTCGCTCACGCAGTCATTTATTGATGATTTCCTGGGATATTTCATCGATCCCAGAAACAAGCAGGTATCGTCGCTGCTGATAAGCAGCGGACTGCCAGGAGGAATGATGGGAAGCATGATGGCCGACCTGAAGGGTGTGCACCAGGGAATAAACGCTTCGCTTAAAAAGCAGGGCCTCCCGGAGCTGACAGAAGATGAACTTGTTGTGAAGCTGTTCAAGGAGGTTGAAAACATATGGCCTGTTCTTGGGTATCCGCCGCTGGTAACTCCGTTCAGCCAGTATGTCAAGAACGTGGCACTGATGAATATCCTTCAGATGACAAGCGGCAAGGAAAGGTACGGGATGATAGACAACAATACCTGGGACATGATCCTTGGTAAAGCCGGAAAGCTTCCGGGTGAACTTGGCGATGAAATCATCAGTCTGGCCGAAAAAATGGGAAAGGAATTTTATACAGGCAATCCGCAGGATGCATATCCCGACGAGCTTCCGGTCTACAGGGCTGAAATGAAGAAAAACGGATGGGATACGGGACGGGATGAGGAGGAACTCTTTGAACTGGCCATGCACGACAGGCAATACCGCGACTATAAGAGCGGCGCCGCCAAAACAAGATTTGAAAGCGAGCTTGCCAAAGCGAAAGAACAGGCTGCTGCAGCAGGTGCGCCAAAGGTTTTGGATACAGTTCCCGCCTCACCTACACAACAGGCTGTGTCAAAGAAGGAAGATCCGGCCATTAAGCCCGTAACAGCACCGGCAAAGGGTAAAATTTACTACAATCTCTACGGAGAGCAGACAGAACCGTCCAAACCCGGCGATCTTGTAAGCGCAGGCGAAAGAATATGCTATATCCAGACTAATTCGTACATCGATGAGATAATCTGCCCCTGGGAGGGAGAAGTTGCAGAAATAGCTGTTGCCCAGGGAGCCAATGTAAACAAGGGAGATATACTATTCAGGATCAGGGAGCAGAAAAGAAGGAAAAGCAAGAAAAAGCCGGTATAGTTGGATAAATTTACCGGAAATTTTAATCTTTGTACAATAGCGGCCCTGTTAATAATAAATCTTATATCCGATATGAAGAAATCAGCTTTGCTTATCATTATGGCATCAGTCATTATTTCCTCCTGCAGCAAGAAGGAAACGAGCGACAATCCCCTTCTTAATGAATTCAATACGCCCTTCGGTGTACCACCCTTTGAACAAATCAGACCGGAACACTTCAAGCCTGCCTATCTGAAAGGTTTTGAAGAACAAAACGCAATAATAAGAAAGATCGTTACAAGCAGGGAGGAGCCTACTTTCGAAAACACGATAAAGGAGCTCGAATACAGCAGCGAACTTCTTACAAAGGTAGGCCGGATATTCGGAGCCCTCAACTCAGCCCATACAAACGATTCGCTTCAGGCAATCAACATGGAGATGGCGCCTGTCCAGTCGAAGCACAGGGATGATATCAACCTGAACGACACCCTTTTCCTCAGGATCAAATCGGTTTATGAAAACATGGACAAATTCAACCTGACCGAAGAGGAAAAGAAAATAGTTGATGACACCTACAAGGGATTTGTAAGAAGCGGTGCTGAACTATCGCCCGGAGACAAGGACAAACTTAGAAAGATAAACGGGGAAATGTCTACTCTTGGGGTCCGGTTTGGTCAGAATCTTCTGGCGGAAACAAATAATTACACCCTGTTCATTGACAGTAAAGAGGATATGGCAGGTCTTCCCGAAGGTGTAACAGCCCAGGCTGCTTCGGCAGCCGAAAGGATGGATCAGAAGGGGAAATGGGCTTTCACCATTCAGTATCCCATAATGGAACCCTTTCTGAAATATGCTGAGAACCGTGAACTGAGGAAACAGCTTTTCACTGCCTACTTCATGAAAGGCGACAATGGCAATGAATATGACAACAACCAGATAACAGCCAGAATAGCCAGGCTGAGGATGGAGAGGGCACAGTTGCTGGGTTATGAAAACTATGCCGGTTTCGCCCTTGAGAGAAACATGGCTAAAACACCGGAGAGGGTTCTCGATTTCCTCGGGCAGGTTTGGAATGCAGCCCTGCCTGTTGCTAAGGCGGAAGCAGCAGCCCAGCAGGCGATTATAAACAAGGAAGGCGGAAGATTCAAGCTTGAGCCATGGGACTGGTGGTATTACACCGAGAAGATAAAAAAAGAGAAGTATGCTCTTGATGATGAGCTCACAAGGCCGTATTTCAGGATCGAGAACGTGATTGACGGCATGTTCTACGTTGCCAACAAGCTTTACAACCTCGACTTCACTCAAAGAACGGATATACCCAAATACCATCCCGATGTGGTAACCTATGAAGTTACCCGCAACAATGAGCATGTCGGTGTGCTGATGATAGATAATTATCCCCGTTCCTCCAAGCGCGGAGGAGCCTGGTGCGGGGCCTACAGGGGACAGAGCCGCGACCGGAACGGAAATATGATCCATCCTGTGGTGACGATGGTAACAAACAGCACCCCTCCGGGCGACGGCAAACCATCTCTGCTTACTCCGTATGAAGCCAGTACGCTTTTTCATGAATTCGGTCATGCCCTGCATCAGCTTCTTTCCAATTCAACATATCCGGGCGTTTCGGGGACATCGGTAGCACGCGATTTTGTTGAACTTCCATCTCAGATTATGGAGCACTGGGTTCTTGAACCCGAAGTCCTTAAGGAATATGCGAAACATTATCAGACAGGAGAGGTTATTCCTGCAGAGCTTATCGAAAAACTCCAGAATGCCGGGAAATTCAATATGGGCTTCGAAACGGTCGAATTCCTTGCTGCTGCGCTTCTCGATATGGAATTTCATATACTGAGCGAACCAGCTGAGGTCAATGTACGGGAATTTGAAAAGAAAGTGCTCGACAAATACGGCCTGATACCTGAGATCAAACCCAGATACAGACCGACCTATTTCAATCATATCTGGAACAGCGGCTATGCAGCAGGATACTACAGTTACTACTGGAGCGAAATGCTTGATGCCGATGCTTTCCAGGCATTTAAGGAGACAGGCGACATATTCAACAGGGAAGTTGCCGCCCGTTTTGAGAACGAGATCCTTTCAAGGGGAGGATCAAGGGATCCGCTCGAAATGTATATTGCATTCAGGGGAAAGGAGCCAGGAATAGAAGCCCTGCTTGAAAACAGAGGACTTAAATGAAAAAACCATTTCTTTGCTTTTTTATATACTTCCTGCTTGCTCATCTACTTGTCCCGGCCCATGGTTCTGAACCCATTGCCTCCAGAGGGATTATCGATCTGAGGGAATCGGCCGGCAATAAATTCATATTCAAGCTTAACGGCGAATGGGAGTTCTTCTGGTCGAAGAAGCTGGTCCCCAGGGATTTTATGTCAGTCAATCCTCCAGTTCCGGATCTTTACGGCGAGGTCCCCTCCTACTGGACCAGTTACAGGACTGAATCCCTGAAGCCTGAGCGAAAGGGCTTTGCCACTTACCGTTTAAGGATACTGCTTCCTCCCGGTTTCAGAAACTCCCTGGCATTCGACATGCCTGTTTTCGATTCCTCCTATGAAGTCTATGTCGACGGCAATAAGATGGGCAGGAATGGCATACCGGGTATCACGGAAAACTATACTGAACCTGGCTATTCAAAGCACTTTTTCAGGTTCAATCCCGATGCAGATACAATTGAAATCGTCATAAATGTTTCCAACTTTCACCACCGCAGGGGAGGATTCTGGATGCCAATGAAGATAGGCACCTTCAATGAGATCCAGCAGAGTTACGCCTTCGGATGGGCAAAGGACTGGTCATCTATGAGTTTCCTTCTTGCCTTCTCACTTCTTTTCTTCTTCTTTTTTGTCATTTTCTCCAGGGACAAGCAGACGGCCTTTTTCAGCATTGCGGTAAGCGGACTTGCCATAAGACCTCTGTTCACATCCAATTTTTTGATCCACAATATAATGGATTTAAGCTGGGACTGGATTGTGAGATGGGAATACCTTGGCCTTTACGTTATCCTGGGCGGATGGTACTGGTTTGCACTTAACCTGTACCGTTCAAAGTGCTTCAGGATAATTACCATTGGGGTTACAATAATCCTGGCCATTGCAGCAGTAGTTACAATAGCCTTTCCTGTTGATATTTTCAGCCACACGACTTTTGTAATATATCCCCTGCTGGTAATCCTTTTTGCCACTGTACTTTTTGAATCGGTAAAAGGGGTAATCAGGGGAAATCTGATCGACTTCTTTTATTTTCTCACATTTATCATGCTGGGCGCAGCTGCTGTCAGCGATGTAAGGATATCCCTTGGCAAGCAGGCGGTATTTTCAGGATACATACTTACCCAGGCTATTGTTTTGTTTGTTTTCATTCAGGCAGTACTTATCCTGTACAAATGGGTAAAAGCTTATTCCGAGAAGGAGAAGCTGCAGAAAGAACACGCATACCTGAACAGGCATCTCGAGAAGATCGTCAATGACCGCACCAGTGAGATCATTACCCGCAAGGAAGAAATAGAGGAGCAGAATATCAGGATAGCAGCGCAAAACAAAAAGCTTTCGGAAACAATACAGCTGAAGAACAAGATCTTTTCAGTTATTGCCCACGACCTGAGGAGCCCGGTGGTGAACATCCTTTACATGCTCAACCTGCTCAAGGAGGAGGAGTATAAGGAGAAATATGATTCGTTTGCAGATGCAAGCATCGAATACTCCCAGCAGGTTATAAATCTGCTTGAAAACATGCTCGTTTGGGGGAGAGGCCAGGAGGATAAGATCAGATACTCTCCCGGTAAACATGACCTTGCCGATATCATTCTGACCAACCTCAGCATTTTCAAGGAGACTGCCGACAAGAAGTCAATCAAGGTAAATTTCACCCAGGTAGGGAACTCAAAAGGATTTTTCGACAAGGATCTGCTTGACATCATAATCAGAAACCTGCTTTCAAATGCAGTGAAATACACTCCCAGGGGAGGAAGGATAAGCATACTGTTAAAGGACAAATCAAATACACGCGAAGGGATATCGCTTAAAGTGTGTGACAACGGAGTTGGCATTCCGGAGGAGAAGCAGAAGGAACTGTTTACTGCCAGTGAGATAGAAAGCACACCAGGAACAGAAAATGAGAAAGGCACGGGGTTTGGCATCAAGCTTTGCTACGAGCTTGTGAAAATAAACGGCGGAACCATGAGTGTTGAAAGCCGCGAGGGTGAAGGTGCCTGCTTTACAATCACCCTGCCCGACTCAACTGTATCTTCCTGACAAACCTATTCCCTTGTAAGGATGGCAAGTCTTTCGCGGTCGATTATCTGCAAGGAACGTCCCCTGGTCTTAATTATCCCTTCGTTCTCCAATTCGGACACCACCCTGGCAATAGAAGGACGTGCAACTCCAAAATAATCAGCGAGATCAGCCTGAGTCATCGTCAGCATAACAGAGGAACCGTCAGCGCCGGAAATCTGAAGGAAGTATTGTGCCAGTTTGCCCTTGATAGTCTTGAAATTCAGGAACTTTATCTTCTCGCTCAGAAATGACGACCTGTTGGAAATCATTCCCAGGAAGTTTACCAGAATTCTGTCATCCGATTTCATAAACCTCAGAAAATCATTCTTCTCGATTGTCAGAAGCTCCGTGTCGGTAACTGCAATTACGTTCACCGGAAAAACCGACTTCGCAGCAAAGAGAAATGCCGCTCCGACTGATCCCGGTTCCCTGACCTCCTCAATTTTAAGGACACGTCCTGCATAGTCAGTCATTTCGCCTTTTACGGATCCGCTGATGACCATTACAAATGAATTCACCGGATCACCGCTCTGGAATATCATTGCTCCTGCATTGAAACGTCTGATCCTGTATGGAGTGGAAGAGATAACCGACATGATCTCAGCAATATCCAGACCCCTGAAAACAGGGGTATTCAATAAATAGGTATAGTCCATCTTAATATCTGTGACTGGCTGATGTCGTGCTTATCCTTTTTATTGAGTCGAAAGCATATCAGGCAGAAATCTTCCTCAAAAATAACAATTGTAACATATGTTACAATTTCTTCCGTCCAATATTCAAGTTCTAAGCTGGAAACAACAATTAATACTATTTAATATTCAGGGGCCTGAATGCAATATCTTTCGGGATGTTGCATGATAATTGTCATAATCTTTCGGCTATCGGGAAAATTTACTAAATTACCGATCTCATTGAGGCTTACTACAGGATAAAAATCTCCGGACATGGCTGAAAAAGACTCCCGGTTCAATCCTGAAAGCAAAAACTTCTTCCTGGGATTGGACATTGGTTCTGTATCTTTGAACACCGTCATTCTCGACAGTGGATTCAATATTATTGATGATTTCTACGATTATGTTCATGGCAGGCCATTCAATATTCTTCGCGACAGGCTCGATGCCATTCTAAGAATTTACCCGTCTGATCTCATTGCCGGGACAGCAATTACGGGTACTGGCGGCAGGCTGGCAACAAGTCTGATAGGCGGAGTATTTGTAAATGAAATCATTGCCCAGGCAACCTCAGCCGGAGCGCTTTTTCCCGAAGCCAGGACCGTGATCGAGATCGGAGGAGAGGATTCAAAGCTGATCCTGCTGGAAAAGGATCCTGCAAACGGGCACTCAAGGCTTGTGGATTTTGAAATGAACAGTATTTGTGCAGCAGGCACAGGATCCTTCCTTGATCAGCAGGCACGAAGGATAGGAGTCGCAATCGAGAAGGAGTTCGGGGAGATGGCCCTGAAATCGGTCGATCCGCCCCGCATCGCAGGAAGATGCAGTGTATTTGCAAAGAGCGACATGATTCATCATCAGCAGATTGCCACACCTCTTCACGATATTGTGGCAGGATTGTGTTATGCCCTTGCCAGGAATTTCAGGAGCAATGTTGCAAAGAGCAGGGAATTCGAAAAGCCTGTCATATTTTCCGGAGGAGTGGCCGCAAACGCCGGCATGGTCAGGGCATTCAGGGAGATACTTTCGCTCAACGGAGATGAACTGATAATACCTGAGCATCATGCCTCCATGGGAGCCATCGGAGCGGTGATGCATGCCTGTTCCAACAATTTACAGATTAATCATTTCAGGGGGCTGAAGGAACTTGATACTTATCTGGGCAGGGCTACTGGAAATTTCAGGAGCCTTCCCCGACTTGTGGAGTCGGAGGCGCTTTATGATAAAAAAGTTCATTTCAAAAAGAACGGGACTGAGAAAATACCGGTTTACCTGGGTGTGGATGTCGGTTCCCTGAGTACCAATGTTGTTTTGATCGATCCTGATCACAGGGTAATTGCACGGAGATACCTGCCAACGGCAGGCAAGCCGCTGGAGGCTATCCGCAAAGGCATTTCCGAAATCCATGATGAAGTGGGCAGTGATGTTGAAGTCCTGGGTGCAGGAACAACAGGATCAGGCCGTTATCTTACGGGCGACTTTATCGGAGCAGATACCATCCGGAACGAAATAACAGCTCAGGCGACGGCTGCAATTGACTATGATCCGACCGTAGATACCATATTCGAGATTGGCGGACAGGATTCAAAATATATAAGTATTGAGAACGGAGTGGTGGTCGACTTTGAGATGAACAAGGTATGCGCTGCCGGCACCGGATCGTTTCTTGAGGAGCAGGCTGAGAAGCTGAACATAAAGATCATTGAGGAGTTCGGATCGATGGCACTTAAAGCCGAAAGCCCCGTTAAACTGGGTGACAGATGCACCGTCTTCATGGAATCGGACCTGAACACCTGCGTGCAGAAAGGTGCAAGAAAAGACAATATGGTGGGAGGCCTTGCCTACTCGATAGTGTACAATTATCTCGAAAAGGTAGTAGGTGACAGGAAGATCGGAAACAAGATATTTTTCCAGGGAGGTGTAACAAACAACAAGGCTGTTGTTGCGGCTTTTGAACATGTAACAGGCAAAAAGATCACTATACCGCCTCACTTTGATGTGACCGGCGCCATCGGAGCCGCAATCCTTGCCCAAAAGGAGATGAAGGGCGGGGGCAAGACAAAATTCAAGGGCTTTGGGATCAGTAATGTTGAATATGAAGTAAGCAGGTTCGTATGCAAGAGCTGTGCAAACAACTGTGAAATAAGAAAGGTTAAAATCGCCGGTGAGCAGAAATCGCTTTTCTACGGAGGCAGGTGTGAGAGATATGAGACCGACAGTCGTAAAAAGGAAGAAAACAATATTCCCAACCTTTTCAGAAAACGGACCGAGATGCTCATGGAAGGCTATAAGGAAGGCAGCGGCAATGGTCCGACAATCGGGATACCGAGAGCCCTGATGGTTTTTTACCAGCAGTTCCCCTTCTGGCGTACATTTTTTGAGAAACTGGGATTCAGGGTAATACTGTCGAAAGAGTCGGACAAACAGCTGGTAACAAAATCGATTGAAACTATCACTACCGAAATCTGCCTTCCCGTTGAGCTGATGCATGGTCATGTGATGGATCTGTTCGAAAAAGGCGTTGATTACATCTTCCTTCCATTCATTGTAAATGCAAAATTCAGGGAAGGAAACAAGACGTTCAATTGCAACTGTCCGTGGATACAGACCTATCCGTTCATGGTAAAGGCTGCTCTCAGGGGCAAGGTGGATGAATCAAAGCTTCTGGTTCCAACATTGCATTTCAGGTTTTTTGAGAGGGCTCTTGTAAAAGAGATGATTCAATACTTCGGTTCAAGGTTCGGGATAGGCAGGAAAGAGATCAGGGATGCGATCTATGAAGCCGACCAGGCTCAGGTAATGTTTGAAAAGAACCTGATATCGTACGGGAAGGAAACGCTGGGCAGGATCCCGGCCAACTGCCAGCCGGTTGTTTTGCTGGGCCGGCCATATAACGGCGCTGATCCTCACCTGAATTTAAATCTTATCGAGAAGCTGATAGCCCAGGACGTAATGCCCATACCGCTTGACATGCTCGACCTGGCCCCGTATAATATTTTTTCCAGTTACAGGAACATGTACTGGCCGAACGGACAGAAAATTGTTGCCGCAGCCCAGCATGTAGCAAAAACGGAAGGTCTGTATGCGGTCTATATTAGTAATTTCAGATGCGGTCCCGATTCATTTGTCTGGCACTATATCACCGAAGAGCTTAAGGGAAAACCCTTCCTGCATCTTGAAGTCGACGAGCATTCGGCCGATGCAGGCATGGTGACACGGATCGAGGCATTTCTCGACAGTCTGAAAGGATCGGAACAGAATGAAAGGAAGGAATCCATGGTGTTCAGGCCAAGGCCCGGACTTTCATCACCATCCAAAGACAGGGTGCTGTACTTCCCCTACATGAATGACGGTGCCTACATGATTGCAGCTGCTGCCCGAAGTATTGGAGTCGCGTCGGAGGTTCTGCCAAGACAGACCGAGGAAGAAATCGCAATCGGAAGAAAATACACCTCCTCGAAAGAGTGTTTCCCGATGATCTGCACTACCGGGAGCTTTATCAAAAAGCTTAGTGAACCCGGTGCCGATCCGTCAAAAATGTGCTTTTTCATGCCCGACCACAATGGTCCGTGCCGGTTCGGACAGTACAACCAGTTCCACAGGATACTGTTTGACCGTCTCGGGTTTGAAAAAGCCGAACTTATCACCCCGTCAAATGACACATCCTATCAGGATGTGGCGGGAGAGCACGGACAAAAGTTCAGGTTAAGGGCATGGAAAGGATTCCTTGCCGCTGACTATATCCGGAAAATACACAGGGAGATCAGGCCGTACGAGATCAACAAGGGTGAGACCGACAAACTGTATCAGGATGCAATACACCGCCTAGAGAGTTGCATTGAAAAGGGTTCCTCCGGACTTCACCGGGTGCTTGCCGAAATAGCCGGCGACTTCGTTGCAATTCCTGCCGACAGGAGCATAAGAAGGCCAGTAGTAGGGATTATAGGTGAGATTTTCATGCGCGACAATGCAGGATGCAACGGTAATATCTCCAACCGTCTGGAGGAACTTGGCCTTGAAGTTCTGGTGGGACCATTCTCAGAGTGGATTGCCTACTCTACACACAGGTTCACGCGCGACAGCAGGTGGAAGAATGACAAAAAGGGTATAATAAAATCGAAGATCCAGGGAGTTGGCCAGGAATTGATCTCGAAGATGCTGACGAGAGGAATCAGAAAATTTACCGACCACGAAAAGGATGTTTCGCTTCACGACATGCTCAGGCTGTCGAACAGATATGTCAGCGAATTTTACGACGGCGACCCGCCGATAGCTCTTGGAACTTCGGTGGCGCTTGCAGAACGGGGTGTTTCCGGTATGGCGGCAATACTCCCCTTTACCTGCATGCCGGGAACCCTGGTTGCATCCCTTAGCGATTCATTCAGAAAAGATCATAACAACATTCCCTTCATAAACATTGCATACGACGGCCAGGATTCAGTATCGCTCGACACAAGGCTTCAGGCCTTTGCCTTCCAGGTAAAGGAGTATGCCAGATCAGGACAAGCTGTTAAAAAGACCTTGAAGCCGACTCCGGCTGTGTTATAACAATGTTATAACACGAAAAACATCCTGACTGACTGTCCGGAAACTATATAATAAGGGAACCAACAGGGAACTCAGCCAATGAGTTTGAAACCCAGTGAGGAAATGAGGTTTCTGGCTTCTTCCGTTCCGTCTCTCAGCTCAATGGAGTAGCTTGGGAACTCACGCCGGACAGGGTAATTTTCTCTCTCCTTTTCGAAACGGGAAGGGTCGAATCTGAGTCTGACGTCATCGGCCATTATGTTATATGAATGGCTTATGGCTCTTCCGGCAATCTCCTCATGGCTTTTACCATGGCAATCGATAGCAAGCAAGGGGTCTGCCGGCTCAGGGACTTCCGGCGGGAACCAGTCCCTGAGAGGAAGATCAAAAAACCTGCACAGTTCATTCACTACCATTGAGGTGCCGTTGGCTTTGCCATCGGCTGAATAACCTGCGATATGAGGAGTTGCAAGGAAAGCCATGTGCATGAGTGGGATATCAATCTCAGGCTCCTTTTCCCAGACGTCCAGTACAGCTCCTGCCAGGCGCTCGCCGGTCAGAGCTTCCTTAAGGGCATCAGACTCAACCACCTCGCCCCTGGAGGAGTTTATCAACCAGGCTCCTTTGTTCACCTTGTCAAGAGTATTGGCATCAATCAGGTGAAAGGTATTATCCTTACCACCATGGTTCAGGGGAACATGCAGTGTAATAATATCAGATTCTTCAAGAACCTGTTCAATGCTTACGAATTTGTCATTCTTCTCCTTTCGTTGCCGCGGAGGGTCATTTAACAGCACCCTCATACCAAGTGTCTGAGCCAGCTTATGAACCTTTGAGCCCACGTTGCCCACACCCACAATACCGATAGTTAATCTGCTCAGAGAGAGCCCCGACTCCGAAGATATCTTCATCAGTGCAGCAGCAATGTACTGCATTACGGAAGTGGAATTGCATCCGGGGGCATTTGTCCAGCGGATATTGTTTGCATTGCAGAAACCCGTATCAATATGGTCGAATCCGATTGTGGCGGTGCCGATGAACCTCACCCTGGTACCTGACAGAAGATCTGAATTGCATTTTGTCCGGGTACGTACCACCAGCGCATCAGAATCTATTATGGCATCTCTGTCAATCTGACTGCCCGGAAGATAGGTAACCTGGGCAAAGGGTTCAAGAACTCCCTTCAGGAACGGGATTTTATTGTCTGCTGTTATCCTGATCATAGGCTCAGATTATCGCTGAAAGGTAATAAATTTTAGTTCCAAACGGATTATATAACCGAATTTTGTGACGATAAGGCCTGAATTTACGCACTCTGATTTTCAGGTCTGGTTTTAGCGAGATGCAGGTTATCTTGTTACTTCTTTTATAAATTAGTATATTTGTTACTACGATTATCTGTTTATCTGTTTATTTGGATATTTAGACAAACGTCGCTAAGTTTGAGTAATAAAAACAACCACATGAAAATAAAAATTACTTTCATTTTCTTTGCCTTACTGCCTCTGATTGCAGTTAATGCACAGAAACCCATAGTCCTCTCGGAGGATTCGATCCAGATAGGCAAATCATATCTTCCATGCCTGTCGGTGACTATACCTGAAGCGGATTTCGATGTTGTCCTTAAGGAATGGATCAAGGAGATCGAATCAGGCACAAAATCAAAAGTTGTAAATGAGAACGGTGAGATGTCGATTTTCGGTGCCCGGATAAAGAAGATTGATGCCGGTGACATAAATGTTTACAGCAAGCTTGTAAAGCTCGACTCCATGCTTCAGCTTTTTGCATCCTTTGAAGTCAAGAAGGACGAGTACATTGAGAGTGCAACAGGAAGCCCTGCTTTCGTCAGCGCCCAGGAATTCATGAAGGAATTCGCAAAGAATAAATACATCGACGTTGCCAAGAGCCAGGCTGATGCCGAAGAAAAGAAGCTGAAAGATCTTCAGAAGGAGCTTTCATCACTCGAGAGTGAAAAATCCAGAATGCAAAAGAACATACAGTCAAACAACTCCAGAATTTCCTCTGAGAATGAGAACATCATCCTTCAAAACAATGAATTGAACACTGTGACAGCAGCGATTGCCGAACAAAACCGCCTGCTTATAACTATGGAGGAAGGGCCTGCAAGGGATGAGCTCGAAAAACAGATAAAGGAGCTTGAGAAGCGAAAAAAGAGAGCTGAGAAGAGCGTCAGGAAAGCTGAGAAGAAAATAGGCAAGGCTGATACCTCAATTGATCAGGCAACAGGCGACATCCCAAGAAATGAAAGGATGCAGGAACAAGTCAAGGAGCAGATTGCTGCCCAGGATGCAGTATATCAGAAATATGCCGAAAAACTGAAGAAGATCAGGGCATACTGAAATTAATCCCGTTTAGCGCGGAGGATTCCCGTTGTTTTATGACATTGGCCTTTCTTGAGCCAGCATAGGAAAGGGGAAGTAACATTTATTATAACTTACCCCCTTTCCCGTTTCCCCCAAGGGGGAAAAGCTTGGGGCGTTTTCCCCACGGGAGGAAAAGCGTGTTGCTCCTTCCCCTCTGGGGGAATCCCGATAGCTATCGGGAGGGAAGGGGGTGTAGATTTCAAAAATGAATAATATTTTACACCAAGGCAGATATTCACTTTTCTCTATTCGATGATTGTCATCTCATCAAGCAGGTAGCCCGCACCTGCAAATTTATC
>CAYQRF010000009.1:0-43975 GCA_964419775.1 uncultured Rikenellaceae bacterium
TGCCTACATTCTCAACAGCTGTTGAAATATCGTGGAGTGGCCTTCCGAGCCTGCTTATTCCCTTCTCGATCATCCGGGCCGACGGAGAATCGGTCGATTTGCAAAGCGCCATAGCGGCATCTATCTTACCGTCATGTATATAGTCCTTTATCCTGTTCATAAAATTGGTATCCTGCCGTGATGCCCTTTTTATAACATAGAACCTTTCAATGAAAATGTAAGTGGCAATCAGGAATAAAAGGAAGATAGGTATCATAACCCATCCTCCCTTGATTGCAAAATCCAGGAGTGTCAGCCTCTGTGCAGCCGTAACCGCAGTTTCCTGTCCCTCCTGCATAAGTAATTGTAGAAATCCCATATTTCCCCTGTTATTAATTTATTATAAATGAATTAATTATCATGCTCCTGCAATTATTGCTCGTGCGAATTTATTAAAAAACGGAAAACCGGCCCAGTCTATTATTGTGTGTTAATAACATTATCACATTATTTATCAACTCTCATTCTTCCACCGTCACTTCCTCCTCTTTCCTGAATTCTGTGGGTGACTTTTTTTTAAAGATGTCTGACAATTTGTTGAAATCCTGCCTCAGAGAGAATCCCAGCCCCTGGGTGTAGGGTGCTCCCTTTCCGGTGTAGGGGTTGTTATATCTGTTGAAGACCTTGAATCTCAGTTTTTCTGTCAACCTGTATTCTATATCGAAATCTCCGATAAGAGGTGTCTCTTCAGTCTCTGTACCGGTAACATCGAAATTTCCGTTTATTGTTACCTTGTCATTTAGTAGCTGGGTAGAAAGGGCCACCTGGAGCTGTTGTGAACTTAAATCCTTGGTCCCGGGCGTATAAAGGAACCCTACGTCAAAATCGTTGCTGATCTGCGACAGCCAGTTGCTCAGCTGGTTCGATAGCATCTCGGTTGTTGTGACAGCCATAGCCGATGTTCCCGTTCCGGTAACTCCCGATGAGGCACGGTAGGAGGGATCAGCATAAAAGCTGTTCATCACAAGAAGGTAGATGAACTGCTTGCTCTTTTCCTCTTCGGTGGTTATGGCATTTCTAAGGTATGTCCTTGTCTCCTCGTCAGCATTCGGAAGATAGATGTTGAATCCGACAACAGGATTGAACAGGTTCCCTGAGAGATTTAGCTGGGGTTCAACCGGTATCCTGGCTTCATATTTGGGATCCTGCAGTATCGGAAACAGGATAGGAGAGAGAGATGTCTTTATATTCCTGTATTTTGCAGTGAGATCGATCTCAGCACTTTCTATATTTCCGTTGAAACTTATTTTCCCTCCTTTTTCAACTTCAAACTTTTTGTTGAGGATGTTTTTGAGTGTGAAAAGATAATCACCTTCCTCTATGGCGTAATCCCCGAAGATTTTGAATTCTCCATTCCTGTTAAGACTGATATTGAGCTTGCCGGAACCATTGCCCCTTATCACGTCACCTGCTTTGGGATCAATAAGGAGCTGCACCTCAGCATCGGGAGTGACATCCAGGTCAAAATTAAGCTCGAGCGACGATCCTGTCGATGTCGAGGCAGCGTTTTTAAGGTCCTTTTCCTTCGCCATCATTGCGGAGTCGTGATTAACGAAAGTGACGAAGGAAGATTCAGAAACCGACATGCCGGAATTGAGAGGTATGAAGAGGCTTGTCCCGCTTCCTGTTTTTGCAGAGATATCAAATGAAAGAGTGTTGGGACCGCTCTTTATTGTGGTCACACCCGAAACGTATGCGGTTCCATAGAAAAGCTCGTTGTCGCCCTGGCTTGTATTGAGTACAAGGCAGTCGTTCTTGTCCATATTGACTGTCAGATCAACAGTGAAATCCTTGAATGATTTATGATAAACGGCACCGGTGAGCACGGCGGTATTACCTTCTTCATCCGTTATCCCTGTATTCCTGAACCTGATTCCGCGCCTGTCGAACCGTATTGAATCGTTTATTGAATAGCGTGTCTGGAGATAATCGATCTTGAGTGACGTGTTTTCAGGCATGAGAGAGCCTGTGAGGACCAGCTCGCCAGGTGCCCCGGTGACCTTTACCCTGCCTGATACAGTACCCTTTATGTCGGACGCAAAAAAACTCAGAAGCGGATTGAGTGCATGAACTGGCAGGTTTGTAGCGACTCCGTCAATCCTGAATTGCTTGATACCGGGATCATAAAAGCCCGACAAATCAAAGTTTCTGAGGCCGTTCAGGTTGTTTCTCGCGCTCAGATCAGCAACTTTTTTCTGAGAATTCCACTGGGAAATAACCGATACATCCCCGTAATTACCGCCGAGTATTGAAAATCCGGCAATACTGAGGTCACTTTGGATGAGAGGATTCTTCAAAGCACTTGAAATCACAATATTACCGTTTACTACACCCCTGATGTCAAGAAGGAGGGGGTCCTTAGCGGCAGTTTCCGCCTGTTTTGCCGGACTGTTAAGGGGGCTGAGGTCGATCCCGTTAAATGACAGTTTGAGTGTGTCATTCTGATTCCCTGAAACAGATCCGTCGGCAATGTATGAATGGACTCCGCTGGAAACCACGAAACGGTTGATTTTTGTTGATGCTGAATCAACGATGATGGATGACTTTCTTACGGTCCATGTTTTATTCCTGGTAGTAACATCAGTTGAGTCAATATCGATCCGGAGGAGCGACCCGGTTCTGCCGTCAGTTCGGGGGATGAACGATCCCCTCGAAATAAAGGCCCCCTTGCTTATCTTGCCAATCCTGTCATTCCAGTCGAGATCGAAGTTGAATTCGTCCGATCCTGCATTGAAACCTGCCCGGAATTCCTTCAGATCGGCTCTTCCCAGAACCAGCAGCGATGTACTCCTCAGGTCGGCCATGAATTCCGACTCCGAATAGAGCGCTTTCAGCGAGAAATTACTGAAAGTGTTGTTCCTGAAAACTAGCTTTTTTGCATCTGCAGACACACTTATCAGGCTGTCCCTGTAAAAAGATCCGTTAAGTGTGCTCTTCTCAGAAAGGAGAAGGCCGGTCCTGAAGAAATTATTCAGCTTGTCAGTATTCCTGAATCTGACATTATAAGTGAATTCATTTGCGGAAAGTCCTCCTGAAAGCTCAGGAGCACTGAATTTTGAAGGCAGGAGGGTGGCCAGGGCGGATTTCAGTGCCATCCCTAATTCACCAAACTTATAGTAGCCCCTAAGGTCGGCATCAACGAAATCGGTTTTTACTGAAAGAGCAGGTTTCCCGCCTTCGTTAAAAGCTTTAAGGGTAAAGTCGTACAAATCGAGCTTGTTGCCGTATTTCCTTATAGTTGAGTTAAGAAGCCTGATTTCGCCAAACAGATTATCAATGTTGTTTCCCCTGAAATTTGCAGTTGCCAGCATGGAGAGCCCCGATGTGGTGTCGCTTTTGTCAAAATTCAGCTTGTGGAGGTTCGATTCGGCAAGGTTGAGGGTGAAATCAAATTCTGGCAGCTCATTACTGAAGTCGAGCATTCCCAGCATGTCCATCCTTATGTTCCGGTCAGATATTTTTATGTTTCCGTCCCATGTTTTTTCAGTGAAGATTCCATTCAGGGTTACATTCCTGTAGACATATTTGTTGACCTCAACACTGTCTATCCTACCTGTCAGATTGCCTGAGATATTTGTTGCCGACGTAGCAAACCCGTCCACATCTGTTTCCATGGTAAGCTTGCCAAGCATCTCACTGTTGTCAGTCAAAAGGCCCAGATCAACATTTTCACCCTTTACCAGACCGCGGATTCTGAAATTTCCCTTCCCCTCAGGTCTGAATGATATGTCTGTTTTCAACGATCCGGCATCGGTTCCGATCTTGCCATAGGTGACAAAATCAGTGGTGAAGCCGGTGAAACTGCCTGCAAATGATATGTTTCCAAGCTTTCTTATAACCTCAGGCAGATTCAGCGCTTTCCCATTCCTGTGTATCATCTCCATGTCTGAGGAACTGGTGCTGAGCCTTCCTATGCTTATATGGATGAAGGTGTTCTTTATGTCAGGCAGACCCGACATGTCAAAATCGCATTCCAGTCTTGTGAAATCCCTGTATGCAGCAGTTATTTTTCTGCCGTTCATATCAGATACAGTTCCTGTAATTCTTCCTGATAATTCAACTGATTCTTTCAGACCTCCGGCTGCCGGAAGAAAATATCTCAGATCCGGTGCGCTTATGAGCGATTTATCCAGGCTGATGTTGAGTCTTACCTTTTCAGTGAAGTTTCCGAACCCGTCTGTTTCATCTCCTGAAATGATCACATGATTTGCATTTATTATGGAACTGTCGAGATAGAGGAAGAGATCCCGGAATAATATATCCTTACCCGCAAGTGTAAGGTTGCTGTTCATGCTTCTCACCAGAAAACCACTCGATTCCATGAAACGGATGTCGTTGATCTCGAGCATGGTCGAATCGGACCGGATCCTGAAATCCTCAGCCTCGCCATTAATCCCCGACAGACGCAGATTGTTAAAATCGATAAGGGATTTGCCGGGTTGACGAGTCCTGTTGAGAAGGTCAAATCTCCCGTCCTGTATTGTTATTCTGTTAACAGAAAATCTTGTTTCACCTTTTTTAACCGTGTCATCAGGCGTTTTAAACAAATCGAGGTACCATGTGAGGTTCATTAATCCGGTTGTGTCTGTTATCAAAGCAATTACAGGCTGATCTATATTCACATGGCCGAGCCTTATATTGTTTCCTGCAAAGTCGAGCCTGAGAATACCCGCCGATATCCTTTGTGAGTAGAGCATTGTATCATTGTTCTGGTCTTTGATGAGAAGATCGCTTAAAACCAGCTTGTTAAAGAAAGTGTATTCAACCCTGCCAACAGAGATCGTCGATTTTATCCTTTCCGAGAAATGACCTGTTATCCTGTTCACCATGAACGTCTGTATCTCAGGTATACGCAAAACAATGGAAGCCAGTGTCGGCACCAGAAGAAGGATGCCAAACAGTATCATAAGATACTTAAATGATTTTTTAATACTTTTGAGCATTAAAATGCCTGAACGTTCGGATTTCAAAATAACCTAAAATATACGGAAAATCAAAGGAAGCATGGCGGTTACAATACTGGCGATAGAATCATCCTGCGATGATACCTCTGCGGCTGTCGTAAGGGACGGTCATATACTGTCGAACCTTATAGCAGGTCAGGACATCCACATGTCGTACGGGGGCGTTGTACCCGAGCTTGCTTCCAGGGCTCATCAGGCAAATATTGTGCCAGTCGTGGATCAGGCTCTTAAAAGAGCCAAGACCGATCCTGCTGAAATTGATGCGGTTGCGTTTACCCGGGGACCCGGCTTGCTCGGATCGTTGCTGGTTGGAACCTCCTTCGCAAAGGGTTTTGCACTTGCAGGAAATATTCCTCTCATCGAGGTGAATCATCTTCAGGCTCATGTCCTGGTGCATTTTATACTCCAAAAGGACGGTAAGAACAGGCTTCCTGAATTTCCATTCCTTTGCCTTCTTGTATCCGGCGGACATACAAGGCTGATTGTGATGAAGAGCCATCTTGAAATGGAAATAATCGGAAACACAATTGACGATGCTGCAGGTGAAGCTTTTGATAAATGCGGTAAACTCATGGATCTGCCTTATCCGGCAGGTCCCATGATTGATAAGCTTGCAGCCCGGGGCAATAAGAAGGCCTTCGTTTTCGCAAAACCCAGGGTAAAGGACCTCGATTTCAGCTTCAGCGGACTTAAGACAAGCTTTCTTTATTTTTTACGCGACAGGCTCAAAGAGGATCAGCAGTTCATTGAAAAAAACAAAGCCGATTTGTGTGCTTCTCTCCAGGACACTATTGTAAGCATTCTCATTTCAAAACTTGTGAAAGCCTCTCAGCTGACAGGAATTAGGGAGATTGGTATTGCAGGCGGAGTATCGGCCAATTCCGGTCTGAGAAACGGCCTTGCAAGGGAAGCAGCCAGAAGGGAGTGGAACCTGTTTGTTCCTCCATTATCCTACACGACCGATAATGCCGCGATGATTGGAATTACAGGATACTATAAATATCTGAGGGGAGAATTCACCGGTCAGGATGTAACCCCGAAGGCCAGTTAGGGCAAAAGCCGCCGTCAGAACAGGTCGGATTGTCAGATACGCTTTACAATATGGCGTTGATGTTCCCGTTAATTCAGCATGAATGAATTGAGGATAGAGGCTACCAAAAGTTCCCCTGAGATACTGTTGAATCCGGCAGGGATGATCAGGATCAAGGGCCGGTCGATTCATGAAAACACACTGGAGTTCTATAAACCTGTGGAGGATTGGGTTGATACTTACGTCATTGATCCTGCAGAGATTACATGTATAGATATGAACCTGGAATACTTCAACAGCGCAAGCGCCAAGTTCATGATACAACTCTTTCAGAAAATCTCCCGTGTCAGGCTTAAAAACAAGAAATTCATTGTAAACTGGTACTATGAAGAGGGGGATGAGGATATTTATGAAAGAGGCGAGTATTTTTCATCTGTCCTGCATATGCCTTTCAATTTCATAAAAACAGCCTGATTTACAGGCTGTTTAAGTTTCAGAGTTTTGGCACCGATTCAGTTTACGGAGGGATCACTTACCCTGCCCATGAATAATATTGAATTGGTTGATGTTTCCCTGATTATATACAAGAACGGATGATCCATCCTGAATTCAAGCGGGGGAGGAGGCATTGAAGTCGTTCCAACCGTCACCACTGTTGCTGCGGCAGCTTCAGTTCCCTCCTCATTTGTTTCGATGAAGGTCTGATGCGCAACATCATTCAGGAGAAGATCAAACTGTTCTGAGATATTTGAAAAATCTGCATATTCAGTGAATGCTATTCCCATTCCCATATCCGAGAGTATGTCCTTAAGGGTCCTCTTGAATCCGTATTTGAATCTTGGAAAGGAAACTTCAACCTCCTGTTCAGCCATCTGGTTAACCCATAACTCATAATCACTGCTGTTAATAAGAGCAAGTGTGTTGTTCAATCCTGCCTTGTCGTCGGGGAGAATGACATCCATTACGTAGTTGCCCTGTCCATAAGGAAATTCGGCAATTTTGAAGCCGTTTCCTTCAAATACCTTAAAGTCTTTCTTTTGCTTCATCATTGGCACCGTCACCTGTGAGTTCCCGGTAAGGAAGAAAGATTCATCAATTGTTTTGGACTCTTCAAACTGAAGTTTCCATTGTCCCTTGAAATAGATTGCATTTATCAGCAGCATCACAGTATTATCCGGCAGTTGACTTATCATTTCCTTTATAAGTCCGTTGGTTTTTTCTTCGATCCAGATATTCATAAGGCCGGGGGCTGACGGATCCTCAATGTCAAATTCCTTCGACTCGGCATCATAGTAACTGGTGAGCACATCGATGAAAGATTTTTTTACTTCAAAGTCGTCTTCAGTCCACACCGAGTTGGCAATTGATATAAGTACCCGCTTGTCAATGTTGAGCAATGCGCTTGTGAGTGCCTTGTACGATTTGTTAAGCGTTTCCTGGTCCATGCCGTTGATCCTGAGAGCTTCCTGCATTGCATCCCTGGTTTCACCTGCCGCCCCGTTGATTGTCATCGAAAGTGCATATGAAATGCTCAGGGGAGAAATCATTACATTCTGCAATGGTTCAGCCTTTTCAACAACCTTACCAAAGATGTCGAATGCAAACTCATTGCCTGATTCAATAATTATAGCCTGAGCTTCGGTCAGGTCAATGGGAACGGGATCAGTGACCGGAGCATCCTCTTTCTTGCTGCATGACAGCAAAAACAGCATTATTAAAAGGAGAAAGGTCTGCGATGTGATTCTGATAATCGTTTTCATAATCAATCTGTTTTATTAAATACTGCCGCTAATTTTGGTTCCGCTGGTTTTCAGGTATAAAAAAGAAACCGTCAACATATAACGATCATGAGTGACGTTTTGTGACAGAATATGATCAAAAATTGTGCCGGCGGGTTACTTTTTTCTTTTCTGTCTACGGTTGGCATCAATGTACGCCTTGAGATAGATACCAGAGACAGTCAGGAGTATAAGGCTCAAAATAAGAAGGACTATGAAGGAGAAGGTTGTCGTTTTTTCCGTTCCAGGGATTGGATCCCTGAGTCTCAGGACGTATCCCAGGATTGCAAAAAAGAAGATTGTAAGTGAAACTGCAAAGGCAAAAACAGCCGAAGTCAGATTAAATATCCTGGTTGATTTGTAATACTTGCTGTTTTTGAATTGATTGAATGAGCTTCTGGCGTAGTACTGGGCACGCTGGCGTGAGCGGTCCTGCCTGTATTTTCTCCACTCTTCCACCACCCTGAAATAATCCTGATCATCAAGTTGTCCCTTCCCGAAGTTTGTTACAAGGAAATCATAGGCCTCAGTCGCTTCAATGAACTTTTCCTTAGCCCCCGGAGCCTGGTTTATGTCGGGATGATATAACCTCGCTTTCTTTCTGTAAGCTTTCCTGATGTCTTCAAGCGATGAATTCATCGGGATGCCAAGGATGTTGTAATATTCAGATATGAGCATTCAATTTTCCTTTCTTGCCTAGACGATTCCTGTAAATCCCATGAAAGCCAGGGCAAGAATGCCTGCTGCAACCAGAGAAATAGGAACGCCTTTCATCCCTTTGGGGATATCGACGAGTTCAAATTGCTCCCTTAATCCTGCAAGAATGATCAGGGCCAGTCCGAAACCAAGTGCCGTAGCTGCCGAGTAAACCACTCCTTCGATCAGATTGTAATCTTTCTTTATTACCAGGATTGCCACTCCGAGAACAGCGCAGTTGGTAGTGATCAGCGGCAGAAAAATTCCAAGAGCCTGATAAAGAGGCCTGCTGATCTTCTTGAGAATGATTTCCACCATCTGTACAAGTGAAGCAATCACGAGTATGAAGGTGATGGTTTGCATGAAGGCTATGCCAAGTTTCTCGAGAACATAAACCTGAATGAGGTATGTGACAATAGTTGCAAGTACCATCACGAAAGTTACTGCAGCCGACATACCCAGGGATGTGTTTACCTTTGTCGATACTCCAAGGAAGGGGCAAACCCCGAGAAACTGGGCCAGAACTATGTTGTTTACAAGCAGCGCGGAGATTATTATAAGTATATATTCCATTGGGTGTAAGCTTAATTCTGTTTGATCTTATTGACAAGAGCTATAAGGTATCCAAGAGCAATGAAGGCTCCGGGTGCAAGTATGAAAACCAGGATTCCATCGCCCTGAATGAACTTATGACCGAAAATCGCTCCGCTTCCGAGGATCTCACGGAGGGCGCCCAGAATGCCAAGGGCAAGAGTGAATCCCAACCCCATTCCGGCCCCGTCAATGAACGATGACCACACTGAGTTCTTGCTTGCGAATGCTTCGGCCCGGCCAAGCACAATGCAGTTTACAACTATCAGGGGGATGAAGATGCCAAGAGTAAGGTAGAGGTCCGGTACATAAGCCTGCATTACCAGGTCGACCACTGTTACAAATGAGGCAATAACCACAATAAAGGCAGGAATTCTGACCTTATCAGGGATCAATTTTGCCATTAACGCAATTACAACATTTGAACATACCAGTACAAATGTTGTGGCAAGTCCCATTCCCAATCCGTTCAGGGAAGAAGATGTAGTTGCCAGGGCGGGACAGGTACCCAGCACCATCACCAGGAGGGGATTCTCCTTTAAGAGGCCTTTTGTAAAGTTTGCAATCTGATTCATTTAATTCCTCCTTTCTGAAGCGCGTTATAAGCCCTCTGAACTGCATCGCAAAAGGCCCTTGAGCTGATTGTGGCTGCCGTTATGGCATCGACAGGACCTCCGTCCTTTTTTACTGCCAGCCCGAATTCCGAAGGGTTTTTGTAAATGAACTGATCCTTGAATTCCGGTTCAGCCATCTTGGTCCCAAGTCCGGGGGTTTCCTTATGCTCCAGGACCATAATATTTATAATTGTCCCGTCGGGTTTGAATCCGGCCATAAGGGTTATGTTTCCGCTAAATCCTGTGTTCGTATTGGTATTTACTGCGTAGCCAATGATTTCATTATCCTTTTTTGCCGGGTATACTTCAAGGCTGTCTCCTTCGCCGGTGGGCAGCAGGAACATCTCATCGTTGGGGTTATTTGTGAAATCAGGCACCACCTGCTTTATTGCATTGAGCTTCTTATTGAGGTTCGACAGGGCAATGGGTTCCTTTGTCATTTCATAAACAAACCCCAGCAGCGCCGATGATACCATAGCAATAAGCGTAAGCGAAACCGCCATGTTCCTGAAAGTTGATTCAGTTTTAGCCATTTTTAACCTCCTCCCCAAATCGACGGGGTTTAATATATGCATTCATCAAAGGAACAAATGCATTCATAATAAGTATCGCAAAAGAGACACCCTCGGGATAGGCCCCGTAGACACGTATCACCACTGTTATTATTCCGATCCCGCATCCGTAGATAAGCATCGCTTTCGGCACCATGGGCGATGTTACGTAATCAGTGGCCATATAAATTGCTCCGAGTAGTACGCCTCCTGCAAGGATGTGAAACATAGGACCGGCATTCTTTTCGGGATTTACAAACCACAGGATGCCTGTAAATACAGCAATGCTTCCGACAACGGCAATGGGAATATGCCATGTGATCACCTTTCGAAGCAGAAGCCAGACAAATCCGATAAGCAATGCTGCTGCAGCAACCTCGCCCATCGATCCTCCCATGTCGCCCAGGAACATCTGTGCCGGTGAAGGCAGCTGCCCCATGATTTCAGAGAGCGATTGTCCGCTGGCAAGTCCTCCCTTTAATATTGCAAGTGGTGTTGCACCCGTAACTGCATCCAGATAACCCGTTCCCAGACCCTTAGGCACCGGCCATGTTGTCATCTGCACAGGGAAGGATATCAGCATAAATACTCTTCCGACAAGTGCGGGATTGAAAGGATTGTTTCCTAGCCCTCCGAAGGTCATTTTGGCAATTGCTATCGAAACAAAGCTCCCGATAACAATTATGAGAACCGGGATGTTTGAAGGAAGGTTAAAAGCAAGGAGTATACCCGTCACAAGAGCTGAACCGTCAGTGATGGAAACCGGTTTCTTAAGCACAAACCTCTGAATCAGATATTCGAACAGCAGGCAGGATATGACGGATGTAGCTGTGACAATTACTGCCCCGATCCCAAAGTAGAAAACAGAGACAATGAACGCAGGGATAAGAGCAATGACAACATCGGTCATCAGTTTCCGGGTTGATTCCTTCCCGTGGGCATGGGGCGACGGGGCTATATTCAGCATATTATTCATAGGTCAGATGAATTCTGTTTATTTTAATACTTTCTGGCGGGCCATCCGTATCACAGTAGACTTGCCGAGCCTGATGTAATCAAGAAGAGGTCTGCCGGCCGGACAGGTAAAACTGCAGGAGCCGCACTCCATGCAATCGGTTATTCTTTCTATTTCGGCACGTTCAAACATGCTCTTCTCCGCAAGCGTCATCAGGAGGTAGGGTTCAAGGTGTATCGGACACACCGAAACACACCTGGCACACCTGATGCATGGATTGATTGCCTCCCTTACAGCTTCAGCGGCAGGTACGAGAATTATTCCCGACATACCTTTTACCACAGGGGCATCGGTGTTGCTCACAGCCTTACCCATCATAGGTCCGCCGTTTATAATTTTTCCTGTGTCGTCCGGTATCCCTCCGACAGCTTCAAGAACCCGCGAAAGGGGAGTCCCTATCCTGACCATGTAGTTGCCGGGCTTTGATACCGATTTCCCGGTAACAGTTACAACCCTTTCTATAAGAGGCTTGTTTTTCTGAACCGCTTCATAAACGGCAAATGCCGTTCCTGCATTATGTACAACTGCTCCTACATCTATTGGAAGCCTGCCTGACGGAACCTCTCTGCTGATGAGAGCTTTTATGAGCTGTTTTTCCGCACCCTGGGGATATTTTACCTTGAGAGGGTGAATGGTTATGCCCGTGAACGATGAGGCAAGTGATGTCATGCGGGCTATTGCATCCGGCTTGTTGTTCTCGATGCCTATCATAGCCTTTTCAACCTTCAGAGCCTTCATCAGTATGCTGATGCCAACCAGTATTTCCTCTCCCTTCTCAAGCATCAGCCTGTGGTCGGAAGTAAGATAAGGTTCGCATTCCACTCCATTTATAATAAGTACATCGCATTTCTTTCCCGAAGGAACGTTAAGCTTGATGTGCGAGGGGAAGGTGGCACCGCCCATTCCCACAATACCCGATTCAAAGCACTTCTTTATTATCTCTTCAGGCGACAGCCTTATGTCCCTCGCGATATCAGTGCTCCGGTCGATGGTGTCGAGCCATTCATCGCCTTCCACATCGATGAATACTGCAGTCTGCTTCAATCCGGAACTGTCGGCGGAAGCATCTACCTTGCTTACCTTGCCTGAAACCGAAGAGTGAACATTGGCTGATACGAATCCTTTTCCTTCTGCTATAAGCTGGCCGGTCTTTACTGTATCGCCCTTTGCTACAACAGGATTGGCAGGTGCGCCAATGTGCTGCGACAAAGGAATAACGACGTTCCCGGGAACCGGAAGATACTCAATCGGAATACCGGCTGTCAGCTTGTTCTCGGGTGGATGAACACCTCCTGTTGGGAATGTTTTGAGCACAATTATTCAATTTAAGTTTTCATTACTATGCTTTTACCGCTTCAACCTCCACTTCAGTCCTGGGTTTTCTCGGCGGAAAGTTGATCTCAATTATTGCATTTGTCGGACACTCCTCAACGCATTTCCTGCAAAATGTGCATTTTCGGGCGTCAATATAGGCAAGATTGTTCTCAAGGATAATTGCGTTAAAGGCACAAACCTTTACACATTTGCCGCATCCTATGCATGCAACCTTACAGGCTCTTCTTGCAGGTCCTCCCTTGTCACAATTGGAGCATGCCACATATATCTTTCTGTCTTTCTTTGCTTTTTTGCGTAACTCGAAAAGGTTTCTAGGACATGCCTTGACACACGCGCCGCAGGAAGTGCATTTGTCATCCGAAATCTCCGGCAGCAGCGAAACCGGATTGATGTGCAGCGCATCGAAGGCACAAGCCCTTTCACAATCCCCGTATCCGAGGCACCCGTAACTGCAGTCGGTCTCTCCGATATAAAGGCTTTGAACTATCCTGCAGTCTGATGCTCCGTTGTAAACTGAAGTCCTGGGACGGTAATCAGGCGATCCGTTGCATTTCAGCACTGCAACCGTCGGATCGGAAACCGGAGGTGTTCTTCCCAGGATGCCCGCAATGTCTCCCATAACGGAAGCGCCTCCCACCGGACAGGTAAGCCCTTCAAAACTGTCGGATTTTACAATAGCCTCGGCCAGATTCCTGCATCCTGCAAAACCACAGCCGCCGCAGTTGGCTGCCGGCAGAAGAGCCTGAACCTCATCAATCCTGGGATCCTCATATACCTTGAATTTCTGAGCAATGAAATAGAGGATGACAGCCGCCAGAAATGCCAGCAGACTCAGACTGATTATAGTTATTAGAATTGTCGGACTCATCTATTTTATGTTTTTAAGGTAAAGGTGAAACTCCGGTCAACCTTATTCCGGAACAGGTAAAGGATAAGAAACCACGGAACCAGTAAGGCAATTGATATCAATCCTGCCGTGAGTTCATTAATCGATAATGACTGAAGGATTAAAAGGCCGCCGGTTACAATAATAAAAGGTACAAGGTAGCTGAGCACGACTGCTCTGATCCCTGCCGATTCCTCCATCTGAACGGTTACCTTGTCGCCCGGAGATACATCGTACCTTCCCTTTATATCGATTATTTTCTCCTCATTTTCAGTCATTCCGCACTTACCCCGGACCTGGCAGCCTGCACAAGCAGCGCAGGAAACTATGCTGACAACAACCGAATCGATGCCAACTTCCTTAACCGTCCCGTCATGCTGTATTTTGTCTTTTAAAACTGATTCTTTCATCTGAACATCAGCCCGGTTTGAAGAGGTCAAATTTATCAAAGCTTCGTTTATTAGAACTGTTTTTTATCAGGTTTTAAATTCACCGAAATTATTTATAATCATTCTAATTAACTGATATTGCTCCAAGATTGTTTTATACTGAACAACCTTCCAAGCTCGGAAACCAGCACGAAATTCTCTTCATTTCCCAGTGTCGGATCTTTTGCCAGTATTCCTTCAGCTATATTTCTCACGTGTTCAATTATCTGCCCGTCCTTGCCAAGACTGGCTATTTTCAGGTCGAACGGAATTCCACTCTGGAGTGTACCTTCAATGTCGCCCGGCCCCCTGAGACGCAGATCCGTTTCAGCAATCTCAAACCCGTCTGAAGTTCTAACCATTACTTCCAGTCGTGTAATAGCCTCTTTTGAGAGTTTGTCTGAGGTCATGAGAATACAATATGACTGATCGCTTCCCCTTCCAACCCTTCCCCTTAGCTGGTGGAGCTGGGAAAGCCCGAACCTTTCAGCGCTTTCGATAATCATAACCGAAGCATTCGGAATATCCACCCCGACTTCAATTACAGTGGTTGCTACCAGGATGTTTGCATGTCCTTCCTTGAAGAGCTTCATCGAGATTTCCTTCTCTGCCGGTGTCATTTTCCCATGGACAATACTGATGCAGTATTTCGGGGCGGGAAAAACTCTGGAAATAGTGTCCCATCCATCCTCCAGATTCTTATAGTCCATCTTCTCTGACTCCTGAATCAGAGGGTACACAATGAATATCTGCCTTCCTTCATCGATCTGCTTCCTGATGAAACCAAATACCTTGTTTCGTTCAGGGTCGGTAAAGTGCATGGTTTTTATAGGAACCCTTCCCGGAGGCAGCTCATCAATAACCGAAACATCCAGGTCACCATAAAGAGTCATGGCAAGCGTTCGCGGAATGGGAGTGGCAGTCATTACCAGGATGTGCGGCGGATTGGCGCTCTTTTCCCACAGCCTTGCACGCTGGGCCACTCCAAACCGATGCTGCTCATCGATAATTACCAGACCCAGGTTATTGAATATGACATTTTCCTCTATTAGGGCATGGGTGCCAACCAGAATATGAAGGGATTTGTCCCTGAGCGATTCATCAATCTCCTTCCTTAAACTCTTTTTTGACGATCCGGTAAGCAAACTGACTTTTATGCCGATCCCCTCGAGCATCCGGCAGATAGTATTATAATGCTGGTTTGCAAGTATCTCGGTTGGAGCCATCAGGCATGCCTGATATCCGTTGTCTATTGCGATCAGCATGCTCATCAGGGCTACCAGGGTCTTTCCGCTTCCCACATCCCCCTGGAGAAGCCTGTTCATCTGCCTTCCTGAGCCAAGATCCCTCCTGATCTCCTTCATTACCCTCTTCTGAGCTTCCGTTAGGGAAAACGGGAGATTGTTATAATAAAAACTGTTGAAATGCTCACCTACACTTGAAAAAACAAATCCCTTGTATTTCCGCGAACGGATTGTCTTGAATCTTAGCAGGTTAAGTTCGATGTAAAAAAGTTCCTCAAATTTCAGCCTGTACCTTGCCCTTTCAATTTCGGCATTGTTTGCCGGGAAATGTATTTTGTGAATGGCATCATGAAGACTCATAAGGTTGTGACCTGAAATCAGATAGGAGGGGAGGGTCTCGGAAATTCTGTATCTGAGCTGCTTCAGGATCGTCCCTATTAACTTGCCCAGCGTTTTTGAGGTGATAAACTGGTTCTTAAGCTTTTCGGTTGTATTATATTGCGCCTGCAGCGCCGATGTGATCCGGGTCGAAACCTTTTCCGATGCCTCAATTTCAGGATGTATAATATTGACTACACCATTGAATACACCTGGTTTGCCGAAAACAATATATTCCACATCAGGAACATAAGTTCCCGTTATCCATTTGGTGCCCTTGAACCAGATAAGTTTTATGGTGCCTGTCTCATCACTAAAATCGGCTACCAGTCGTTTCCCCTTGCCCTGTCCTTCGGTGTAATATCCCTTTATGTATCCTTTGACCTGGACTAGCGGAATATCGGGCTCAAGCTCAGCAATCTTGTAGTACCTGGTCCTGTCGACATACCTGTATGGAAAATGATAAAGGAGATCCATGAAGGTCTGAATGCCGAGTTCCTGGTTAAGCAGCTCGGCCCGTTTGGGCCCCACGCCCTGGAGATAGGTTATGTTCGTTTCAAGGAAATCCTGCATTTTCTGTCCGCGGGAAAAGTTAGTAAAATGATACCCGAAAATAACTATTTTTGGTGACCTGTCCTAACACTTAAAATCACGCCGCCCATGGACTTGTCCTGCGTCCCGGATTATCTTAACTATCTTGCATTCTCAAAGCACCGCAAGGGACATGGCATTCACAGTCCGTTTGTGTTCAGTCTTGTTTCAGATGTTTTCCGGAATAAAATCGATCCCGATATTGTCTGTACTATTGAAAAGACAAGATTAAGTCTGCTTGAAGATACCAGATTTATAAATGTAACAGATCTTGGCGCAGGCTCCAGAATTATGAAACCGAAACTCAGGAAAGTGTCCGACATTGCCAGATATTCATCAGTTCCGAAGAAATACGGGATACTTCTTGCCAATATGTCACGCGTCTTCGGCAAATCCGGAATCCTTGAATTCGGAACTTCACTGGGCATCAGTGCCATGTACATGGCTGCGGCCCGCCCCGGAGCGGAGCTGATTACAATGGAAGGATGCCCGGAGACCTCTGAAATTGCGAAAGAAAACTTCAGAAAATCGGGACTGAACAAAATCACAGCATTGACCGGTTCGTTTGATGAACTCCTTCCTGAATTAAGAAGAAAGGGATTATCCCCCGGACTTGTCTTTATCGACGGGAATCACCGCAGGGAGCCGGTGTTGAAGTATTTTGACGAGGTTGCCGAAATGTCGGGGCCGGAAAGTGTAGTTATTATCGATGATATTCACTCATCACGGTCAATGTCGGATGCCTGGAATGATATTAAAAAGCACGGAAAAGTAAGCTCATCAGTGGATGTTTTCAGGATGGGAATGGTGTTTTTCAGGAAGGGAATAACACGTTACGATTACACTGTCAGGTATTAACAAAAATTAAGTTTTAATAATTTCTTATTTAATATAATTAGTCTAATTTCGAAACTTCAAATCAAGGTGCACTATGGATAAAGTAATTGAAATTCATGATATTGTTAAGAACTATCAGATAGGTTCAGTAATAGTGAGGGCATTAAGAACTGTTTCTGTCACAATAAACAGAAATGAGTATGTTGCAATTATGGGCCCTTCAGGATCCGGAAAATCGACTCTTATGAACCTGCTCGGATGTCTTGATACCCCGACCAGCGGTGTATATATCCTGAATGGTACTGATGTGAGCAAGATGGCGGATGATTACCTTGCAGAGATCAGGAACAAGGAGATCGGTTTTGTCTTCCAGACATTCAACCTCCTCCCGAGATATACCGCTCTTGAAAACGTTACTCTGCCCTTGATTTATGCGGGAGTCCCCAAGGCTGACAGGGAAAAGGTTGCTGTTGATACACTGGAGCAGGTTGGTCTGGGCGACAGGATGGAGCATAAGCCGAATGAACTGTCGGGCGGACAGCGTCAGCGTGTAGCTATTGCAAGGGCCCTGGTGAACAAGCCTTCCATCATTCTCGCCGATGAGCCGACCGGAAACCTCGACAGCAAAACATCGATCGATATCATGGGATTGCTGGATGCCATCCACAAAGCCGGTAATACGGTGATTGTTGTTACCCACGAAGAAGATATTGCCAGGCATGCGGAAAGAATAATAAGACTGTTTGACGGTGAGATTGCTTCCGATGTTCTTAATAAGGAAAGGATCAAGTACTCATAGGCCAAATCATGAATGCCCATGAAGATCTATACCCGTTCAGGAGATGATGGTACCACTTCACTGGCGGACGGACAGAGGGTCCCGAAATTTCATCCAAGGATAGAAGCCTGTGGAACTATTGATGAGCTTATCTCCTGGATCGGCCTTCTGAGGGGATTCCACGAAAACGAAAGCAGAATTCAGACACTTTTTTTCATTCAGGACAACTTGATGAGGTTGGCTGCTATACTGTCCTTATCCGATACGGATGAAGCGGAAGCAGAAGACCGGCAGTCTGCTGACGAAAGTATTCTTCTCCTTGAAAATGAAATTGATATATTGGAGAGCAACTTGCCTCCGCTTGATAAGTTCATCCTGCCCGGCGGTCATATCCTTGTTTCATACTGTCATATCGCCCGATGCGTCTGCCGCAGGGCCGAGAGGACAGTCTTGCAGGTGAATAACACCTCAAAAATTCCGTCCTCGATCTGCAAATTCCTTAATCGGCTCTCGGATTATTTATTCGTTTTGGCTCGCACTATAAGCATAGAGGTTGATAATGATGAAGTTAAGTGGCAGGGTTAGACTCTGAAAAAACTTCAATTTTTCTCTTGTTTATTAAATAAATTAATCTATATATTTGCAAACTTTTTTAAACAAAATCTAATCACAAAAAATGTATTGGACACTTGAATTAGCATCAAAACTCGAAGATGCTCCTTGGCCTGCCACAAAAGATGAGCTGATTGATTTCGCCATAAGGTCAGGTGCCCCCATGGAGGTTATTGAAAACTTACAGGAAATTGAGGATGAGGGAGATATCTACGAAAGTATCGAAGATATCTGGCCCGATTATCCATCAAAGGATGATTTCTTCTTCAACGAAGATGAATACTAAAAGAAAGGCTGGTGTAAAACCAGCCTTTTACTTTTTAAATATGTCCTCCATTTTTTTTGGTCTTATCAAATCCTGCCATGTAAATCCTTCCAGTCTGAGTTTAAGCGGATCTGCCTCCGAAGGGGGATCGATAAAACCTTCAGGATTCTGGAACTCGGCTATCTCGACAATCTTCCCGTCTTCGACCTGAATTTCAATCCTGGCACATTTAGCCTGATTGACTCCAACAATCTGTTCGCCGTCAAGAAGGTAGTAAATGGTCTCGCCATTTCCCTCCACGTCGATCTTGTACAGCTCATTATCCCTGAAGTAACCGGTAAGTGATCTGCCCTTAACCTGATTGAAGCGTGTATCATCAACCTGGCTTGTAACAAAAGCCGAATTATATAATTCCAGCCTGTCAGCCTGCCTGTTCTTAGTGAATATCGCTATTGAATCGGAAACGAGCTGGTTTTCTTCCGACCAGAGCACAGGCAGGGTATAAAGTCTGATTACCGAATCGCGGAACGAGTAGGCGAGGGAGTCGCATTTTGCCTGAAGATCGTTACTGAAGATCTTGCAGTTGTGGTAGGCCCTCATCAGCCTGTAGTCCTTCATGGCTGAGTCGGATCGGGTTACGGCGCTTATCGTGTCGGCGTGGAGGAAGAGCGAATCCTCCTTCGACACCTGGATGAACAGGGCTTTTTTCGTGACCATAAATCGCTCAGGCTTCTCATAATACCATGCATAATCGCCCTTTACAATCAAGTTGTTTGTTGTATCTGTAATGCTTGTATTGTTAAAGGCAAGACCGTATCCGTTCAGATCATCATAATAGAGCGAATCTCCCCTTATTACCTGTTGCCTGTTGTCGATGACTGCATTCTTCCAGATCCGCGATATGTCGTTTTTTGTGTCGTACCAGCCTTTCTCACAATAGAGGTAGATGCTGTCTCCTTCCAATTCGGAGGGACCCGTGAAAAAAGCAGTTTCGGTCTGAGTGTTATAATCCATTGTATCAGCCTTCATTACATAATCCGGATTGACTATGTTGACGCTGTCCTTGAAATGGAAAAGATTCTGTGCCACGTAATATATGCCGATTATGCTCGTAAGCGTGTTCTCGGCGTTGGTTATCCTTCCTCCAGTGTTGTACCGGGCAATATCGTTGGCAACGTCATATTCCACTGCCTGTGTGAAAAGATGAGTCTCCTTGTCGATCATTTCCACATTCCCGTGAACCGATGCCTGCCGCGTCATTCCGTCGTAAAAGAGGCTGTCGCCATAAAGATGCAGGGTATCTCCCTGAAACATGTGGATTCTTCTGAAAGCCTTAACCTGATTAACGCCAGGATAAAACCAGGCGCTGTCGCAGGTCATGAATATATCCTCCTGCTTAAGGGAAACGTTCCTCAGAAGCCTTGTTACCCTTCTTCCGGTGCTCTTTTCTATTTCATCGATCCCTTCATCGGCATTAAGAACCTCAATCATTTTCTTTCCGGGTTTCTGTTGTACGGGCAGATCCTGGCTGAAGAATGATTGTGAAATAAGAATGATACCCGCCAGAAGCAAGGATCTTCTGAAGAATCCTGAAGAAAGCCATGTTTTCAAAGATGCTATTTCAGCCATCCTGATTCAAGAAATTTGCATGATTTGAACTCATCACTGACCCTGATATAGGTAGTCTCTATCTTTTTCATGATCCAGGTCTGGTACGACGACTGCCTTTCTCTCATCATTGTTGCATTGTAGAAATACTGGTAATCATCCTTCAGATTTGCCCGGTGTGCAGGTATCTCATCGTCCAGTTTTACTACCCTGAAAACAACATTCCCGATGTCATCGGTGGTCTGGAATGGCTCTGATATCTCACCCACCTTCATATCCCTGACCCTTGTATACATATCCCTGTTCAGCTCATCAAGCGAGAACCAGTTGATTCTCTCTGCAGGATTGGTGCTTACCATTTTTCCGCCGTTGATCCGGCTGTCGATGTGAGTGGAGAACCTTATAGCTGCATCTTCGAATTTAAGGCTGTCCTTGCGAATAAGTCTTGTCAGGCTGTCGAGTCTGGCAAGCGCCTCTTCGGAATCCCCCGGCTTAACCTTTGGCCTGATGAGTATATGCCTTGTATTCAGGAGATCTCCTTTCTTGTCGATCATCTGGATAATGTGGAAGCCGTATTTTGATTCAACGATTCTTGAAACAGTGTTCGGTGAGAGGCTCCATGCAGCATCGGCATAGGGTTTCTCAAGTTCTCCCTTGAGCTTGTAACCGATTTCCCCTCCGTTTATGTATGAACCGTCTTCCGAATTTTGAATTGCCAGCAGTGCGAAACTCTTGCCTGCAAGAATCTGACTGCGTATGTCAAGCAGCTTCTGCCTTGCTTCGGCCTTGTTTTCCTCATTCCTGGGCGGATCGAGCTGTATAATGCTGATCTGAACCCTCGAGGGAATAACAGGCAGGGAATCCCTGGGGATTGAATTGAAGAATCTTCTGACATCGTTGGGAGTTACCTTAAGATCTGAAGTGATGGTGCTCTGAACTTCCGAAACTGTCTGGCTCTCCACCAGTGCCTTTCTGACATCCCTTCTGATCTCAACCATGCTCTTGTTGAACGATTTCTCAAGGGCTTCCTCGCTTCCGGCAATTCTTATGGCATCGTTGATCTGCATATTCAGATCAGCCTCTACCATGTCGTCGGTCACTATTATGCTGTCGATCCTGGCCTGATCAACAAACAGTTTGGCGATAAGCAATTCCTGGAAAGTATTGCATCGAAGATCGTCTACCCTGGCCCTTGGGTTGCTTCTTCTCATATCCAAAACTCCGTTTTCCACATCAGAAAGGTAGATTACCTCATTCCCCACAATCGCAGCAACCGACTCAACAAGTGTCTGTGCATTTGATGATACAACACACAGCATCAACCCTGCAAACGCAAATAAAACTGTCCTTTTTCTTCTCATTTTATCAGTAAATCTTAAAACTGTTTTGCTTTAATCCTTCATTATATATCCCATTCTCAAGTTCCTGGAGAAATTCAATCCGGCGGTTATTCCATATAAGCCTCCGGATGTCTTCCATGACATATTCAAACGGGGCAAGTGTTCCTCTCAGCCTGAAATCATTCAATGCCACAAGGTAAACAGATGCCGAATCGCGCGCTTCATGAAATCTGGTCCATCTCAGAAAGTTCTCCTGGTCCGGAATCTCATTCTTCATTTCAACCGAAAGCTTGTCCATTGTTATCCAGTCTTCATTAAAATCATCGAATCGCTCGGCGAACTGGTAGCACAGGCTTTCAAGTTCCTGAATATCTTTTTGTTTGTCTGATCGTATCAGCGACCTGTATTTCCACATTTCGGGTGTTTCAAGTGGCAGCTTGATGAAAAGTGCCTTTACGATGTTCGAGTTCAGCATAAAACCTTCCCCGTTTTCCTCGTAGTAACGTTCCATTTCTTCGCGCGTTATGATGGTGTCCATTTTCTGGATCATCATCATGCTCTGGTATTCATGCACTACCAGGTTACGCCTTGTTTCAGCCACCTGGTAATCAATTTCCTCCATCTGTCCGATCGATAGATTGGCTGCAGCCCGCTGAAACAGAAGTTCCCTTTTTGCCCATTTGTTAATGTAGCTCTGTACATAAGCAGCGCTGTCGGCAGGAGAGTCGGGGTTCACCCCGTTCATCGGTATCTCATCCGCGAAAAGAACCCTGTCACCTGCTTTTGCAACAGCTACGCGCCGGGGCTGGCCATTGCCGCTATTGCAGGCATAAACAGTTAACAGTATAAGTATGAACTGTAGAATCCTATTCATAAGCCAGTCTTTTTTTTACTTCTTCAAAAACCTGATCGTCGATTTTTACTGCGTATCTGCTCTGTAATTCCCTGATCCATTCTTCATTCAGCCAGTCCTGGTAGCTCGAGATGACATCTGCCTGTACTTCACTGAAGGGCAGGGGAGAAGCCGCACCGTCTCTTTCAGCCGTAAACATGTCCTTGTTAAGCTCATAGTGATGCATCAGGCCTGCCGTGTCCTCCTGAACCCTGTTCCATACCTTATCCGATGATATCTCGAAAAGCAATATCCCGTCGTGAAACTCTTTCATAAGGTATTTGAAGTCGGGATGCTTCTTTTCAAGAATGGAATCCTCATATTTCATGATTTCCTCTGAAGCAATCGATTCAAGTGATTCATCAATAAAGTGAGCTGAGTTGTCGGTCTCAATAACCCTGCCATTTTTTTCGAGGTACGATGCAAAATCTGCAGCAGGCAGACCCTGACCGGCAAAAGAGCAGATATTCCCTTTTGGGACTTTACGGACCGGATACTTTGCCTTTCCCCTGATTATAAGGGTGTCGGTGTTCTTTATAAACCAGTTTCTTACTTCAGGATCCACCCTGAATTCATATTCCATCTTCAGCCTTTCGATGAATGACTTTTTCCCAAGTGAAACCAGGTCAGTCTGATTCAGCCTGCTCTCCAGGAAAGGCTTCGCTTCTTCATAGGTGCCGGGCCCCTTTCTTTCGAGCAGTTTGATTAAATGAAACCCGTAAGGGGTCCTGACCGGCTTTGTGTATTCACCCGTGTCCTTTATTGCGAAAGCTGCCTCAGAGAAATCATTTATTATTTCCCCTGCTCCAAACCAGTTCATCTCTCCTCCGTTGGCCGCAGACTCCCTGTGGTCTGATTTTTCAGAGGCAAGCCTGGCAAATGATTCACCTTTCCAGAGCCTTTCATAAATCTGATTGATTTCATTTTCAGCCTTGATTACTGCCTGTCCGTCCGATCCGGCAGGAACTGATTTCATGATATGGGAAACCCGTATCTTCCCTCTCGAAGGCCTGCGGTCGATAACTTTGATTATATGATAGCCGAAAGGTGTTCGTACCGGCATGGAGACCCTTCCCGGCTGAAGACTGTAAGCAGCATCTTCAAACGGTGTGATCATCTGGAAAGCTGTAAACCAGCCAAGATTACCGTGGTTGATAGTTGCCGATTTATCGTCAGATTCGGATAAGGCAACTTCTCCGAATTGCTCTCCGGCAAGAATTCTTTCTCTTATTCCTACTGCCTTTCTGTATGATTTAAGTGTGTCGTCAGGAGAAGCATCCTGAGGGCAGCTGACAAGTATATGAGATGCATTTATCTCCTCAAGATAACGCTGGTAGGCTTTCCTGAGAGTCTTTTCCCTGATATCGGGATCGGTCAGCCAGGTTTGCGCCAGTTGAATCCGGTACCCTTTGAGTTCTTCCCTGAAAGCTATGGTAGTATCATAGCCGTGTTCAACAGCATCTGCAACCTTCAGCTTGAAGGCGATGAACTGTTGAAGATATTCATCAATCTCAACCCTGTATGCCGGATCGAGGCTCTTATTGAACATTCTTACAAACTCGCCCGCCTCGACATCCATTTTTGCCACGGTCATAAGAATCTTTTCATCGGCATTTTGAGAAAAGCCGGATGAAAGAGACAGAATGATCAGTATATGGCTCAGGATTGATTTTTGTCTCATGGTACTGCGAAGAGATCCGTTATTCGAAAGATTTCCTGCTGTAGTTCGGCGATTCCCTTGTTATTGCCACATCATGAGGATGGCTTTCGATTATACCTGAATGAGTGATTCTTGTAAATTTGCTTTCCGACTTGAGGACAACAATGTTTTTGGCACCAAGGTAACCCATACCGGCTCTTAGTCCGCCCATCATCTGAAAGATGACTTCCGAAAGTGTGCCTTTATACGGAACCCTTGCTTCAATACCCTCCGGAACGAGTTTCCGTATATCATCCTCGATATCCTGGAAATACCTGTCCTTGGATCCCTGCTGCATGGCTTCTATCGAGCCCATCCCCCTGTAAGCCTTGAATTTGCGTCCGTTGTATATAATTGTGTCGCCAGGCGATTCCTCGACTCCGGCAAATAGTGAGCCGGCCATTATAGAATCAGCTCCGGCAGCAATTGCCTTTATTATATCGCCCGAGTATCTTATTCCCCCGTCAGCAATCACCGGAACACCCGACCCTTCAATTGCCTTTGCCACATTGTAGATGGCGCTAAGCTGGGGAACACCCACACCTGCAATAATCCTGGTAGTGCAAATGGATCCTGGTCCGATCCCGACTTTAACGGCATCCGCGCCCTCATCCACCAGACTCCTGGCGGCCTCAGCGGTGCCGATATTCCCGGCAATCACCTCGGTTGACGGATAAGCTTTCTTTACTTCCCTGAGTATCTTCAGTACACTTTTTGTATGTGCATGGGCCGTGTCAATTACTATGGCATCAACCCCGGCATTAATGAGTGCCTCTACCCTCAACAGGGTGTCGGATGCAATACCTACGGCAGCGGCGACCCTCAGCCTCCCCTTGTCATCTTTGCATGAGTTGGGACGATCCTTGGTTTTTGTGATATCCTTGTATGTTATCAGGCCTATCAGCTTGCCTGATTCGTCCACCATAGGCAGCTTTTCTATTTTGTGCTTCTGCAGAATACGTGCCGCTGCCTGCAGATCGGTCTGGTGATTGGTCGTTATGAGGTCGGTAGTCATCACCTCCGTGATCTTTCTGCTGTTGTTTTTTTCAAACCTCAGATCCCGGTTGGTCACAATCCCCCTGAGTATGCCGCCCTTGTCGATGACCGGAATGCCTCCGATCTTATATTCAGTCATCAGATTTATAGCTTCGGCAACCGTTGCCTCCAGCCCGATTGTAATGGGATCAAAGATCATAACGTTTTCAGCCCTCTTTACCCTCTTTACCTGTGCGGCCTGTCTTTCAATAGGCATGTTCTTGTGGATCACACCTATGCCGCCTTCCCTGGCGATGGCAATGGCAAGCTCATCCTCTGTGACAGTGTCCATCGCCGCCGAAACCACCGGAGTATTGATCCTTATGTTCCTGCTGAACATTGAACTGATATCCACTTCCCTTGGAAGCACCTCAGAATATGAAGGAACAAGAAGGACATCATCAAAGGTCAAACCTTCGAAAATTATTTTTTCCTCAAAAAATGACATTGTGTGATCCTTTTGGTTTTTGTGGGCGCAAATTACTAAAAAAAACAGCACTCTGAAAACTTGTTGCTACATTTGTATATGCCCCGGCAAACGGTAACGATAGAACAATGCAGGAAAATCCTGACCAGGTACTGGGGATTCACTTCCTTCAGGCCTCTTCAGGAGGAAATTATCCGTTCGGTTGCAGAGGGCAGAGACACGCTTGCCCTTATGCCCACCGGAGGAGGGAAGTCGATCACTTTTCAGGTGCCGGCCCTGGCAATGGAAGGAACCTGCCTTGTCATCACTCCTCTCATCGCCTTGATGAAGGAACAGGTGAATCGTCTTAATAGTCTTGAAATCAGATCGCTGATGATTCATTCTGCCATGACCAGGGAGGAGATTGATATCACAATCGAAAACTGTATTTACGGCGATTACAAATTCCTTTATGTTTCTCCCGAACGAATCTCCACTCCGTTGTTCCAGGGAAAGGCCGGACGCATGAATCTCTCTCTTGTTGCCATCGACGAAGCTCACTGCATCTCCCAGTGGGGCTACGATTTCAGACCATCGTACCTGAAAATCGCCTCACTCAGGGAAATCATATCTCCTGAAGTCCCTTTCCTGGCACTTACGGCAACTGCTACTTCGGCGGTTGTGGATGACATAATGGATAAGCTTGCCTTCAGGGCGAAAAATGTGCTCCGAACCAGTTTCTCAAGGAAAAACATCTCTTATCTCGTCCGCCAGGTCGAAGAGAAGGGCAGCTACCTTCTGAAAACACTGGGAAGTGTCAGTGGCAGCGGAATAGTGTATGTCCGCAGCAGGAAGAGAAGCAAGGAAGTTGCTGAGTTGCTGGTTGCCAACGGTATAGATGCCGATTTCTATCATGCCGGTCTGCCCGATGAACTGAGGGACAGGAAACAGGCAGCATGGTCGACCGGAAAAACAAGGGTTATAGTGTCGACCAACGCATTCGGCATGGGTATCGACAAGGCCGATGTGAGATTCGTGATCCACTGGGATACACCTGATTCACTCGAGAATTATTTCCAGGAAAGTGGCAGGGCCGGACGGGACGGCAAACCGGCCTGGGCTGTGCTTCTGTTTTCACCATCCGACAAAACCCGGCTGTATGATTCCCTGAGGCAGAAATTTCCTGAGGTGGAAAGGATAAAGGATGTATATGAGGCGTTGTGCAATCATCTCATGGTGCCGCTCGGCTCGGGAAAGAACAACGTCTTTGATTTCAATATGGCTGAATTCGTTTCACGCTACCGGCTGCCCGTGATTGAAACCTACAACAGCCTTGCCTTTCTCCAGAGAGAAGGATACGTCGAATTTACAGAAGAAATTAATAATCCGTCACGGGTACATTTTGTTGTGGGACGAGATGATTTGTACAAATTTCAGGTTGCAAACGAATCATTTGACGGCTTCATAAAACTCCTTCTCCGGTCCTACACCGGAATGTTCACCGAATTCGTTGCAATAAACGAGGACTCACTTTCCCGGAAAGCAGCCATCAGCAGGGATACAGTATATAATTACCTTGTAAAACTGTCTTCAATGAACATCATCCGGTACATACCGGGTAAGCTTACATCGCTCGTCATTTTTACAGAGGAACGGCTTGTCAGAAAGGCACTTCTGATATCTCCGGAGAACTACCTTCATGTGAAGGAAAAATATATTGCACGCCTTGATAAAATGATCGACTACGCCGAATCAGCCAACAGGTGCCGGGTGGTTATGCTTCTCGATTATTTCGGCGAGGAATCCGACCGGTGCGGAGCCTGTGATGCATGCCGCGAAAGGAATGAGCTCGACCTGAGCAAATATGAATTTGATATCATCCTGGAAGAGATCAAGGAAATCCTTTCAGAAAACTCGCCCGATCCTGAAGAACTTGTAAAACTGGTGAGCCAGCCGGAAGAAAAGGTGATAAAGGTTATCCGCTGGCTCCTCGATCATAATAAGATAATTCAGGACGGCAGCCACAGGCTGGCATGGAAGAAATGAGCCTGGCTCGTTTATCTGATCACCTTTGTGGTGCCTCCCTTTTCAAGCGTGATGTCGACTGGTGCGTTTGTTTTCCACGCTCCCCGTGTGAAATCGGGAACAGAAACAGGATACGACCTGCTTTCGACAGACCATTCACTTAATGGTGCAATGGCGCTCCAGAGCGCTGCATCATATACATCCTGGTCGAGGGGCAGCCCGTTGCGCAGACAGTCAATCAGCCTCCAGTTCTCTAGGAAATCCATTCCGCCATGTCCGCCAACCTTTTTTGCCAGTTCCCCGACCTTCTTCACTATGGGAGCAGTATACTTCTCCTCCAGGGCTTTCATGTCCTCATCCTTAACCCATTCATCCCCGATGGAGATCTTTGCCGGTAGAGGGTATTTCAGGGCAGCTGCCTTCGTACCGCTTACCTTATGTATGCGCGAATATGCATTCGGTGAGGTTACATCATGCTGGATCATTATGGTCCTGCCTTTTTCAGTAAGGACAGTGGTTGTCGTCATGTTTCCCCTGTACTTCCTGTCGACATATTTCTTATAAAAAGAATCTTTTTCAGCAAGTCCTTTGGCAGTATTATTCATCATGAAGTCGGCGCTCATTACCGACACAAGGAAATTCATCTTGTCGCCCCGGTTTATATCCATTATCTGGCAGATAGGTCCCAGACCGTGAGTCGGGTAAAGATTTCCCCTGCGGGTTGAGTTTTCCTCAAGACGCCACATCTCCCAGTATCCTGTTTTGTTGAAGTTGCTTCCAAGGAGGTTGTGTATATAGGCTCCTTCTCCGTGGATAATGTCGCCGAAGAAACCCTGCCTGGCCATGTTGAGTGTAAGGAGTTCGAAGAAGTCGTAGCAGCAATTCTCCATCATCATGCAATGTTTCCGCGTTTTTTCGGAAGTCTCAACCAGCTGCCAGCACTCATCTATTGTCACCGCTGCAGGCACCTCAATAGCAACATGCTTTCCGTGCTCCATGGCAAATACCGCCATTTCTGCATGCATATTCCATGGGGTGCAGATATAAACCAGGTCGAGGTCGTCCCTTTCGCACATGCGCTTCCAGCCTTCCGGATCGCCTGAGTACAGAACAGGTTTGAAACCTGTTGACTCTATTCTTTTTCTTGTCTTTTCAACTGCTTCGGGGACCACATCGCACAGCGCCCTGATATCGACTCCCTCGAGAAGGCTCATGCTCGATACATGACCTGGCCCTCTGTTACCCAGACCGATGAATCCTATCCGTACCGTGTCGAGGCGGGGTGCCGCGTAACCCGACATATTGAAAATCTGACTGCCCGGTGCTGAGAATGGCGCGGGTTCAGTGCCGATTGCCTTTAGAAGGCTGCTTCCGGCCAGTCCAAGTCCGGTAAGTCCGGTAATCCTTAGGAAATCTCTGCGATTGCTCTTCATATTTTCTGGTTTAGTTTTGTTGTCTTTGTAGAATTCTTTTACTCACTGAAGAAATGCTTCTTCATGAACCTTATAAATATCCCGAAATCCGCCGGCATTGATCCGTGGCCTCCTTCGTGCATGAAATATCCCAGGTCATTCAGTACCGGAACTCCTGCCTCCGGCCACACTTCAGTGCCAAGCGCCTTCTTGCCGAGAAGATTGTAAACAGGGCCGGCAGCCACTGCGGCAAGGAATTCACCCCTGGGGTCCGACCAGTTGTCGGTTGTTCCGGTTTGGAGCAGCAGGGGCCGAGGAGCCATCAGTGCAATCAGCATGTGGGCATCCACGGGCGAAAGCGAAGGGTTATCCTTATAGCTTCTCCAGTTGGTTGCAAACTGATAAAAATACCGGGTGGGGTGAGTCATATGATCGATGTTCTCACCATAATTTCTTCTTGAAAGAGCAGCTCCGCCCTCTCCTGAACAACTTGCAATTACCATCCCGAACCTCTGGTCGCGGGCTCCGGTCCACAGCACAGTCTTACCAAGCCTTGATACTCCGAAAAGGGCAACTTTACTGGCATCCACAAGCGGATCGGTCTCGAGATAGTCCATCGCCCTGCTTAGTCCCCACGACCACGCGGAAATTGCACCCCATTCATCGGGAGCAGGATATTCCTGTCCTTTCTTAAGGTAATATCCCCTGATCCCGTATTTTATCCCGTCGCCAAAATCAGGCTCAATCTCGCTGTAATTGACTGTTGCAAAACCGATACCCTGCGAAAGGAACTGGTTTACATCCATCCGACCAAACCCGCCCTTCCTTTGAACCGGTACAAGGTTGCCCTTTGGATCGCGCATTAATCCGGCCTTAATCCCCGGATCATCAGTGACTGTGGCATTAGGCATGAACCCCACATTAAAAAAGACCGGTACCGGTTTTGTTGAATTTGCGGGGATATAAATCAGGATATCCATTTTATGGGCGGATGTGTCTTTTGTGAAATAGACAGTCACCTGCTTTCTTATCGCAGCTCCGTTAAGCGCCGGAGTTCCCTTGTCAAAAACATTGAATGACAGGTCGGCAGGACGGGGAGGAACCTTGCCATACTGGTGTTCTTCGAAAAGCGCCAGGATTTCAGGCCTTCTCTTTTTGAACCACTGCCTGGCATTTTTTACTTTCCTGCCATTCACCAGCACAAGAGGATCGGGAAGGGTGTATGTTCCGGCCTTTGATTCATCATAGTTTACCGGAATTCCTGCAACAACATCATTTGCAGGCTTCTGGCCCTGGGCTTTAGCCTGCAGGGCCATTATTGTTAATAAAATAACAATGCAAAAACTGATCTTTTTCATATTATTCGGTCGATTTCAGTATCGTTACCGGGCCCAGCAAACCCGACTCAGCCGGATTCCTTCCCCAGATCATCACCTGCGAGTTGAGTATCTTGTTTCCGGCTGTGGCTTTCTGATCGCCAATAAGCCTGTTGGTCCATTGATTGGTAACCCTTACTTCCACAACATTCGTCCCTTTCCTGACAAGTCCAGTGATCTCTGTCCTGAATGGATTGGTCCAGATCAGTCCGGCATTTGTTCCGTTGATAAACACTTCAGCCATATCCGCCACATCGCCAAGATCGAGAAAGAGTTTCATCCCGGGTTTCAACCAGGCTCCGGGGATCTTAAACGTCTTTTTATAGGCCGCAGTTCCTGAAAAGTACATGATGCCTTCATTTTCACTGGTGGTCCAGGATTCGAGATTGTTGAAAACGGCTTTCTCAGGAGCTCCCATTCCTGCAGGGAAAGCCACTTCCCACGGACCCGAAAGGGTTGCAAGCAGTCCGTATGAAGCTCCGGAAGCTGGAATTTCATTGCTTCCGGCTTTCTTGCGGAACACTGCGAAGAGCGATTTTCCCGGTTCGAGACTCAGAGGCACAATAGTCGATTTATCTGATATTTTGTAGCCGCATGGTGTTATCAAGCCGGTTATAGGATCCCATATTTCGGCCTCCATGCCGGCTACCCTGAATCTGAATTCAGTGTCAAGTTTTTTCTCGGAAGAGTTTACAATGAAATAGAAATCCGCATCCCTGGCACTCCTGTGGATCCAGTTAATTTTCGAATCGAGCGGTTTTGAATATTCAACGTCAGGTTCTACTCCAAGTTTTTCAAGTACAAGGCTGACAGGTGTTCCCCAGAATACCCTTCCCTTGCCGGCCAGACGGTTTGTCCGGCTGATTCCGTCAAGGTCGGCCCAAAGCTCGTCAGCCAGATTCCTGAATACTTCATTATCGCCCGGATAGCCCGAATAACCGGGAGTTTCCTGTGGCCGTGGACCAATAACCGTTGCTCCTGCCTTAACCAGTTCATTTATCTTTTTGAGCACATGCAGGGTCATCTTTTCCGTGTTCGGCAGCACCAGTACTGAATAGCTCATCCCGTCGGGAAGAACCAGCTTGCCTGCTTCGGAAACGCTTATCCTGTTAAGCAGCACATCGGCATTTATGTAGTCAAAATCGTAGCCTTCGGGAGGAGCGGGAACGAGTCCGGTGCCCCATAGGGGCATTGTCGAAGGCGCTCCTTCATCAAGCAGAAAGGCCAGGTCGGCAACAAATTTACCCTGCTGAAGCATGAACGAGTTGCGGGCAAGGTATTTCATGAACGGACCGGCCTGATCGGCCCATGTTATATTTCGATTGATATGAGTCCCGACCATCGTGTTGCCCGGCTTTGTGTCGAGCGGCTGATGAGCCGAGGTGTGAAAGACGAAACGGTTTATGCCCTGGGCAAACCAGTAGTCTCCGATCTTTTTAAGAGTATTCGGCGATTCGTAACCGCCACCGGTAAAGGCCTCTGCCGCAACCAGCTTTTTCCCGTAAACATGCGAAGCCGATGCTGCACCCCTTACATCCTGGTAGTACATAAGTTCAGGATGTAGGGCCCTGTACCAGAATTCACCCATGGGTATATCCACGTATTTCTTGCAAAGAAGTGCATCTTCGAGGATTTCGAGCGAGACACCTGAGGCTTCGCCGTATGTAAGGATGCCCTGCTTATTGAGAAACTCCGTAAGGACGGCATAATGGTTCTCTGCAAACATGTCGGCAAGAGTGCGACGGAAGTCCCAGAGAACCCGGTCGCTCACATCCGCGTTTTTCATCACTCTTCCCGAAAGAGATGGCAGAAATGGCTTAAGATCATAGCCTCTCCGGTTTTTGAACTCCGTGAGCATGTTGTCGGTCCAGTTCTGCATTCCGGCTTCCCAGCTGTCGAGCATTACGCTTCGGAGTGTCTTGCCGTAAAGAGGACCAAGGGCTGCTGCAAGCGGTTCAGTGTATGCTTTTAAGTAGGCTGTTGTATGTTCCCTGCTTAGCTTGTCCACCTCATAGCCCGATCCTGCCGGAACAGAGGGTCTGTTCCTTGCACCGGTAAGCGAATATCCGAAACGCATTACAGTCCAGTTGCCGGCCGGCACTTTCCAGTTTAGCTGCCCGTCTTCAGTCATCATCGCGGTGAGATCGATAACTGATTCAGGATCGATGCCTGTACCGGGAACCAGGTCGCCCGACTCAACGGGGTCGTAGTTGAAGAGGTGATAGAAACCCGCTTTGTCCTCCCACCTGTGTATCCTCGGACCTGAATGCAGCTTTATCTCACTAAAGGTGTAAGCCGTGTCGGGCGGATTGATGATTTCCTTCATCACATCATCGGGCCGCATGGGAGCGCCAGTGAATTCTATCCTGAAATATTTTGCAGTTACAGCCGGGAAAGAAAATGTGGCAACCTTCCCGGCACGGTAAAGCTGTGCTCCCGGGAAAAGGGCAACTGTCCGGAAATCTGTTTCATTGTTGCCTGCCAGAATTTTCCCCACGGGTATTCCTGCACGGTTGGCCATAGTTAGTGCCCGGGCGGTAACAGGCTCTTCATAAGCATACTGTATCCAGATCCCCTTTTTCCCCTTCCCTGAAGATATTTTGACCGAACTGTTAAGATCATCATCGAGCAAAGCTGAAGGATCGATATCCCCCGATCCGGTGGTGGCAGCCGGAGCTTTCGGAGCTGCTTCGGTCTCCTCCGGGGGTGTAGGGAATGCAAGTACCACACAATCCTTGTAATACACCGGTACCGGTTTCGGTGAGTTGGAGTGATTCCTTATCTGTCCTTCAAATGAAGGCGGATCCGGAAGTTTGCCCGCAAAACTCAGCGGTCCGTTTAGATTTATTTCACTCCAGACCAGTTTCTTCATTGCCTGTTCGGGTCTGACCCACGGTCCTCCTGTAAGGCTCCATCCTGCTGAGCTGAAAATTGTCATTTCAAGGCCGAGCCTCTCCGCCTCGGAAGCTGTATGACGAACAGCATCAAACCATTCGGGCGACCTGAACAGGATTTTGTTTTCAACTGTCTGACCTTGTCCGGCAGCGACATCGGCGAGGTGCATACCCCCGATGCCGACACGTTTCATCCACTCGAGATCCTTTGTTATCCCTTCCTTCGTGATATTGCTGTTAGTCCAGTGCCACCAGGTACGCGGCAAAGCAGATTCCGGAGGCTCCCTGAATCCGTCAGCCATTGAAACTGCATCTTCCTGACCTGATACGGTCAGAGTAAGTGAAATCACGAATAATATCACCGGAATCCGATGAAACAAAAATTTTAACATGTGCATTGTGGTAGGTGTTATCGGGAACGGAAATTTCTTAAAGCTCTGTCAGTTGCATATTCCTCCACCTCACTTTTATACCGCCACCGCTGTGTATCTGGAGCAGGATCCTTCCCTTGCCCTGGCCAATCTTCTCATCAGTCATATCTGTCATCACCTCACCATTGAGCCAGGTGGTTATTTTGTCGCCGGTAACCTTGATCCTCATTGTGTTCCAGTCGTCTTTTTTCAGAATATTTTCCTTTTCGTCCGGAATCTGCCATATCCATCCTCTTCCATACGATTCATAAATACCGCCGGTGTCATTTCCGGGAGGTGCAACTTCCACCTGCCATCCAGATATCTGAACTCCCGTTTTGATGTACGAACGGATAAATACTCCGCTGTTTCCGTTTGCTTCCTGTTTGAATTCGAGGCTAAGGTCAAAATCATTGTAATATTTTGTTGTTCCAAGATAGCCGTACTCCTTGTCGGGCCCGCTTTCGCAAACCAGCTCTCCGTCCTTGACATACCACAATTCAGTTCCGTATATCTCCCATCCGGTGAGGTCAGTCCCGTTGAAAAGGTTCTCCTGTTTGGGTTTCCTGGGCAATTCCTTAATTTTCATATTCCTGAACCACACCCTGTTGCCATGGTCCTGGAGGGCTATGACTCCGCTTCTGGCCAGACCATATTCAGGCGCATTGTCCCATTTGCCGCTGTTTTTCCTTGCAAACCAGTCTTCGGTCCATGCTTCAAACTCAAGTACTTTCTGACCATTGAGCCAATGCTCGACATGACCGTTGTCAAATACGATTCTGGAATTGTTCCATGTCATCGCCTTGTTCAGCACTTTTTTGGCGGGATCACAGGTGTACATGGCATAATCGGCCCCGGCTTTCTGCCACTCTTCGATTGGATTGGGAAATCCAACATCATCAATGAGCTGGTACTCAGGACCTGTCACATAGGGGACTTTCAGTTCGGGTCTCTCAACCACATGATAAAGAAGCCCGCTGTTGCCTCCCTCTGAAATCTTCCAGTCGAAGTCGATGATGAAGTTTTCATATTCGCTGGTCGTTACAATATAACCAGTGCTGTCGCTTCCAAGTCCGAGCGAGGTCAGCACCCCCTTTTCAACCTGCCAGGGGGCAATGTCAACTTTCTCGCCTTTGAAGTCACGCCAGCCGTCAAGGGTTGTGCCATCGAACAACAGAGACCAGCCTTCCGCGATCTCCTGTTCTGTCAGTACGTTGTTTTTCTTGCCACAACCGGAAAAGATCATTCCGGAAATGAGGATTACCAGAAAAAAAGTAAGGTTCTTCTTCATATTTGTCATGGTTTATGTTGTTTAATATCATCGCCGGAGCTTCCGGTATGGGTTTAGAGTGCTTAAAGTTATCAAACTTTAATTCTTTTCGGGCAACTCTTAGTCACATTTTCCCTAATTTTGCAGGTCTGTTTATTAAAATTTAACATGACCAGCAAGAACGATCCGATTTATTCCCGGAACGTCGTCGAGTTTACGGCGGCGGCAATTGAATTCTGCAAATATGCGGAACATGCAGGCCAGATGAAAGGCGATGAATTGCTCAGGATACTTCAGCGAATCCTTCCTTACCTTTATATAAAGGCATCATTGCTTCCTCCGCTTGAACCTTACTTTGAGGACGGGAATGAAAAATTCGTTACCGAAACCGATTGGTACAGGATTCATGATGAGCTGAGAAATAAATTCGGAACGGCCGATGATTATATCGATCTGGCCGATGAGAAATTCAATGAAGCTGAAGGACCGGTGGTTTCGAGCATTTCAGAGAACATGGCTGATATCTACCAGGACCTTAAGAATTTTTTACTGCTCTACCAGACAGGCACTCAGGAGGTAATGAATGATGCTGTATGGGAATGCAAACTTAATTTCGAAGATTACTGGGGGCAAAAACTGGTGAACTCACTTAAGGCAATTCATAAATTCATTTACTCGGGAGAAGAGATAGGTAAGGCTGAACCCCGCGATACAGACGGCGCGGAAAGCAAAACATCCGACTGGTTTATTACAAGACGACAAAAGGAAAGCAGCGGAGATGGAAAATAACTGTTACCCGGAGACAATTTCGGAAGAGGATCTTGGAAAATGCGAAATATCGTGGTTCAGGGGAGAAATTGTTCTTATAGAAGATATGGCGGCCTTCAATGAAACATTCCCGCGACTGAAAGGATCAAAGGTCCTGGGTTTTGACACCGAAACAAAACCTTCATTCAAAAAAGGAAGGAAAAACAAGGTCTCACTGATTCAGCTTGCTAATGATGAACTTGCCTGCCTTATCAGGATAAACAAAGTGGGTATGCCTGCACAGCTTGCCGGACTACTTGCAGATGAAAACATTATTAAGGCAGGTGTGGCCGTCCACGATGACATCCGGTTTCTGAAAAGCGTTCGCGGATTCGACCCGCTGGGTTTTGTCGACCTCCAGAAATTTGTAAGGGAATACGGTATCCAGGTTTCAGGTCTGAAAAAATTGGCAGCAATAGTGCTGGGATTCAGAATATCAAAGCGCCAGCAGGTTACCGACTGGGAAGCCGATCAGCTTACCGAAGCCCAGCTTGTGTATGCCGCAACCGATGCCTGGGTATGTCACCAGATATATAAAAAGCTTGTGAATGGAAACTAAAATAGTCCTGAAATCGGGAAAGGAACAGTCCGTAAAACGGCTTCATCCCTGGATCTTTTCGGGAGCCATCAAAAAGATGTACGGTGAGCCTTCCGAAGGTGACATTGTAAGAGTCTTCGGCAATAAGGATAATTTTCTTGCCGTCGGCCATTATCAGCCCGGTTCAATTGCAGTCAGAATATTGTCATTCATCGATGTTGAACCTGATATCAGTTTCTTTCGTCAGGCTGTGTCGCGGGCTTATGAATTCCGTAAGGCAGCCGGATTGACCGGCAATTCTTCACTCAATGTATTCAGGCTGATTCATGCCGAGGGAGACGGTCTGCCCGGCCTGATCGCTGACTATTATAATGGTGTGGTGGTCATGCAGATGCATTCAGTAGGCATGTATAGGATAAGAAGGGAGCTGGCCGGCATAATCCGGGAAATACCTGGCCTTCAGGTAAAGGCAGTTTACGACAAGAGCGGGTCAACAATTCCGTTCATGTCGGGGATAAGGCCTGATAATGAGTTCCTTTTTGGCGATTCGGAGCCAGTGACTGTTACTGAATATGGCTTCCGGTTTAAAATCGACTGGTTTGGCGGGCAGAAAACAGGATTCTTTATCGATCAGCGCGATAACAGGCGGCTTCTTGGCGAATATGCAAAGGACAGAAGCGTTCTTAACATGTTCGGCTACACAGGCGGATTTTCAGTTTATGCAATGAAGGATGCCCGGCTTGTCGACAGTGTCGACAGCTCGGCTCAGGCAGTTGAGCTGGCTGACGAAAACGTAAAACTCAATTTCGGCGATGATCCCAGGCACACATCAATCAAGGCCGATGCATTTGAGTTTCTGAACGATATCAGGGATAAATATGATCTTATCATTCTTGATCCGCCTGCTTTTGCAAAGCATAACAATGTGCTGGCCAACGCCCTGCAGGGTTATAAAAGGCTTAATATGAAAGCCATTGAAATGATAAGGCCCGGGGGTATCATTTTCACTTTCTCCTGTTCTCAGGTTGTAAACAGGGAAAACTTCAGGAAATCGGTCTTCGCAGCTGCGGCAAACACAGGACGGTCTGTAAGGATTCTTCATCAGATGAGCCAGCCCCCTGATCACCCGGTTAATATCTACCATCCGGAGAGTGAGTACCTGAAAGGGCTGGTGCTGTATGTGGAGTGAGGAATTTGAAAATTTGAGAATTTGAAAATTTGAAAATGATTGCTGACAGAAGAAAAATTTGAAAATTTGAGAATTTGAAAATGGAAGCGAATAAGAATATCAAGTTGATTGCCTCAAAACTTGGCCTTCACGAATGGCAGGTTGAGAATACGATCCGGCTTATGGACGACGGTGCTACAATTCCATTCATAAGCCGTTACAGGAAAGAGATGACAGGCAGCCTCGATGAGGTTCAATTGCTGCATATAAAGGAAGAATATGGACGGCTAAGGGATCTTGATGCCAGGCGTGAAAGCATAATCAAGTCGATTGAGGAGCAGGAAAAGATGACTCCCGAACTTCGCGCAAGGATCGATGCCGCCGTCGTGATGACGGAACTGGAGGATATTTACCTTCCATACAGGCCTAAACGCCGTACAAGAGCAACTATCGCACGGGAAAAGGGACTTGAACCCCTTGCCCTGATCATCATGGACCAAAAAGAGCGGGATCCCCGCAATAAAGCCGGAGAGTTTCTGAATGACGATGTAAAAAGTGCTGATGAGGCAATTGCCGGAGCCTGCGATATAATTGCTGAATGGATAAGTGAAGATGAAAAAGCAAGAAAACAGCTAAGACGACTTTTTGAAAGGGAAGCAGTTATATTCTCAAAAGTCGTGAAAGGGAAGGAAGCGGAAGGAATAAAATTCAGTGATTATTACGACTGGTCCGAACCGTTGCGCAAATGTCCTTCACACAGGCTCCTTGCTATGAGAAGGGGAGAGGATGAGGGATTCCTGCGCCTCGCAATCGAACCTGATGAAAGAAATGCTCTTGATATACTGAATTCAATTTTTATTAAGGGTGCGAACGATTCATCGAACCTGGTCGGCGAAGCCGCAAAGGACAGCTGGAAGAGACTGCTGTCCTCTTCGATGGAGACAGAATTCAGAAATATTTCAAAGGAAAAGGCTGATGAGGAGGCAATTCTGGTGTTTGCCGATAATCTTAAACAGCTTCTTCTGGCAGCCCCGCTCGGCGAAAAGAATGTACTGGCAATTGATCCTGGATTCAGGACTGGATGCAAGGTGGTTTGTCTCGACAGACAGGGAAACCTTCTTCATAATGAGACCATTTACCCCCATCCTCCTCAAAATGAAACCGCTCTTTCGATCAAGAAAATCCTTTCACTTGTCAATGCCTATAAAATTGAGGCAATAGCAATCGGCAACGGTACTGCAAGCCGCGAAACAGAGGATTTCATCAAATGGGTCAAATTCGAAAAGGATATCCAGGTGTTTGTTGTCAGTGAAGCCGGGGCATCAATCTACTCGGCATCAAAGGTTGCCCGGGAGGAATTTCCCGACTATGATGTCACTGTCAGGGGATCTGTTTCAATAGGGCGAAGGCTGATGGACCCGCTTGCGGAGCTGGTGAAGATCGATCCCAAATCGATCGGGGTGGGACAGTACCAGCATGATGTTGACCAGCAGAAGCTTCAGAACTCGCTTGATGAAGTTGTAATGAGTTGTGTCAACGGAGTGGGAGTGGAGGTGAATACTGCAAGCAAGCACCTGCTCACATATGTTTCGGGACTCGGCCCCCAGCTGGCTCAGAATATTGTAGATTACCGGGCTGATAACGGCGCTTTCAAATCCAGGTCAGAGTTGATGAAGGTTAAAAGGATGGGAGCAAAGGCATTTGAACAGAGCGCCGGCTTCCTGAGGATTAGAAATGCAGCTTACCCTCTCGATTCAAGTGCGGTTCATCCCGAGAGCTACCATGTTGTTGAGAAGATGGCGAAGGATCTGCGATGTGATGTGGGGGAGCTTATAACAAACGAAAGCAAGCGTAAGGAAATCAAACTCGAAAATTATATTACACCTTCAGTCGGATTGCCCACTTTAAAGGATATACTGCAGGAGTTGTCCAAACCCGGGCGGGACCCGCGGTCAAAAATAAAGGAGTTCAGTTTTGCCGATATCCATTCGATGGAGGATCTCGTTCCCGGAATGGTCGTCCCCGGAATTGTAACAAATGTTACAAAATTCGGTGCATTCGTCGATATCGGAATCAAGCAGGACGGACTGGTTCATATATCAAACATGAGCAACACTTACGTCTCCGATCCGTCAAAGATCGTAAAGCTTCACCAGCACGTAATGGTTAAGGTTCTCGATGTCGATATTGAACGAAAACGGATCCAGCTTTCGATGAAAGGTGTCGATAATAAATCCTGACTTATGACAATTAGTACGGCATTGATACCATTGTTTAAATAAAGGATTCATAAGGGTATTCAAGTCAGAATCCTGAGAGATAATTTGCAAATTTCTTAGCGTTCATATTAAGAATATTGATTTCCATGAATTGATTCACCACGGATTTCACGGATTTCACGGATAAGATCACGGATTTTATTATTTGAGACCATCCGTGCATCACCCGTGTTCTCCGGGAAACCCGTGGTAAAAGTAAAAAGTCAGGAGGACAAACAGATTTATAAGCCGGATTTAAGCCTTCATTCACTCAATTCCTATCAGCTCCCTGAGTTCAGCGATGTGATTCTCATAAATCCCCCGGGGATTGGTGTTGTGCTTTTTGCATAATGATGCCGCATAACCCACTGCAACTCCCATCTGACCAGTGGTATGCATCACCCTCGGCCCTCCGAGTCCCACATGCGAACAGCTGAAGCATCTTCCCGCCATGAACAGGTTGCCTATATTCCCTGAATAAAGCGACCTGTAGGGCAGATAATAGTGATCCACCTTATAATACAGGGCTTCCGAAAGAAAATCCGGTTGGGTGCTGTCGGCTTCGATCTGCTGGTAGTGGACATCGACGGTTCGTGTTTCCATAGCTACGGCATCAGGGAATTCGGTCATGTTCCTTTCATCATTGAAAGTATATATGTAATCTCCCTTAAGCCGCCTTGATTCTCTTTTACCGACAAGGTATCCAACCCATTCCAGTCCCAGATTTGCGTTTCCCTCATCCTTTTTTGCATTGCTGAACGATCCGTAGATAGCCTTCAGCATGTGGTCGCGAATATATTCGGCATCATCTATCTGATGAAGATCATTACGCGAGAATTCCCATTTCCAGGTGCCTGTTGTAGCTGAGTAATCGCCTGCAACGTCCATCGCCCAGGGAACATCCGGGAAGGACACCGGAATACCTGCATCATATGTCCTCCACAGCACCGATGATCCCATCACCCTGTTGTCAGCCTCGGCGGGACTCCAAAGCTCACCGTGTTCAGCCCAGTTTTCGTTATAGGTTGCAGAATCCTCCCGGCCGTACATGTATTCGGCGCCTGCCCAGTATCCAACCCATCCGTCGCCTGTGCAATCCGCGAAAAACGGGGCCGAAAATCGCATCCGTTCACCGGTGACAGTTTGCCTGGCATCGATTGATGTGATGATTCCGTTGCTTGTATTCGCGGTATATGCCCGCCAGTTCAGAAATATCTTAATGTTGTCGTACCGGGCCATATTTGAATGTCTCTTTGTGTCGTCCTTTGCTGCTTCGGGCGATCCGTTGGGCCACCATACAGTGTTAAGCATGCTGATTATCCTCTCCGATTTCCAGGTTATTCCCTCGGTGTGCACTCTTATCTCGCTGCTTGCATTACCCCCCAGAACCGGCCTGTCGTGAACGATGGCAACTTTCAGCCCCTGTTCTGCAGCTGCAATTGCCGCGGCACAACCTGCAATTCCTCCGCCTGCAATGACAAGATCGAATTCAGCTGATTTTTCCGGTATTTCAGCTTCGCCGTGAAGCTTTTTCCTCCATGATGACAGTTCATCCTTGCCGGCCGGCGGCTCTGTTTTTTTCGTGCTAAGGTAAATGGCATCGCACCTTCCCTCAAAACCTGTAAGGTCCTTAAGTTCAATCTTTACCGCAGGATCCCTGATCACAGCTTTCCCGGCATACTGCCAGTGCCATGTTTCTCCGCCGGTTCCAAGGATGCTTTTAAGCTCATTGCCGTTGACGACAAGCTTAAATCTCCCCGGGGCCTCCCAGTCTCCTGCAGCCCAGTTCCTGGTTCTCACCCAGACATGGTATTTCCCTGCTGCCGGAATTGTAACCATGGTGGACGCATCCTCCACCGGATTTCCCAGCCCGTGAGCAAGAAGATAGGGTGATCCCATCTGCTCGGTAAACTGCGGATCGACAAACCAGCTTCCCTTTTCCCTGAACGACTCCGCTTCGACAAGAAGTTCGTTGTGCTTGTCTCCGCAGGAGGCGGTTAGGGCAAGCAGAAAAATCACCGGAGGAATCAGGAACTTCATAGCTCAATTGTGTTAATTCATTGCAGGAGCAGGAATCATTCGGTTTGCCGGGGCGGCGGTTCTTTCCACTTCTGGTTTCAAAGGCAGCCGTGCATCCCTCATGGCAGCATTGTATGCAAAGGATGCCGTTATTATTGCATTATGACGCAGATCATCCAGCGACAGCCTTTCCCAGGTGTCCATAACCGTGTGGTAACCGCGGCCATATTCGATCTCGTCCTGAATAAACTGAAAGGCCGGAAGTCCTAATCCGTCAAATGTCTGATGATCTGTTCCTCCCGTATTTCTGATAGTTACTGTAGCGGCTCCCATGTCCTCAAACGGTTTGAACCACTCTTCAAAGATTGGTCTGGCCATATCATTGCCCTGGAGGTAAATTCCCCTGTATTTTCCGCTTCCGTTGTCCATGTTGAAATATGCTGCAAATTTATCATAATCAGGCTTATGAGCCCTGGTCTGCATGTCAGCAAGGTACTTCTCGGCATATCCGCGCGATCCAAACAGACCTTGTTCCTCGCCGCCCCATAGTGCAACCCTGATTGTCCTCCTGGGTGCAACTCCGAGGTTCTTAAGTATCCTGAGAGCTTCCATCATCACGATGCATCCCGATGCATTGTCGGCTGCACCTGTTCCTCCATGCCACGAGTCCAAATGGGCTCCTATAAGCACCACCTCATTTTTCAACAGCTTGTCGGTTCCCGGAATTTCACCGATCACATTGTAAACCTTCGGACTGTCAAAGAACCTGTTCTGAATCTCCACTTCCATTTCAACGGTTGCATTTTTCCTGAGCAGTCTTTCCATCCTTCCGTGAGCCTCGACCGGCAGATTAAGTTCAGCCACCGGTTCCGGATCTCCTGCCTTATAGGTTGCGCCGTTTGAGCGGGGAACATTAAAGGTTCCCGAGCTGTTAAGTATCACGGCAGCTCCCTCAGTCTTAATGAGCTCCATCAGTTTGGTCCTGAGCGCCCTCTGTGCCATATACTGAGCATAATCACCTGTTATCACCCTGCGTCCCTGGTTTGAAGCCGCCATGGCAAGCTGTTCCAGCTCTTCTTCCGTGTACCTGCTGGCAAGGGGCTCGTAACTCACCTGGTAGGTCGAGGTTGAAGGCATCAGCACTATCTTCCCGCTGATCTTGCCTTTGTACTTTTCCAGATCTGCTTCACTGCTTGCATCCAGTAGTATCACCTCCGATTTCACAAGGCCTTTGGTGCTGCCTGTCCACGCAACCGGGTTACAGGCAAAATTTGCATAGTAGGGTGAGGTCATGGCAGCATAGGTCTTAAGATTATCCCATCCTCCCCGGCTGAAATTCCCTGCTTCCTCAATCCTTACATTCTGAAAACCCAGTTCCTCCATCTTCTTTAAAGCCCATTCATTTCCCCTGGCTCCGCCGCCCGATCCGGTAAGCCTGGGTCCGGTAAGATCTGTCAGACCGTACGCAAGGTCTTCAATTGCCGAATTCCTGGTGCCTTCCTGCTTGATCTTGTAAATCATCGTCAGATCCGCTTTTTCGGTCTGGGAGAATAATGATACAGGCAGCAACATGATAAGCCATGCCCCGATGATAAGTCTTTTGATTTTCATTTGGTTGTTGTTAGAGTAATTAGTGAACTCAAATGTAGAAAAAAGAAAAAAAGAGTGCCGGTATGAGGAACATTTTAACAATAGTTAACATTAGTCTTAGGCTTTCGGGATCTCCCGTGGGGAAATGATCCCCTTCCAGAAGTCCATGTTCCCATTTCCGCTTATTTTACCCCTAAATCCCCCAAGGGGGACTTGAAATCCGCTATCATTGACGGATTTGTTTTTTAAATTATTACAAAACATTAAATGTCTGCTTCTTAAAGCCCCCCCTGGGGGGTTGGGGGTAAAGGCTTGGAAATCTTTCCCCGGAAATCCACCCCTATCCCGAAAGCTCCCGATAGCTATCGGGACGGGACCCCCAACGGACAAAAGTTGCAACCTCCAGACATGTAAATCGGCTCATGTACCCACAATTTGTGGTTTTCATACTATCGCCCGGAATGAATCCGAATTAAGAAATTTTCCCCTGATTTATCATTTCACAGGTCTATGTGATTATTCCGGCGAAAGTGAGCCACTTTTCTGGTGCAAAGTGAGCCACCCGGAAAGCGGATTTAATTTTTAAATTTAATCAT
>CAYQRF010000010.1:0-36629 GCA_964419775.1 uncultured Rikenellaceae bacterium
AGGTTGTAAAGAACCTGGGTACCATTCGCAGGCTTTTCACCCTTTGCAAACAGCAGATCAAATCATTCAGTCCCGATGTTGTGATCCTGATCGATTACCCGGGCTTTAACCTGCGAATTGCAGAATTCGCAAAGAAATCCGGATTAAGGGTATACTATTATATTTCACCGAAACTGTGGGCATGGAATGAGGGAAGAGTAGAAAAAGTCAAGCGAAGTGTCGACAGGATGTACATCATATTCCCGTTTGAAGTTGAATTTTACTCAAGGCACGGAGTTGAAGCCGTGTATCTGGGTAATCCGCTTCTCGATGAGACGGGAAAGAGACAAAGGGCTCTTCCTCCTCAGGACGAAGTGCGCCTCTTACTGGGGCTTGATGGCAGGCCGGTTATCGCCATGCTTGCCGGCAGCAGAAAGAGTGAGGTAAAGCAGATACTCCCGCAAATGCTTAAAGCCGTTTCACATTTCCCCGCGTACCAGTTTGTCCTGGCAGGGGTGAAGAACCTTCCGGACGAACTCTACAATGGGGTATTAAAGGATTACCCGGTGAGACTTATCAGGGACAGGACTTACGAGATACTTCATGTTTCGGAAGCAGCGCTTGTGAAATCCGGAACTGCAACTCTCGAGGCTGCCCTTCTGGGGATTCCTGAGGTTGTATGTTACAAGGGCGACTTTATCTCAATGGTGATCGCCCGGGCTGTTATAAAAGTCAGATTCATATCACTTGTCAACCTTATTGCCGGCTATGAAGCCGTTAAGGAACTGGTCCAGTTCTCACTGAATGAAAAGAACCTGGTGAAGGAACTGGAAGCTGTGCTGCCCGGCGGATTAAAAAGAGGTAAGGTGCTGCGCGATTATGCCTGGGTGAAGGAAATACTGGGACCTGAGGGCGCATCGGAAAGGGTGGCATCCGACATGTTGGAGGCTTTAAGGAAACCACATCACCGGTGATATGTCAGATATCATGATTGTCAAAGTTTCGAGAATCAGATGACAAGGATTTTTTTCAATATACTATTGCTTGTTTTCCTTTTCCCTTTAATGGCGCCGGCACAGGTTAAGGTGAGGATTTTTGCCGACCGGAAGCCTTCCTCTGCATCCCTTGCGGTGACCCATGGTAAATTTGAGCTGGATACATACGAGGGCTCTCCTGTAACCATCGGAGATGGCAATCCTGTGATTTTCGCCTTGTATGGAGGCAGGATAGCAGTTAAACTGAGAAATTCAGTGAGCTTTACCGTTGATTCACTGACTGTAAGGGGTCTGACGGGCAACGACCATTTTTCTCTCAGGATAAATGGCAGCCCGGGAGAGCGTCGATATTACAGCGGAAGCCTTAAATGCGTCGCCGACCTTGGGGTGATGGTCTTCACAAATATCTGCGATGCGGAGGATTATATTGCCGGTGTGGTAAGAACAGAAGGCGGACCAGGCCGAAGGATTGAATACCTGAAATCACAGGCTATTCTTGCCCGGACTTACCTTTACAGGCATTCTGACAGGCACCTGATCGACGGATATAACCTTTGCGACAATACCCATTGCCAGGCTTTCCATGGTATTACTTCTGATTCGCTTATATTGAGGGCTGCATCGGAAACAAGAGACCAGGTTATCCTTGCATCCGACAGCACTCTCATCATTTCAGCATTTCACTCGAATTGCGGTGGTGAAACCTCGACCTCCGATTTTGTGTGGCTTGCAGGTCATGCCTATCTTAAAAAAGTATCTGATCCGTATTGCCTTAAATCGCCCAATGCTCACTGGAAAAAATCGATCCCCCAGGCTGAATGGGAATCTTACCTGAAACGTTCCGGATATGTTCCATCGGGAAATGCAGGACGTTCTTACAATTTTTCTCAGAACACCAGGCATAACGAGTACCGGATAGGATCTTTCTCCATTCCGTTCAATAAGATCAGGAACGACCTTAACCTCAAATCATCATTCTTTTCGGTGATGCACGAAGGCAGCTCGATCGTTCTCCGGGGAAGGGGATACGGTCATGGTGTGGGACTGTGCCAGGAGGGAGCCATGGTTATGGCAGCCAGGGGATTTAAGTCGGATGAAATAATAAAATTCTATTATTCAGATGTAATCGTAACTGATGTAAAAAACGCAAAGCCTTTAAAAAATGATAATGACTATCGGAAACAATGACTAGAAATTTTACCCCCTTCCCAGCCTTCCCCCACAGGGGAAGGAGCAGGTCGCGAAGCCTTTCCCCCCTGGGGGAAACGGGAAAGGGGGTCAATGTGAATAAAAGGAAACTTATTGTCTATTTTTGCACCTTTAAAACCGAAAACACGTTTTTTTCATCGGGTTTATGGTTTCCCCGGTTTTAAAGGAAATTTCAGGGTTCATTAAAGATCATCAGTGGAGTAGTATAAACAGGTCAAACAGAATAAGATGTTCGCAATATTCAGAAAGGAGACGGCCGGATTTTTCAGCAGTCTTACAGGATACATAGTCATAATCGTCTTCCTGCTGATTAATTCACTGTTTATGTGGGTACTGCCCGGGGAATGGAATATTCTCGACAGCGGCTACGCGGGTCTCGATACCCTGTTCCTTTTGTCGCCATGGATCTTTTTATTCCTTGTCCCTGCGGTCACCATGAAGATGATTGCAGAGGAGAAGAGGCTGGGAACCATGGAACTGCTGTATTCAAAACCTGTGACAGAGCGCGGGATTGTTTATGGCAAGTACCTTGCTGCAGTTGCACTTGTTTTGCTTGCGCTGGTGCCGGGAGTTATTTATTATGTCTCGGTTCACCTCCTTGGCGAAACACCCGGAAATCTCGACAAGGGAGGAACCATAGGAGCATTCATCGGATTGTTCTTTCTGGCTGCAGTATATGCATCCGTGGGCCTTTTTGCATCATCCCTTACCGAAAACCAGGTTGTGTCCTTTATTGTTGCTGTGCTGATCTCGCTGTTCCTTTTCATGGGTTTCGATGCATTCGCCTATCTTCCGGGTATGAGGAATATCGATGAAATGGTTATCGGCCTCGGCATCAATGAGCACTACAAATCTATGAGCAGGGGAGTTATCGACCTGAGGGATATTGCCTTTTTCGTCGCGGTAGTCATTCTGTTTAATGAGGCGACACGGATGGTGCTTCTGTCAAGAAATCATGAGAAACGCAACTGGTTCCGGTTCGGGTTCACCGTTTTTGCAGTTGTAATTGCAGCTGTCGCTGTATCATTTCTTAGACTTCGGACCGATCTGACTGAGGACAGGCGTTACACCCTGTCCGAACCGACACGGAAGGTTCTTTCAGGAATAAAGAATGACATCTTTGTCCAGGTATACCTCGACGGTGAAATGCCTATCCCCTTTAAACGGCTGAAAAGATCGGTGGGTGAAATGCTGGATGAATTCAGAATATTCTCCGGGCGTAAAGTTGATTATGATTTCATCAACCCGTCGGAAAGTAATGACCAGGAGCTTAGGGATGCGCTTTACCAGTCGCTGCTTGAAAAGGGACTTAATCCGGTGAATATTCAGGATAGCGACCCGGAGGGAGGATCAAGCCAGAAAATCATTTTCCCGGGGATGATCGTCAACTACAACGGCATCGAGGTGCCGGTCAATTTCCTGAAGAACAATCCAGGCATGACAGCTGAGGAAAATCTTCTTCATTCTGCCGAAGGTCTTGAATATGAACTGATACAGCCTATTGCTACACTCAGCTCCGATACCATTTACAGGGTGGCTTTCATCGAAGGGCAGGATGAAATTCCGGAAACCGGAGTTGCAGATATAATATTCCATATGGCACGGTTCTTTACAGTCGACAGGGGGGCTATAGGCGGGACACCCGGCATTCTCGACAAATATTCAGCAATAGTGATTGCCGGACCACAGGAGGAGTTCAATGAAAATGATAAATTCGTTCTCGATCAGTATATTATGAACGGGGGAAAGGTGCTGTGGCTCCTTGAAGAGGTGAATGTATATGCCGACAGCCTTGTGACGGGCGAAACCGCCGCAATCTACAGGCCTTTGAATCTTGAAGACCAGCTATTCAGATATGGAGCAAGGGTAAATGCACAGATAGTCCAGGATATTGAGTGCGCTCAGATCAGGCTTATACTTTCAAGCGGAGGGGTCCGGCAGCAGCCGGTATCAGTCCCCTGGCTCTATTTCCCTCTGCTCACTCCATACCCCGATCATCCGATAACCAGGAATATCAACAGGGTTAAGGGAGAATATTCAAACTACATAGATACCGTGGGACTGGATGGTAATATCAGAAAAAGCATCCTGCTTTCGACCTCGGGGCTCACCCGGACTTTATCACCTCCCTTTTTCATAAGCCTCAGGGAAGCTGAGATGGTTCCGGAAGAAAGATCCTTCAACAGGTCGGGTTTGCCTGTGGCAGTCCTGCTGGAAGGAGTGTTCCCGTCGGCTTTCAGGAACAGGCCTACCGACAACCTGGTAAAGGAATCGGTGATCCGGATCAGGGAAGAAAGCGTTCCGACAAAAATGATAGTTGTGGCCGATGGAGATATTATAAGAAACGAGGTGAGAAGAACCGGTAATGTTGAAACACCTCTGCCCCTTGGCCAGGACAGATACACTCTTGAGATGTTCGGAAACAGGGACTTCATTCTCAATAGTCTCAATTACCTTGTGGACGACAACGGGATCATGGAGCTGAGATCCAGGGAGCTTAAGCTCAGGCTGCTCGACGGCAATGAAGTTAAGAACAGGAGATTGTTCTGGCAGACCATCAATATAGCCGGACCGGTGCTGCTTGTTCTCCTTGCCGGTTTCCTTTTCGGATGGAGAAGAAGAATCAAGTATTCCTTATAGTTATGATGAAGCGTAAGGCAGCTCTGTATATCCTGGGTGCGACCGTCATTGTTATTCTGATGATCCTTCTTCTCAGGGACAGGAAACCATTTGGCGGCAGCAATACATCGTTTGCAGCCAGCCCGGCTGAAAGGATCACCCGGATTGAATTCACCTCGGAGAACAGTACCCTTACCCTCATGGAAGAGGGCGAAGAGTGGCTTGTTAACGGGAAAAAGACGGCCAGACGAAGCAGTATTCTTTTCATAATAAGGATACTTACAGAAATGCAGATCAAATCGCCCGTGTCGGATGAGCTGTTCAATTCCGGAATCACTGCCCCGGGAATAGAACCTGTGGCCGTTAAAGTCTACGAAAAGAACAAATTGCTAAGCTCCTTCCTTGTTTATAAGACAGCTTCAAACCAGTATGGAAACATAATGAAGCTGAAGCCAGGCTCCAAACCATACATCGTTTCCGTTTCCGGCAGCGAGACAGAGATCGGATCGGCATTCACCCTGAACGAACTCTTCTGGCAGCCATATACCTTATTCAGTCTGCAGCCAAGTGATATCCATTCAGTTACCTTCGAGCATCTTTCCGATACATCATCTTCATTCATGATAAAATACGCAGGCGGCGTTCCTTCACTTTTCGGAAACGACAGGGAACTTGCAGGCTGGGATACCTCGCGTGTTATGAGGTATATGTCCTATTTCACGCAGGTGCCATTCGAATCATGGGCCACGGAACTGACTGAAGCGGAGAGGGCAGGCATATCTGGCGAACAGCCGTTGTACAGGGTTGCAGTTTTAACCCCGGAAGGGGAGAGGAGCCAGGTAAATCTGTGGAAACGCACAATAAGTGAACAGGATTCAGTCAGGGACGATACTGACAGAATGTGGGCCCGGAAGCCGGGAGAAACGGAGTTTTTTATTGTTAAATACGCGGATATAGATCCCATTATCAAAAAGCGCTCATATTTCCTCCCCGGGCAATAATTTGTTTGAGGATAAATGTTTTTTTTGTAATATTGATAGTTGCGATTTTAGAGAAGTAATTAAACCCATTATAATATGAAATTTGTTGTATCCAGCACAGAGTTACTAGGTCATTTGCAGGCCATAAGCAGGGTGATCAGTTCCAAAAACACCTTGCCGATCCTTGATAATTTTCTGTTTAATCTTTCAGGCAACGATCTTGAAATTACGGCATCAGATCTTGAATCGACCCTGATAACAAGGATGAAGCTCGAGAATGCCACGGGTGACGGTATCATAGCCCTCCCGGCAAGAATACTGCTCGACACTCTCAAGGAATTCTCAGTACAGCCTCTTTCGTTCGACATCAACCTGGATACACTTGCCGTAGTTATCACTTCCGAAAACGGAAAATTCAATGTGGTTGGTCAGAACGGTATAGATTTCCCTGCACTGCCGGCTATCAGAAAAGAGAAAAAATTCTCATTCGTTATCAATGCTGACGTGATGCTGGCCGGAATTAACAGGACACTCTTTGCAACCGCCGACGATGAACTCAGACCTGTGATGGGAGGGATCTTTGTTGAGGCTTCAACCGATAAGATTACATTTGTGGCTTCGGATGCACATAAACTTGTAAGGTATCAGCGCAGCGACACTCATGCCGACGATAATTCATCCTTCATACTTCCCAAGAAACCGGCCTCGCTACTCAGAAATATACTGCCAAAGGAAGAAGGAGCAGTCACCGTTGAGTTCGACGATAAAAATGCATTCTTCAACCTGAACGACTATAAAGTGGTCTGCAGGCTGGTTGAAGGCAATTATCCCAATTACAATTCGGTGATTCCCAAGAATAACCCAAGGAAGGTCACAGTCGACCGTATCGAGTTTTACAATACTCTCAGAAGGGTGTCCGTCTTTTCAAACCAGGCAAGCAATCTTGTCAAGCTCCAGCTTAAAGGCAACCAGATGACGGTCTCGGCACAGGATATCGACTTCTCTATATCAGCTTACGAGAAAATCAAATGCCAGTATGAAGGCGAGGACCTTGAAATCGGATTCAAATCGGTGTTCCTCCTCGAAATTCTTTCAAATATGGCCTCTCAGGATGTCATGATTGAACTGGCTGATCCCACCAGGGCCGGCCTGTTCCTGCCCGGAGAATCTGAAAATGAGTCGGAAGACCTTCTCATGCTTCTCATGCCAATGATGATAAACGCCTGACAATTGAAACTTAACCTCCGCAGGCCCATAGCCTTTCTCGATCTCGAAACAACCGGAATTAACGTTTCCAGCGATCGCATTGTCGAAATATCGGTTCTCAAGATAAACCCCAACGGAAGTGAGGAATGGCTGATTTCAAGGATTAATCCGGAGATGCCCATCCCTCCAAAGTCAACCGCAATCCACGGAATAACCGATGAAGATGTTGCTGACTCCCCGAAATTCAGGGAGATTGCAAAAAATCTTGCTGCCTTCCTTGAAGGAACCGATCTTGCCGGGTTCAATGCAATTAAATTTGATATACCGGTTCTTGCAGAAGAGTTTCTGAGAGTGAATATTGACTTTAATTTCCTCAAAAGGAAATACGTCGATGTTCAGGTCATCTTTCACAGGAAGGAGCAGAGGACACTTACTGCAGCCTACAGGTTTTATTGCGACAGGGAGCTTGAAAACGCTCACAGTTCGAAGGCCGATACTCAAGCCACTTACGAGGTTCTTAAGTCGCAGCTCGACAGGTACAGCGACCTGGAAAACGATGTGGAAAAACTTGCCGAATTCAGCGCATACAACAGCCTGGTCGATTTTGCTGGACGAATAATCTATGATGAGAACGGGGTGGAAGTGTTTAATTTCGGAAAACACAAGGGGAAGCCGGTGGAGACTGTTTTCAGGAACGATCCATCGTACTACTCGTGGATGATGAACGGCGATTTCCCGCTCTATACAAAGAAGATTCTGACTGAAATCAAGCTCAGGTCATTCGGCAAAGGACAACTGTAAAATGAAAATTATCTGCATCGGGATGAACTATCGCAGGCATGCCATCGAGATGGGCAGGCCGTATCCATCCGAACCGGTGGTGTTCATGAAACCCGATTCATCGCTTCTGAAGAAGAACAAGCCTTTCTTCCTTCCCGGTTTTTCTAACGATATCCAGTATGAACTCGAAGTGGTTGTGAAGATATCGAAACTTGGAAAATCAATCTCACCTAAGTTTGCTTCGAGATATTATGATGAGATTACTGCAGGAATTGACATAACGGCACGCGATATCCAGACAAGGCTTTCAAAATCGATGCTCCCATGGGAGATATCAAAGGGATTTGACGGTTCGGCCCCTGTTGGCGACTTCATCCCGGTGAGCTCAGCCGGTGATATCAGGAATCTTGATTTTCGCCTTGAAATAAATGATCTTATTGTGCAGCAAGCCAATACATCCGACATGATATTCGGAGTAGACGAGCTGATTGCATACATTTCACAATACTTCACCCTGAAAACGGGCGACCTCATTTTCACCGGGACACCTTCGGGTGTGGGCCCTCTCAGGCGCAACGACCATCTGGTCGCCTGGATAGGGGATAAACCCCTCCTCGATTTTCTGATCAAGTGACCAGATCAGGCTCTTAATTGAACCAGTAGGATAATTTCACAACCAGGCCGCGGTTTTTCGACTTCAGGTCTCCGGCGTAGGGGCTGCCAAAGCTGTTGTTGAGTATGTCGCCGGCCCAGGAGTTTTCAGTATATACAATGAACAGGTCTGACACCGGTGCAAACCTCCACTGGAAGCGAAGATTCAGGTTGAGGTTGTCGATCTGGTTGTTATACTGTATAAAACTGGTAAAGAACAGGTCGTCGGTGAAGGTGAAGTCGAACCGGGGACCAATCAGCAGGAGTTTCGCGCTGTTGTAAGGAACGGGCAAATCTATGTCGTTGTAGGTTGTGACAAGTGCCAGGCTGCCATATGGCTGGACACGATAATTCACCTCTCCGTTCAGGGTAAGCCGGTCGCCGTTGTAGTATCCTCCGTACCTGGCTGTAATAGAGAAGTTGAACATCTTCCGGTTGTCCGAGACGTAGGTGGCGCCTATTTCATTCCAGCTGAAATCCTCTCCGGCCAGCAGCGTAAGCCCTCCTGTATTGGTAGGATCGAACGGTCTAAGGAGTCTTATATAATTGTCCTTTGCATCAACCGAAAAGGAACTCTTGTTCAGAAAATCGATCCGGTACATAAGGTTTGTTTCCCTGTCGGTGAGTGAGAACGAGTTATATGGATCAAGGTAGGTGTCGAGCCTCAGGACAGGCCCATGACTGATAATGCTTTTGCTTTCAGGAAAGAATTTGTACTGGAACGATCCGTTCAGCTGGTAATAACCCATTCTCCTTACGTATCCCGTCTCGGCATTGTACCCCGAACCTGTAAGGGCCTGATTTAAGGACGTCGTTATGAATGGAGTTGAATAAGTTATATTAGCGGCCATTGCTGCATCTTTCAGTGTAAGATCTTCAACAAGGTTCTGATGGTAATATACCTTGCCGTTCCACCTGTTGTCGGGTGTGGCAAGGTTATATTCAAGACCTGCCACCCTGTTATACTTGTTGCCGGTAAAGGTTTCGTCATTTTCGGTGTTCATCACCTGCTTGTTTATCAGGAAGCCTGTGACGCTCGACCTGCTGAAAACCAGCCTCTGGAGGGCAGCAACCATGTAGTTGGCTGCGTGAACCTCATCATTTTTTCCCGTCTGGATATCCATTATCCCTATCCTCCACCTGTCTCCGAGATTTCCGCTCAGTCTGGCGCCGGCCAGAACCGGATTGTCGAGCCCTATTCTTCTTGAAAAGAAAGGCCTTACCCTGTCGGTTCCGAGACTTGCGAAGAGGTCGCTGTTCTCCAGATAAAACTGCCTCTTTTCGGGGAAAAAGAGCTCATACCTGTCGAGATTTGTCTGCTGCTTGTCGACCTCAACCTGGGAATAGTCGGGATTAACCGTCAGGTCGAGATTAAGGGATGTCGAGAGGATCATCTTTGCATCCACCCCTGCATTCCATTTCCATGAGGTTGCTTCTCCGGCTTCGAAGTCGCGGGTGACCTTCGTTGTGGCATAAGGTATCAGCGAAAATCGCAGTCCGGCCTTGTCCCTGGGTTCATCCCAGATAAGAGTTCCGACAAATGGAAGGGAGCAGTGGGGAAACTGACGGGGCATCGGTGCCCAGGCCGATTTCTCGTTATTCTTGAGGTCGAGCCGTCCGAAATTGATCCCCCATTCCGTATCCCCTTCGAAGTACCTTAAGCTCCTGAACGGGATACTGACCTCGGTAACCCACTTGTCGTCATAGCTTTTCACTTCCGACTTCCATTTGATGTCCCAGCTGTAATCTACCTTTGTGCCTTCATACTGCAATCCCTCAGTCTGTGCTCCTGCAGCCGATATGCCGAAAGCAAATCCGTTAGTGAGATCGTTGTAAGTGTTCAGGAAAAACATGAAGTTGTCATTGTTGGAGAATCCGAAATCCCTGCGAAGCGATTCAACGGGTCTCTTTCCGGGAGTGGGATCGTGACAGATTATCCCAAGATACAGGTTTGACTTGTCGTAGGTAAGCATCACCTCAGTTTTTGCAACTGGATATCCTGTGTCGGTAGGGGTTACGCGCTGAAACTCCCATGCACGCTCGGCTTTAGACCACGGTTCCTCATCAAGGACCCCGTCGATTGTAAAAGGCCTGTCAGTTTTGCTGATGTGAACCCGGTATTTATCCCGGTTAACAGCCCTGACCTGGCTGAAGACAGAACCTTCAGAACATAGCAATAGGAGAATGGTCGCAATTACGGTATATCGTGGCATCAGAATTTAAATTTTGGTGAAGATAAAGAATTGGTTTGTGAATATTAAATTCTATTTTTATGCAATTGCTGATCCAGTCTTGATTTTAGAGATTTTTCACATTTCGGAAACAGCGGTGATGTGATATTGTAAGACTGATAAAATTATTGTTATGAAAATTTATGTTTCCAGCGATGCAAATGAACTGGGCTCACATTCCGCAGAGGTGATTTCTGCAAAACTGAACGAAATCATCAGCACGAAGGGTGAGGCAAGGATGGTGGTAGCAACTGGCAGTTCCCAGTTTGAAATGTTCAGGGAACTGGTGATGCGCAATGTCAACTGGCAAAAGGTTGAAGTGTTCCATCTTGATGAATATATCGGAATACCTGTTACTCACAAGGCAAGCTTCAGAAGGTACCTTTACGAGAGATTCATTAACCTTGTCCCGGTGAAACGCTTCCACAGCATCGATGTGGAAGGAAATAGCGATAGCCTGATAAGCGAACTTACCGGTTCTATCCGGAATAAGCCCATCGACCTCGGTTTAATCGGCATTGGTGTCAACGGACATATCGCATTCAACGACCCCCCTGCCGATTTCGACAACAGAGATGCTTATATAAGGGTAAAGCTTAATAAGGAATGCAAGCTCCAGCAGGTCAGCGAAGGATGGTTCGGCTCGCCGGCGGAGGTCCCCGCTTTGGCTGTGTCAATGAGCGTATGGCAGATAATGCAATGCAGGACAATAATTTCAGTTGTTCCTCACCAGGCAAAGGCTGAAGCTGTCAGGCTTACACTTTCTGAAAGCGTGAACAGAATGGTGCCTGCAACCATCCTTAAACAACACCCCGACTGGCACCTTTTTCTCGACAGGGAATCGGCAGGCGGTATTATCAGGTTTTAATCCGGAGACGGGTAAGCAGAAGCCTCAATGGAATTATTCCGGACAAAAATTAACAACAGATGAACAGATCAGGAGAAGTCAGCGCTTTGCATTATGAGACAGGCAAGCCGGTCAGGATAAAGTTCAGCCGGGGATTGATAAGCTCGGTTGATGAAATTCCGATGTCTGAAGAGCTTAATGATATTTTTGTTGCACCCGGACTTATCGACAACCAGATAAACGGTTACAGGGGAGTGGATTTTTCAGATTCTTCGCTCAGCAGCCTTAAGTTCAGGATGGCTGTTGATGCCATAAGGAAGGATGGTGTTACAACCTTCTTCCCGACGGTTATCACAGGCAGCCATGACAACCTTGTGAGGGTTTTCAGGAATCTTGTCAGGGCTCTGCAGGATGATGAAGAGGCAGGAATTTCTGTTGCGGGGTTTCATCTCGAAGGACCTTATATATCGCCCGAGGCAGGTTTCTACGGCTGTCATCCTGCTGAGTTTATCAGGAAACCCTCATGGGATGAGTTTATGCAATACCAGGATGCTGCAGGCGGAAATATCCGTCAGGTTACTGTCAGTCCCGAGATTGAAGGTGTCATGGATTTCATCGGACGGTGTGTCAGGCAAAAAATAATCGTCTCAATCGGACATACAAATGCCAGTGCAGCACAGATAATGGAGGCAGTTGACAGGGGAGCCAGGCTGTCGACACATCTCGGAAACGGATGCGCAAACCTGATCGACAGGCACCTTAACCCGCTTTGGCCACAACTGGCCAATGACCTGCTGACACCTTCAATTATAGCCGATGGTCATCATCTTCTTCCCGAAGAGGTCAGGGTTTTCTGCAAGGTGAAAGGACCGGATAATATAATCCTTACATCTGATGTAACCCACTTCATGGGAATGGAACCAGGCAGCTACGTGTTCATGGGGAGTGATATTGTTCTGTCGGCCGACGGATTAATAAAAAATCCGGTGCTTAACTGCCTGGCAGGGGCATCGCTTCCTCTCAGAACAGGCGTGGGCAATGTTATGAGATTCACCGGTTGCACACTGGGTGAAGCTGTAAACATGGCTTCAAGGAATGTTTCGGCGGCTTGCAGAATAACCGGCCGGGGCACACTTGAAGACGGAATGAGGGCTGACCTCATCCTGTTTCATATGGAAGATTTTAATATGTCAATAAAAAAAGTGATTGTAAACGGCAGGCAGATTGGATCCAAGACTGAAAACTGAACAACTTTTAACTTATGGCGATACTCGATTATATTGTTCTTATAGGCTACTTCGTCCTTATCACGGCGTTTGGAATATGGATTTCAAGGAAGATCAAGACCAGCGACAGCTACTTCAGGGGCGACAGACAATTCAAGTGGTACATCATGCTGGGGCAGGCCTTCGGTGTCGGAACTCATGCCGAGATGCCCGTTGCCCAGACAGGGGCAACATTCAGCAACGGATTTGCCACCATCTGGTACCAGTGGAAGAACATGCTTATCACGCCATTCTACTGGCTGATAGCTCCTTTTTACCGCCGAAGCGAGCGTACCACGGTTGGTGAGATCATCGAAGACAGGTACGGCAGAACCATGGGGCTTGTATATTCAATCTTTGCAATAGTCTTCTTTGTATTCAGCATGGGGGTCATGCTCCAGGGCGCCGCCAAGGTCATTTCAGTTGCATCAGGGAATATGTTTTCACCGAACATGATAGTGATGGTGATGACGGTGGCTTTCATAATCTACAGTTTTGCAGGGGGCCTTATTGCTGCTGCCTACACCGACTTCATCCAGTCGTTCCTCATAATAACACTGTCGATAATGCTTATTCCGCTTGGGCTTAAGGAGGTGGGCGGATTTCACGCGATGAGGCAGGTTCTTCCCGATCATTTCTTCGACCTGTTCAACAGCGCCAGCGGTATAGACGGCTTCACAATTGCCATGCTTGCAGTGAACGGTATTGTGGGAATCACTGCCCAACCCCATATGGTGTCAATGTGCGCAACCGGGAACACTGAAAGGGCCGGAAGGATAGGACAGACATTCGGATCGATGGTAAAACGGCTTATTACAATAGGCTGGGCAATGACAGGTCTGGTTGTCGCCGCACTTGTAATAATGAAAGGAGCGGAACTCCCTGATCCCGAAATGGCTTTCGGCTATGCATGCAGTGTTCTTCTGGTTCCCGGCCTGATTGGTTTGATGCTGGCCGCAATATTGGCTGCCAATATGTCGTCATGTTCAAATTTCATGGTGAATACGGGAGCCCTTTTCACTCAGAACATTTATAAGAAATACATAAATCCCCGGGCTACCGATATGAAGCTGCTGTGGATGGGACGTTATTCGGGCCTCGGATTATCGGTTATGGCCGTGCTGTTTGCACTCGGGGTGAAGAATGTCCTTCATGGATTCCTTTTTGTGGAAACACTTGCAGCATTCATGGGGATAATTTTCCTTGGCGGAATTATCTGGAAAAGGGCCAACAGATACGGAGCTGCAGCAGCAGTGCTGATCTCACTCTCTGTTTACTATGCAGCCAATTTTCTTTCAACCGGCGAGCTGGTCCTTGTCTACAAGTGGATGCCTGGCCCCTTCGGACTTGCCATGCTGTCGGGCTTTTTCGTGTTCTGGCTGGTAAGTATTCTGACCCGGCCAGAGGACAAGGAGAGAATCGATGGTTTTTTCGATAACATGCGGCGGAAATCCGATGCGGATTACACCGGCCCCGATGGGCTTAAACCACTTGGCGAGCTGTCGGGTGATGATCTTCTTCTTCTCGATCTTCCGGGTTGGGGAAAAAAGGAACGCTGGCGTAATTTTTTCAGGCGCTACAGGGAAGACCTTGCTGGTTTCGCCCTCAGCTGGGTGATGGTCGGACTGCTTATCCTCATAGCCTGGGGTTTTATGCAGCTGTAGTCTCCGCCTGTTTTTTCGGGAATACCCTGGTGCTTAAGCCGGAATTGAATATTCTGTTTAAAACTTTGAAATACAGGACCAGGTAAAGAATCAGGGATACGAACCAGAGAACCAGTATATTGAAAAGGAACGTTTCTATCTGCCTATCCCCGATTTTCTTGTAGGGCGCATAGAAATGAGCCCTGCCATTCCCCGAAACAGGTTTCATGTAAGCAGGTTCAAATTTCTGAATGTATTTCTCCCTGGCGGGAATAATTCTTTGTGTGGTGAATTCATCAAGTACTATCTCCCTTAGCCTCTTGTTTGTATTATCATCCTGCAGTTCCAGGAATTCATCTTCCCCCATTTTTTCAGCCAGGGCAAGCGTAACTGATTCTTTTTTCGCCGAGTTGACTTTCCTGATTGAATTAAACCGGTGCGCAAGACTGTCAAGCAACTGTTCCGTTTTGCCTGCAACAGCACTGTCAAACCTTTTGCTGTTAAGCGAAGAAATAAGCTCCTCCGGGGGAGGATCAAATCCTGCCTCTTCAGACAGAAACCGGATATACCTTGTAAGCTTTCCGAAATTATTCGCAACAATATCTCCGAACCCGGAACTGTCATTGTAAATCCTGCATCTCCGCAAGTCCTTTTTCAGTTCGTTTACAAGAAAAGTTGCATACCAGGTGTTCTGGCTTATCTCCATATCGTATCTGAAGAAATTCCTCTCGAACCTGTTTTTTTTGAACTGTTCGGTTGCAAGAGCCTCATAAGCCCAGCGGGCGGGCATCAGATCGCCCAGTATTGGCACGTATTCAATGGATGTACCTTCCTTCCTGTGCAGGCTGTCGAACCTGACAAGTACGCCGCTGAACAGAAGCTGGGGTATAATTATGAACGGAATGAGAACGTATATAGTGGCTGCCGAATTGAATGCCGATGAGATGTTCAGCCCTATCAGATTGGCAAGGCAGGAGGAACTGAACAATATAATCCAGTAGGTAAGTGTCATCCCTTTGATCCCGAGTATCAGGTTTCCGGCAATTACAAACGATAGTGTCTGTACCGCGGAGACGAGGAACATCATAACGATCTTCGAATTGATGTAACTGAACCAGCTGAGGTTGAGAAATGACTCCCTCTTGAGAATTTTGCGGTCCTTTACTATTTCCTCCGCACTTATAATCAGTCCCATGAAAAACGCAGTAATCACACACATGAACATGTATGCCGGAAGGTTTTCATTTTCACGCAGAGTGTATGACTCCCCCGATACATTTCTTGTGAAAAACGCAAGGAGAACCGCCAGGACAGGCGCTCCGAGGAGACTGATAAGCATGTACTGCCTGTCGGCAATCTTGGATAAAAGATCGCGCATGAAGAAGATCGCTGATTGTCTGACAAGGCCTGGTATTGAATAATTATTTTCAGGAAGCGGTTCCCTGGCTGCGGTTCTTTCTGCAAATTTCTTTTCTTTTTCCGCCTCGAAGCCTTCAGCCCATTCCGCGGGAGATACTCTTCTCAGCCGGGTTGGTTTACCGTATTCGTTTACCACCTTTGATTCAATGATCCTAAGCAGCTGATCGGTATCCACATTGCCGCAGGTGATGCACTGATCTTCGGTTGAATTTGCCAGATTGGAACGGGTCTTGAACCATATCACTGTCTCATTGGGGTTGCCGTAAAAAATCAGGTACCCGCCCCTGTCAAGAATCATGATCCGGTCAAGCATCTTGTAGATATCTGATCCGGGCTGATGGATTGTCGTTATTACAAGTCTTCCCTTGTAGGTCTGCTCCTTTAGCATTGTCATTACGGTTTCAGCATCGACCGAAGACAATCCTGAAGTGGGCTCGTCCACAAAAAGAATAGTCGGTTCCCTGATAAGTTCCAGGGCAACATTCAGTCTTTTGCGCTGGCCACCGCTGATTACCTTGTTGACAGGGCTTCCAACTTTAAGGTCCTTAATTTCATAAAGATCAAGATCATTAAGGATCTTATCAACCTCTTCCCTGATTCTTTCCTCACCGAGATTGTTCAGGCACATCCGGGCATTGTAGTACAGGTTCTGGAACACTGTGAGTTCCTCGTACAAAAGGTCATCCTGCGGCACAAATCCGATAACCCCTTTCAGGTGTTCCCTGCCTTCGGAGGAATGGATATCATATCCGTTGATAAGCACTTTCCCGGTGTCAGGCCTGAAAATTCCGCTCAGGACATTGAGCAGAGTCGATTTTCCCACACCGCTTCCTCCCATGATGCCCACCAGTTTGCCCGATTCTTCATGGAAGGTGAGGTTTTGTATCCCGTTGTCACTTTCCCTGAACCTGAGACTGATATCCCTTGCATCAAGCGAAACCCTTTGCTTGAAAGCAGCTCCTGTAAAAATCTCAGCAACATCGTTGTAATAGATGGCATTCACTGAAGCGCCCCGGATCGATGACCCGTGATCAAAAACATACGTCTGTTCCGGGTATATGTTCTGACCGTTCAACAAAAGATCCTCCCTGCCGTCGTACTTCATTAGCAGGGTATTGGTGCTTACCACATTCAGGAACGAAAATCTGCCCCTTAGATTCTCATTGGTCAGATGTTTTATTCCTTTGCGGTCCGGCGACTCATTGTTATCGATTATAAGCAGCTTTTCCTCCCTCATACTTTCCCGGTACGGTTCAAAGATAAATGCCAGTATATCCTGGTATTCAGTCCGGTGAATGTTAAATGCCGTAGCGACAGTCTCGACAAATTCCAGCTCTTTTGCAGTTATTCCGGCACTGAAGGAGATGAAGTCCAATAGTTGCACCAGAACGTAAATCTTCTGTTTCTGCTGAAGCTCTTCGTTAATCTTTTCACAAATGGCCAGGATCCTGATTGATGTCAGCGAGGTCCGCTTACGATCCTTGATGCTGTCCTTCTGAATGCCATTGGGATAATAAAGCCTGAGGTAATCATCGAAAATCGTCAGGTATTTCAGTACCTGCTCATTGTTAAGATGCTTCGACAGAAACAACCTTACAACATCCCTTCCCCTGCTTGATACTTCCCTGTCAGCATGGACATCACTGATAAGCGCGAAAAGCCTTATAAGAGCTTTCAGAATGGGTTCACTCATTCTACATTGAATTAATTAAAACTGCCTGTTCGATTTTTAAGCTTCCGCTGTATGAGATTTCAACAGAATGCTATCTTTGTTTAAGAATATCAAGTTACTAATAATATTGGATCCGGAAAAATTATTTTAGTTGAAGTTTCCGGAAATCATATCCGGATTAAGCTAAGTATTTCGGATTCATTTCAAAAGGCTCCCATGGAGAAGCTGATAATAAATCCGACAGTCTTTACACCAAAGGTCATCCTTGACCATGAGGAGCATTTTCTGGAGATCGGCGGAGAGTCAAGACCTCAGGATGTACGGGAGTTTTACTTTCCCATCTTTGAATGGATGAATGATTTCAGCGACAGGCTGATCAATTCAGAGGACAACACGAAACCCGTAATCATCAATTTTAAATTCAATTACTTCAATTCCGGATCGGCAAAGTGCATTCTCGATATCTGCAAAATCCTTGCAAAATTGCGTTCACGCGAGATAGAAGCTTCAGCCCGATGGCATTACATTTCGGGCGATGATGACATGCTCGAAGCCGGCAGGGAAATATCCAGGATCGTTAACCTGCCATTCGAATTTTTAGAATCAGAGATGAGATGAAATCTGATTTCGGATTTACAGGCCCGGCAGATTTTGGTACGCGCCTGGCTGAACCGGTTGCACAGAGTCTTTGTGACGACCTCAGAAGGATCATCAGATTGTCGCACACCGGTCGTTTGTCCCGAAAGAAATTTGCAGATCTAGGGGAAAGTGAAAAGAAGTTTTGGATTGACTATGCTTCGGCAATACCTGAAAAATATGACTCTATCGGTCTTTTCCTGAGGCCTTGCCGTGAATATTGCAGAACATGTATAATCACAGCAAGTGAGATTGAATCCCTGATTTCGTACGATCTCGACAGGTTTCCTGACGATACCCGGGACTCCGGCAGAAGCATATTGTTTCGGGAACTGAACTATATTATTCCGGCAAGCCTGAAAAAAGCAGGATTCGAGCTGATAAGGCAGGAAGAAGTTGCTGAGATCAGCCTTACCATTCTTCTGAAGATTGCAAGAGTGGTTCATGCAGGATACCTTCATGAGATGATGAAGCAGGCATCCGGTATCCCCGGGGCCAAAAGACCAGAAGCAGCGGGATTCGATGATCTGCAGCACGAAGCATTGCTGTCAAACTTAGATTTTGCCGTTCATTTGCCGACCAGATTGCTCGCCATAGGTTACAGGATAAGACCCGTGAGGAAGGGTTACAAGACCCGGGCTCTCCACCTTGATGATCTGGAGGTTGAAGCAATGGCAAAAGTGGAACACCTGAGGTGGAGCTGGGAGAAAAGGCTTAACGGCTGGACCTATGGAGATGTTAAGGATTTAAGAAAAAAGAAGCATCCCTGCCTGGTGCCATATGAAGAATTAAGTGAAAACGAGAAGGAAAAGGATCGTGAACTGGTAAGGCTGACACCTGCAATACTCCGGGACATAAAATATGAAGCATATCCCGTATCTCCGGGGAAGATAAGCAGGCTGTCCTACGCAATCAAGCCCCAGAGCAGCATCCACCGGCTTTTATCTGGCACCAATGAACTGAGTTCAGGCATTAATCAGCTCGCTGAGAACTCTCCGTCGATCAGGGAAAAACTCAGTTCGCTGGATGAAAAGATCAGGCTGACTATAAGCGAGGTTGAAGGCAGCTACAACTATGCAAGACGCCTACAGGAAGCTTTTCTTCCTGATGACCTCCATATACAGGAATGCTTCCCTGAAAGTTTTGTCCTCTTTGAACCTAAGGATATTGTAAGCGGCGATTTTTACCTGTTCAGCAGGAATGACGGAAATGTGATATTTGCTCTTGCCGACTGCACCGGGCATGGAATCCCGGCTGCTCTGATAAGCACAATAGGATACGGAATCCTTGATCAGACAGTGAACATCCTGAAAATTACCGATCCGGCCGACGCTCTTTGCAATCTTTTTTCTGGTATATACAGATTCCTGCGGAAGGATACTGCCATATCGGGTGTGTCGGACGATATGGCCATCGTTCTGTGTAATCTGGATACGAACACCAGGATACTGACTTATGCAGGTGCCGGCAATATGATTTTTCAGGTGACCGGAGGAAAGATTTCAGGTAATTTATCAGGCAGTATCTCAGAAGAGTGCTTCATTAATGGCAAATACAGGTTTACCAACAGAAGCCTTCATCTCAATCTGAATGACACACTTTACATCTGTTCCGACGGCTTTGCCGACCAGTCAGGGGGCGGCAGTCACCAGCGCTACACCAGGAAAAGACTGCGGGATTTCCTTTTGCAGATAAGTGACTACCCGATGCCGGAGCAGGGCGATATGCTGTATGAGGAATTTGAACGCTGGCGCGATGAGAAGGACAGGGATGAAGAGCAGACCGATGATATCACCGTCATAGGGATAAGGATTTGATATAGCCCGCTATCGCTCAATCCTATCTTTATTTGACTTGCCTTCATTTCTTTCATAACTTTAGCAATAAAATAGTAAAAACGGCGGCTGTGGTAAGCGGCATTAGGAAGATGATGGGGCGAAGGGGTGAAAAGGAGAGGGGGTGAAGAGGCGATTTAACCAGCAACCCTCTTTCGCTAAAGCTTCAGAACGCAAAGCCACTAACCAGTAACCAGTAACCAGCAACCAGTAAACCTCAAACAAATGTCAGGTATTATCCCGGGATATAACTATGACATCTTCATCAGCTATCGCCATAAAGACAACAAGTATGACGGTTGGGTAACTGAATTTGTGGATCATCTGAAGAGTGAACTTGAAGCTACATTCAAGGATGAGATCAGTGTATATTTTGATATAAATCCGCACGACGGACTCCTGGAGACCCACGACGTTAATGACTCCCTAAGGGAAAAACTTAAATGCCTGATATTCATTCCGGTCATTTCACGAACCTACTGCGATCCGAAGTCTTTCGCGTGGGAGCATGAATTCAAAGCGTTTGTGGAACTGGCGTCCGGCGATCAGTTCGGACTCAAAGTGAAGCTCCCTAACGGCAATGTGGCTCTCAGGGTATTACCGGTTCAGATCCATGAACTGAAAGCCGAAGACAAATCACTTGTTGAAAGCGTTCTGGGCGGATTTCTCCGGCCGGTTGAATTTGTCTATGCCGAACCAGGCGTAAACCGGCCACTTTCACCGGCGGACTCTGAGGAAAAGAATATTCACAAATTAAGCTACCGCAACCAGGTCAACAAGGTTGCAAATGCAATTGATGAAGTGATTTCAGGTCTGATAAAGGCTGCGGAATCAATTTCTGAAGAGCAGGAACCTGAAATTGCCTCATCTTCACCTGCTGTGACAGTCAGCGTAAAAAAGACCCGATCTGGCAAGGGAGAAAAGAAGAGGATGGCAATCACATACAGTTCCCTTCTGATTATCCTTGCACTGGCTGCCATTTATCTCTTCTCTGCAGGAAGCTCTCTGCCGTTTTCCAGACGTGACTGGATACTGATCTCTGATTTTGAGAATCTTACTGGTAATCCGGTATTTGACAAATCGCTCTATACTGCTTTCTCCCTCAGTACAGGCCAGTCGAGATATGTCAATGTATTCTCGAAGGCAAGAATGATGGAGACACTGGTAAGGATGAAGATCGGAGATCAGACCTTCATCGATGAAGAAACTGCGAGAGAAATGGCTGTGAGGGAAGGGATCAGGTTATATATAGTGCCTAGCATCAGCGAGATAGGAAGCAGATATTCAATCACGGCAAAGATACTTGAAACCAGAACGGGTGATCTTCTCAAATCGGAGGTGCTCTATGCTCCGTCAGAAGCTGAAATACTGCCTGTTATTGACAGGTTGTGCAGAAAAATCCGCAAGGATCTCGGGGAGTCCAGATATGATATCTCTCTGCAGGATAAGCCTTTGGGTAAGGTAACCACTTCGTCGCTTGAGGCATTGAAGCAGTTTTCGATGGGTATAGAGAGTCATTTGTCAGCCGACTTCAGCGAAGCAAGGAAATACTACGAAAATGCACTGAGGATTGACACCGGATTTACTGCGGCCAAAGCTTCGCTGGGTAATATTCTGATCCAGAAATTCAATGATCAGAGCGGTAAAAAGCTCCTTGGTGAGGCTATCCGGAGTTCGGACAACCTTACTGACCGTGAGAAATACGGGATAATAGCCTTCCATGCAGAGCATGTTGAAAAGGATTACCATAAGGCAATCGGGAATATAGAAGTTTTGAAACGATTATATCCTGACGATCCGGTAGTTCATAACAACCTTGGCTGGTATAATCAGCAAATCAGGCAATATGACATTGCCCTGAAGGAATACAAGGAGGCAGTAAGGATCAATCCTGATCAGGGACTTACTTATTCGGGTATCCTATGGGTATATTGTGAATTCCTGGGAATGATTGATTCTGCACTGGTATGGGGTGAAAAAATGATTTCCGACAATCCCGAAAATCCCTGGGGATACTTTTATTATGGTTCTGCATGGTTTTGCCGCGACAGCATTTCAAAAAGCATTGATTGTTTTAAAAAAGCACTGGAACTCAATCCCGATTTCAGGGATGATCAATACAGGCTGTCTCATGCTTACCACCATCTTGCTTACTACGATGAAGCCATAAAAGAGCTTGAGAAAATTCTTGAAAAATACCCCGGAGATGCATCTGCATATTATGATCTGGGAGTTAATTACGAAGCAATAGGTAAGCCTCAGGAAGCCAGGAACCATTATCTTAAGTTCAAAAAAATTGCTGAAGAATACTGGATAAAGGAGTTTCCTGACTATTATGGCACTTATGCATCGCTGGCCTCAGTTGCTGCAAGGCTCGATGAGAAGGAGTTATCCCGGCAGATGCTCGGGAAAGCTATGGCCCTGGATTCCACTCAGTATTTAAGATTTGCAGAAGTGCTTTGCGTTCAGGACAATATCCCGGGGGCACTGAAATACCTCGAATCAGCCCTTGATAATGGATACAGGGACATCTACTGGCTGAAAGTCAGCGCTGACCTTTCAGCTTTACGCTACGATATCCGTTTCTGGAATCTTGTTAACAGAATCAATAAGTGAAATGTCCAGCCTGATCCCCGGATATGAATACGACATTTTTATCAGTTACCGCCAGAATGATAACAGGCACGACGGCTGGGTGACTGAGTTTGTCGATCATCTTAAGGCTGAACTTGAGGCAACATTCAAGGAAGAAATAAGCGTCTACTTCGACCTTAATCCGCACGACGGACTTCTCGATTCATATGATGTTGATGAATCCCTCAGGATAAAACTCAGGTGTCTCATCTTCATTCCGGTCATTTCACGTACTTACTGCGATCCTAAATCCTTCGCATGGGAACATGAATTCAGGGCCTTCATCAGGCAGGCTTCCGCAGACAGTCTCGGGCTGAAAGTCACCCTCCACAGCGGCAATGTGGCAAGCAGGATACTGCCTGTGAGAATACATGAACTCGATCCCGAAGACAGGGAGCTTATTGAGCGCGAGACCGGAGGTGTGCTCAGGTCCATTGATTTCATATACAGGGAACCCGGAGTCAACAGACCACTGTCCCCGGTTGATGACGAACATAAGAACCAGTACGGGACAAGGTACCGGAACCAGATCAATAAAACGGCAAATGCAGTCAAGGAGATAATCTCATCCATGAAGTCTGATCAGATTCCGGTCAGAAAGGAAAAGCATGGACTCAAGGAACCATGGGAAGAACCGGGAATCCCGGAGCGGCCTCTTATCCCGGTCAGCACAAAAGCAAATTCATACCGCCGTACCCTGTTTTCCTTACTGGCAATACTGGCGGCAGCTGTACTTACATGGACACTCGTTCGGTTCAACGGAATCAGGCCCGGGTCGCGCAAACTGAACGATAAGTCGATCGCAGTTCTGCCCTTCGAAAACATTGGAGCAAATGAAGACAATCTCTGGCTGGGAGATGCGCTGACAGAGGAAGTTATTTCACAACTCTGCAAGGTAAACGATCTGAAGGTCCGCCCGAGAACCTCAGTCATGAAGTACAGGGGAACGACCAGGTCAATTCCTGATCTGGGAAGGGAACTTGAGGCAAACTATATAATTGAAGGCAGCTACCAGATATTCGATGAGATAATAAGGGTAACAGTCAAACTTATCAATGCTCCCAGGGATGAACAGCTCTGGAGCAATGTGTTTAAAGGAACCTGGGATGAAATGCACAGCATGCAGACAGACATCGCCATCAGAACTGCCTCAACCCTGCAGGCTGTGCTCACTCCTGAAGAAAAGGCACGTATCAGGAAAGAAGCTACCGGGAAAGGAGACGCATATAAAGACTACCTTACCGCCAATGTCCTCTCTGAAAATGCCCTGTATTATCTGTTTTCAGGAAACAAGTTCATTGATTCGATCAGCTTCGATGAAGCTATATCCATGTATGACAGGGCTATAAAAGAGGACCCCGGCTTTGCACTTGCTTATGCCAGGCGTGCAATTGCACGGTCGTGGGGTTACCATGCCGGACAGCTCGATCCCTCCCATATTGAAAAATGCAAGGCCGATGCCGACAGATCGCTGGAACTCGATAAAGATATGGCCGAAGCATGGGTGGCTCTCGGATTCTACAACTATTACTGCATCGGTGACAATTATGAAGCTCTTACAAGTTTCAGCAAGGCTTCTGAGTTGTCTCCTTCAAGATATCAGCCTTTGTTCTATATGGCGATGGTCTACCGCAGAATGGGCGACTGGATCAGATCACAGGACCTGATCAGAAAGGTTATTGCTGAAGAACCGCAGGATGCCCTCGTGCTTATCAATATCGGAACTTCCTATACTTACATGCACAGTTTTGACACGGCAATAGCCTTTTTTCAGAAAGCCTCCAAAATAATGCCTGATTGGTCAGGGCCATACTCAAGCCTTCTGGAGACTTTTATAATGAAGGACGGAAATACAGTGAAGGCAAGGGAGGTGCTTGATACAATCATTGCCAGAACAGGTGAGAAGCAGCTTTATTTTAAGGTACTTCTTGACGTTTACGATCGAAAATACAATAAGGCAGTCGTTGATGTGCAATCTTCAACTGACGATGATTTTGGAATGCCGGGATTGAGATATCTGATGACCGGACTTGCATACAGCCAGATTGACAATGAGCGTATGACCAGATTATACTATGATTCTGCACTGGTCCTTTATAAAAGGCAGGTCATGGAGAACCCGGAAGACTGGTATTCATTCAGCTGCTGCGGTCTTGCCTATGCCGGTCTTGGAAATAAAACCGATGCACTGATTGCAGGTAAAGCAGCAGTGGAGCTTGCCAGTGAAGATAATCTGGTTAAAAATGACATGATAATTAACCTGGCGAAGATTTACGCAATGAGCGGCGATAAGGCTGAAGCAATACGTGAAGTGAAATACCTGCTGAACAACCCGTCTTGGTTCTCAGTTAATCTGCTGAGAGTAGATCCGGCATGGGGTAATCTGTATGATGATCCTGAAATCAGGTCATTGACAAGAAAATAAGCGTTATTCTAAATTTTTCAGTTTTAACCAAAACAACGAATGCCATGTCACAATTTGCTGAAAGGGAATCCATCAGGCCGTTCCCCCGGCCATTTGTCATGTACGCCCTGAAGATGCTGAAAGGGGCCGGACTCAGCGACCAGCAAAAGCAAAAAATTGCCGCGCTGATGCTGAGTTATCATAAAAAATGCCTCAATGATGAAGCCAGATTCATTGACTCTTTAATAAAGATTATTGATATTTCCGAATAGAAAGGATTGAACCCGTCCGGCAATCCGGTTCTTATTGTTGCCTTCGGAGAAGACGAAAATCTGGGGGTGGGTTATCTTATTTCAGTTTTGAAGAGTGCCGGTGTCGAGACTGTAATGATAGATTTCAGGCGAAACAACAATGAGATACTTGAGGTTATAAGGCGACAAAACCCGATAACTGTCGGCTTTTCAGTTATTTATGAAGTATACTTTGATGAATTTGCCCAACTGACAAGGTTCCTCAGGCAAAACGGGATCGCCTGTCATTTCACGGCAGGCGGATATTATGCCAGCCTTCATCCTGAAGAACTGTTCCGGCTAATTCCCGAAATTGATACCATTGTCCGCTTTGAGGGCGAGCACACTTTTCCTGAACTCATCAATTGTCTCAGAACGAATACCGGTTGGAAAACTGTCAGGAATCTGGCCTTCAGGGAAAACGGCAGTGTTATCCTGACGCCTCTCCGCGGCCTTGAGATGGATATTGACAGCTTCCCCTTTCCCTATAAGGCCAAGTGTGAAAAATATGCCATGGGCAAAAGGTATACAACCATTATTGCTGCCCGCGGTTGCAACTACGACTGTTCTTTCTGCAATACAAGGGAGTTTTACCGGCAGGCAGGAGGACCCCTCAAACGAGTCAGAAAGCCTGAGTCGGTGGTGAGTGAAATGTGTCATCTGTATGCAGAGAAGAAATGCTCTGTATTTCTGTTTCAGGACGATGATTTCCCGGTGAGGACGTCGGGCAGCGGGAGCTGGATAAAATCATTCTGCAGCGAGCTGGAAAACAGAGGCCTGAAAGGCAAGGTAATGTGGAAGATTAACTGCCGTCCGGATGAAATTGACCGTGACACTTTCGGGTTGATGAAACAGCATGGTCTTTATCAGCTCTATACCGGACTGGAAGACGGGACCAACGAAGGACTGATCAGGCTCAACAAAAGAATGACATTGGATACTGGACTGCAGGGAGTTGAGATACTAAGAAACCATGAATTGGATTTCGATTTCGGTTTCATGTTGTTTCAGCCTGAAACTACCTTTGGCTCACTCAGGGAGAACCTCAGGTACCTGGAGCTGATCTGCAGGGATGGCTATACTCCGGTTACATTTCTGAAAATCATGCCTTACTTTGATACTCGTGTTGAGAAAGAGTTGAGAGCGCAGGGCCGGCTCAAAGGTAACCCCGGGAATCTCGATTATAATTTCAGAACCGAATCGCTTGATGACTGCTGGGCAGCTGTGAGCGAATGCTTTGCAGAATGGCTGTGGGGCAGGAGGGGTGTTGTGAATCTTTCGAGGTGGGTAAGGAATTACCTTGCCGTTGGTGATTTTTTCTGGGGTCCTGATCCGGAACTCGCCGTGTACCGGAAGAAGTTCCGGGATACGCTGGCCAGGGGTAATCTTTTCCTTACCGGAAGCCTCACCGAGTTGTTTGATTATTACGAATCAGGCAACTACCTGAAAGATGAAGGCAAACAAAAGGAACAGATCAGAACCAGTGCAGAAACCATGAATAAACAACTTGGCAAATCACTGAAGAAAATGCTTAAAAAACTTCAAAATCATTAAGTATCTTCGTCTTCTACTCACCTCATACCTCTGCCGGTTTACCCCCTGCCCCCTAAAGGGGGTTCTGTCAACCACCAGATAAACACTTAGTCAACAGAGTGTTTCATGCCAGGCGTTTCTAAGTCCCTTCGTCTCTTGGTCTCTTTGTCTCCAGGTCTTCTTTACGCCTCAAACCTCACGCCTCATCCCTTCCTCTACAGTCCCAGCACCTCCCGTCCCTGCCTGAACACTATGTCGACCGGGATGCCGGCGGCGTTCACCCTGTCGAGGTCGCGGCGCAGACTTTCGGTCATCACTCCGTCGGCTTCGACCCAGGCTTTGGCTGTGTCATAATCGCCGTCGCCCTGCACCTTCAGTATCTTACCTACCAGAGATTCCACAGCCTTCTTCATCTCCTCAAAATTCACTTTGTAGAAGCCGTTATCCTGGTAGACGAAGGCTCCGTTGTCGGCAAAATATTTCAGAGAAAGCATATTGGCCTTTCCGTGTGCACTTGCGGCACCGAACCGGCTCGAACGAAAGATACCTGCAAAGAAGGTCACATAGTTGTTCATCACCTCGCCGCTTGTTATTTCTCCCATCTCATAAAGCTTTGTTACAAGATAAAGGCCCATGATATCCGCCTTGGCTTCCTCGAGCGAGGAATACTGTTCTTTTAATGCCTCCCTCACCGTTCCCTTTCCGTTAATCGTGTTCTGAACACCCATGCCATGAGCCACTTCATGGAAGGTTGTATTCTCGAAGAAGGCATCAAAGGTTATGTGCTGACGCTGGCTCTCGTCAATAAGCATGGTGGCAATGGGCATCAGTATGTTGTCGAATTTGGCTTTCATTGAGTTCTTGAGCTGGAGCTTCCGGCTGCCGACCGCCAGATGTATCTCCGGATCATTGGGCAGGTTGATGGCTATTGTCTTGCTCCCTGCATTGCAGTCGCCCGCATAGTAGATAGCATCATAAACATTCATGTCGGCATCGATTCCGGGCTTTTCTGCCTTGTAGGCCGGATCGACGGGAAGTCCGGTCTGAAGTGCCGGAAGCATGGCGTTGAATTTCTCGAGCTGAGCGCTCCAGACAGGATCTTTCACCAGGACAAATGCCTCATGGGCAGCCTTATAGCCAAAGAGCTGGTCTTCATAATTTTCTATTGGTCCCACCACAAAGTCAATATTCGACTGTTTCATTTCCATCCATGCATAGTCGCTCGGCTGGTAATTGTTGGTGAGCAGTGCATCAGCCCGCATGGTGAGGTATTTTTTCAGTCCCGGATCCTCAGCCAGTTCAGCAGCCTTGAGCATCAGCCCTGCAGCCCCGGAGTGCTGCTCCTGAAATGCCTCCGGGTAAGGCACCGAAACAAGCCTGCCCTCATTGTTTCTTCTTACTATTGTATAAAGGCTGGTCTTTTCCGGATCATCCCAGTCTTCAAATTCCCTGATAGTCATGTCCTCCGGATAGAACTGCGCTCCGGGAAACTTCTCCCCGAATTCCGGAATAAAGGGACGATTGTCGTTCAGCCTGTCCCATGGGCCGTAATGGATTTTGATATATTCCCTGGCGTACTCATTTTTAACCTGAGCCAGAAGTTCATCCTTGTCGCCGTACGCTTCCATCCAGTAGATATCATCCATGATGGCTGCGGCATCAATCAATAAACCAACAATTTCTCTTTCCTGGCTGCTGAGCCAGCTGAGGTCGGTGGTCAGCGTCACCTCCTTGAATCGTACAAGATTGGCTTTCATTTCTTCTGTCAGTTTCTTATCCGCGGAATTGCATCCTGTCAGCACTGCCGCCAGGATGATCAAAATAAATCCTTTGACCTTCGTGTTCATTTTTACCGGGTTTTGTTATTTAATGGCAAGTTAGGAAAAGTTTTGATCTGATCATGGTACTTGATGATTTGAACAATAAAAGCTATCTTTATCGGATCATTAATAATTTGAACTATGGGAAGATTAGGTCTGACGGAAATCATACTCATTCTGCTGGTGGTTGTACTTCTTTTCGGCGGAAGAAAAATCCCCGAACTGATGAAAGGCCTTGGTCAGGGACTTAAGGACTTCAAAAAAGCCTCCAAGGTCGATGATGATCCCGATAAGATGAAGGCTGAATCGAAAGAGGACGAAAAGAAGATCTGAAAAACATATCGTTTCAGGTAAAAAAATTGTCGAATTACAATAAGCAGGTTATTGAATTACGATAAATTTTTGTTGTTATTTTCAGCTTAATCAGGGCATTCACCCTGTTATATTTTCAGTCAGTCCGGAGGAATCCGGGAGTCTTCCGGTGCAAGGTGCCCTGTTCGTAGCCATACGCTATTTCTATAAGCAACGGTTCGCTCCATGCCCTGCCGAAAAACGTAATACCAACCGGCAGGTTTGAAATAAATCCCATTGGTACAGTGATTGCCGGGTATCCCGATATGGCAGCGAGCGATGAGCTTCCGCCGATGAAATGATCGCCCAGCACCAGATCGGTCTTCCACGCAGGCGATCCGGTCGGCGCCACCAGGGCATCCAGATCATTCGAATCCATCATAAGATCAATACCCTCCTCCCTCGAGGCTTTTAGCATGGTCTCAAGAGCTTTATTGTATTCAGGCGAAGCAAGATCTCCTTTAAGGTCTGCCATCTCAAGTATACCCTGGTCGAAATACTTCAATTCAACAGTGTCGCTTTTATTGAACTCAATCAGTTCAGTCAGGTTCTTTACCGGGGCATTTTCACCAAGTCCGGCAAAATATTTGTTGAGGCCGTCCCTGAATTCGTAAAGCAGAACCTCGAACGAAGCATCCTCATAACCTGATCCGCGAGGTGCATCAACCTCAATTATTTCAGCTCCCATGGAGGCCATATCAGCAACGGCTTTTTTTACCAGTTCTTCAACTTTGGCGGAATATCGGGATGAATTCCGGATCAGCCCGATTCGCTTTCCTTTTAGTCCGTCCTTTTTAAGAAATTCCGAATAATCAGTAAGTGATCTTCCTTCCGACACCAGGGTGAGCTGATCCTCAGGATCGACTCCTGTCAGAGCGCCAAGGCATAATGCCGCATCCTCCACGGTACGGGCCATGGGTCCGGGAGTGTCCTGCGTATAGGAAATGGGAATAATGCCCCTCCTGCTTATCAGTCCGACCGTGGGTTTGATACCGACGATTCCGTTGTTGTTCGACGGGCAGACTATCGATCCGTTGGTCTCGGTACCTATTGCAGCCATGCAAAGGTTTGCAGAGACTGCAACCCCCGATCCTGAACTGGAGCCGCAGGGATTACGGTCGAGAACGTAGGGATTTTTTGTCTGTCCGCCGACTCCGCTCCATCCGCTCGACGACGTCATACTTCTGAAATTTGCCCATTCGCTCAGGTTCGATTTCCCGATGATAACAGCTCCGGCCTCACGGAGTTTCGCCGCTACCGGACTGTCGGAGGCAGGGTAGGAATTTCTCAGAACTGTTGCTCCGCCGGTATTGGGCATGCGGTCGCGGGTATCGATATTGTCTTTTATAACCACAGGCACACCGAAAAGGGGACCCGGGGTTTCTCCGGCAGCAAGCAAGCCGTCGAGCTCTGCAGCGATCTGCATGGCATCAGGATTGACCATTATTATCGAATTCAATGCGGGTCCGCTTCTGTCAATCTGCTCAATCCTTTCAAGGAAGACAGAAACCACTTCTGATACAGTGTATTTTTCATCGTAATAGCCCGCCTGCAACTGTGAGATGGTCATTTCCGTAATCCATGAAACATCTTTATCGGCTGCCAACGGTTTTTCCTGCCCGGTTTTGCATGAGGTGAATGTCAGTACAAAGCCTGCAAGGACGACTGGAATGAACTTCTTCTGCATTGTGGTTGATTTTGGTTGGATAAGGTTAATGTCAGTAAATGAACAGGAAAAGCAGGGGAACTATCACTCCGATTGCTGTAAGGACCGCTCCTCTGCGGGTTATACCGTTCTTGCCCTTAACCAGGAAAAGACCGGTGATTGTCACAAACATAAGCGAGACACAAAAGATGTCGCTGAAGTATTTCCACCACCTGCCGGGATTATAGTGAAGGAAGTTGATCTGGAAAAAGAGAGGCCTTTTGCTTATTCTTTCTACAGTACCCTCACCAGTGCCGGTGTTAATCCTGACCGATCCGTCTTTAACGAATATTGTCAGTATGTTACCTGACGGGTAATAGAAAGTTTTGTACTCCGGGTTTCCGGGAATCGTGCCGAGTATTTCCCGTGCAGCTTCATCATTGAAGCTTTCCCTCTGCACGGGGATATCGGTCGTGAAAGACCTGTTCTCGATAATGTAATTCGGATTCCAGTCATTCTTGTGGTTAAGGGCAATACCCGACAATGCATAAATTATAGTCATCCCGGCGATGAGATACCCTATGTCGCGATGGGTTATCCTGTTGAATTTATTAATGTTCATAAAAACGAAATTGAAAAAGGTCAGTCTGGGACTGACCTTTAAGTTTAATGTTTCTATTGTTTTTATTTCACAACTGTGTGCTTTGCATAAACCATCATCAGATCGGCAAGTGCGGTCTGGGAGGCTAAAGCTTTTTCCGTTTCGCATGTATCGGCTCCTGCTTCAACTTCATGAGTTTCTCCTGCTCCGGCTGCCGGTATTGTCAGCTTGCCTTCCACGATGACTTCACTTCCAAGCAGTTCAGTCGGGAATTTCGGCATTTCTTCCCCGGCCTGGATGTAGAGCCTGACATCAGGGTTATCTCCCGTGATGAACAGTTTCTTTCCGCTGTGCATGCAAACATGGACCACCTTGCCTTCAACACTGATGTCCTTGCCCACGTATTCGGACGGATTGGCAATCAATGATGCAAATTCAACCCTTGCAGCACCATTTTCCTGGTTGGTCTGTGCGGTCTCCTTGTTTCCTCCGGTTCCGCAGGAGATCAAAATAATCGCGATTACTGAAAATGCAAACAACTTCCTTATCATACTTCTTTATTTTTAAATTTATGGTCACTTTTCTGAGGCCGAAAGATATAAAAAAATTCCCATATTAATCAAGAGGTCAGAGCTCCCATCCCGGGCGGTATTCTCTCGTGAGGTATTGATTGGCTTCAGGAAGGTTTGTTATCTTCATGTTTCCCGAATCATATTCAACCCTTTGTTTTGCCCTGAGGGCTATCGCTCCCAGATTGATTGTCTCGGTTACAGGACCTGCAAGCAGGAAGCTTCCGGGGGCCTGTTTGCCATTCCTGAAGGCTTCGATCCATACATTGTCGCCGGCTCCGCCTTCATCCTCCCTGTTATAGTTTTTAACGATGTGTTCCATTTTGCTTTCAGGCAGAAGCACGGGGTCCTCACCTCTGAATCCGGCCAGGATTTTCCCCTTGTCGCCAACTATCATCATTCCCTCACGGGGAAGCGATTTGCCGGTGGACCTGAGTTCATCGGGAATGAAAGGTCTGATCCCGCCATCATACCAGAGGAGCTCAAAGGGAGGAAGATCAGGCTGTTCGGCAAACTGGAAGCGGATCATGCACGACAGCGGGAAAGCGGCAGTGTTGTTGACGCCGACCGCAACGTTGTCGCGGAGAGTGCATGTTGTTGTGGCGTTGGCTTCAGCGCTGTATGCAGGCTTTTCTATCCCCAGGGCAAGGAACAGGTTGAAGAGGCTGTAATGGCCCATGTCGGCGATGCTTCCTCCTCCGAAATCGTACCATCCGCGGAAAACGGCATGGGTGAAATTAGGATGATAGGGCCTGTCGGGAACAGGTCCGAGCCATAGCTGCCAGTCTAATCCCTTCGGAACCGGCGGCTTGTCGGCAGGAACCGATTGCCACTGCGGCCATACAGGTCTGTTCGACCAGTTATGTATCTCCTTCAGTGTTCCAATGAGCCCGGCATTGATCCAGGTCTTAATCAGAGCAGAGCCGGGCCTGTTGTTCCATGCCAGAAGATGGGTGCTCATCCCTGTGCTCCTTGCGGTTTCGATGGTGAGTCTGCCTTCACGGATCCTGTTGGCAATTGGTTTGTGGGTAACCACATGCATCCCTTTCTTCATCGAAGCAATTGCAACAGTTGCATGAAGGTGATCGGGGGTCATGTTCTTGATGGCATCAATATCTTTTTCTTTTTCAAACATTTCCCTGAAATCGGCATATGATGTGCAACCCTTGTAGTTTGCCGTTTCCTTCGATTTTGCATAGTACCGGTTGACGAATTCCTGTCCGATATCCCTTCCTCCGGGTATCCCTTTAAACTTTTCACCCCAGCTGCTGTCACCAAGGGCCTTTCGGATACCATCCCTGATGCCGTTTGCCGACCAGTCGACATAATCTGTCGTGAATTTGTTCGGGTCGGCAACTGAAACAATCTGAACCGCCGGGTTTGCAATAAGCCCGGTCATTTCTCTCATGCCCTGGGTGCCGCAGCCTATGTATCCCAGCGTAAGTTTGTCGCTTGGAGCCACATATCCGGGTCCGCCCAGGACCTGACGTGGTACAATAGTCATTGCCAGGGATGCAGCGGCAGCCGATCCCAGGAATTCGCGCCTGTTGATTTTCTTTGAATCTGACATGTGTTGATGTTTATGGGTTAGGTTTGGAAATAATCATTTTGTGAGCTTGAGGCAATTACCAAATTTACAAAATGAGATGACAAACAGAAATATATTCACTGTGAATTATTTTCTGGTAATCCGGGGGGTCGTTTTTCTTTTTAAATACTACGGATATCAGGGAATATTTATCTTGTTCGTGGTGTCTAATACAATAAACCAATAAAATCTTATTGAATATGAAGAAAAATTTTACCATGCAAATACTGTCATTAACAGTAATGCTTGCTTTTCTTTGCATGCCTCTGGCTCTAAATGCACAGGGCTCAAAGGCTGATTTTTCGGGAAAATGGGCATTCAATGCCGAAAAGAGTGAACTGGGCCAGCAGGGTCAGGGCGGCGGAAGAATGGGCATGGGCGGCGGTGATTTCACTGCAACTCAGGCAGCCAATCTTCTTACCGTTGAAAGGACCCGCCAGGGAAGAGATGGTCAGACCGTGAATACCACCAGCAAATACACCCTCGACGGCAAGGAAAGTGTAAACACCATGGGAATGGGCGAGAGCAAATCAACCGCCACCTGGTCGGCCGACGGCAAATCACTTACAATCGTTACCAAAATGTCATTTGAACGTGACGGACAGTCGATGGAATTCACGACTACAGAAGTCTGGACGCTTGCCAGCCCGGCTTCCCTTACAGTAGCCACCACGAGGAATACCCCGAACGGCGAAGTAAAGACTAAAATGGTTTACGATAAGAAATAAAGCAAGGCAGGTAAAGGAACTGAACCGCAAAGCACCAGTGTTTTGCGGTTTTTTTATTTTCTGGCTGTCATCCTTTCGTGATTAACCTCCTTGAGTTCCTCTCCCCTTACAATGAAATCATCGGCGTTTTCAGGTGTAAGAATATAAACGGCCTGTTTTGGCCTGAGGCCCTGTTCTATGATTATATTCCTGTCGTTTGCATCACCCGTAACAACAATCTGTTTGGCTTTGTCCTTTGTGTAAACGAAGGGAATGCCGTCAGCTTCGGCATGAACGCATTCAGTGGGAATATAGATCACATCGCTGTATTTCTGAATGACTACCTTATTGCTGGTGGTCATGGCCGGCCTGAGGTCGGGATCCGATGCGTCAAGCCTGACCATCACCTCGAAAACCTTGGAGTCGGAATTTTCAAGTTGTTCGCCAATGTTGGCCACTGTATAAACCTTTCCTGAAAAATTTTTGTTAGGGAAGGCATCAACCCTGATTTCAACATTCTGACCAATCTGGATCTTTCTTATTTCTATCTCGCTGATGTAGATTTGAGAAAGAAGCGAAGAGAGGTCAGGCAATGTGGCTACAATCCTGTCAGCCATGTTTATTGTCGATCCTGTTTTTATCTTTGTGCCCCTGCGGTCCCTTTTATAGACCACCATACCGGGCGATGGTGCAGTAATCGTAAATCCGGCAAGCACTTCCTCCAGGCTTTCTACCCTCCTTACGATCCTGTTATAAAACATGGTCTGCCTTATAAGGTCCCTTTTGACCTGAGCTACCCTGAGTTCATATCCTCTTATCCTCTGCTCCAGCATTCTTTTCTGCCTTTCCACGTCAATTTCAGCCTGTCTGATAGTGGCCGGAGGTTCGAATTTTGAATTGCGCAGTGTTATTTCAGCCTCCTCAACGGTGTGAATCTGGTTTCTTATGTTGTTTCTTAAATTTGTGAGTGTCACAGCCGTATCCATCTTTTTCATTTCGATGTTGTTCCTGTATTCATTAAGCCTTTCACGCTCATCCTTCAGGGTGTTGTCGTACTGTGTTCTGTCGAGAGTGGCCACATAATCTCCGGTTTTCACAATGGTACCCTCAGCCACCATGTCGGTAATCCTGAGCGGCTGGGCCCTGAAATCCCTCCCTCTGCTTACCTCGGGAGCTTTAATATCGACTGCGTTTTCTGCAAGAATTTCTCCCGGAACTGAAATTGAAACTTCAAAATCGCCTTTTACGGCTTCTGCAAACATGAGATTCCTGTCCTCCCTCGATGTGAGCTTGTTGAAGAAAAACAGGGCGATCATTGTAAAAACGAAGACGGCAAGTGTTATTAGTATAGTCTTTTTCATCACTTATTTATGCTGATTAACTTAGTTGAAGTTCATGCGAGAACGAAATTATGAAAAATCGCCATGCCATTCCATTGATTTAAACTTATTTAACATATTTAACAATAATTTGTACATATTGTTCCTGCAGGTCCGGTGATTTCAGCAGTACGGAAGGAGGGCCCGGACTGACATTGCCGGAGAACCATGCAAAAAAAATCCCCCGTTGAAGGGGGATTAGAATGCAGCCGCCAAACGGCCCGATAAGTCGTTGGGTTCTATCTCCTGAACATACCTCCCAGGATGGATCCAAGAATGCTTTTGCCCCTTGCCTGTTGTCCTCCGCCGCCTTTCAGGATGTAACCGGCGACATCATCTATGATGCTTCCGTCTCCGTCCGCATCAAGGAGTGAACCGATTCCGCCTATTCCTCCGCTTGCAGTGGTTTTCTTCTTCGAAAGAGCTCCAAGAATGATTGGTGCAAGAGCGGGAATCATTTTCATGATCTTCGATGCATCAATGTTGAGTGATTTTCCAAGAGCCTGAGCTGCCTGAATCCCTCCGTTTGCTCCAAGAAGTCCGCCAAGGTTTGCATCGGCTGTTGAATCATTTGTTTTGGAGGCGATCAGGTCCTGCAAGTTATCAAGGACCGAAGGGTCCCCGTATTTGTTCAGAATATGGTCAACTCTTGCATCACCACCCCTTTCGTCTTTCTGTTTTTTTAAACCAGCCAGAATAAGAGGAGCAAGTTTTGGTAAAAGTGCCTGAACCGTGTTCTGGTCAAGCCCGGTGTTGGCTGACATTTGTTTTGTCACTTCTCCACCGTAGGTCTTCATAAATTCGTCAAGAAAATTTGCCATTGTTTGTTATGTATTTGATAAAAAAATGGGATGAACTGAGTTATGTGAGCTTTCATCCAGTCGAAAGGTAAATATGTTTAGATTAATTTCAAAGAAATATCTGCATTATTCTATATGTGATGGGTCGCAGGTGAAACTCAATACGTTAAGGATGAATTCCTAACATGTGAATTGCTAATTGAGGTGACTGGTAATAAAATATGCTATATTTATGCACCATTTTTAGAAATCGGACGTTTGAAATTTAAACCAAATTCTAAAATTATGAAGACAAAACTATTCACAGGTTTCATTTTTATGTTTCTCCTTTCATTGTCGAT
>CAYQRF010000011.1:0-35509 GCA_964419775.1 uncultured Rikenellaceae bacterium
TGAGCAGATCCTCGTTGATGTCGATCTTCATGTCCTTCCTGTCAAGTCCGGGAACCGCCAGATCGAGGATGAATCTTTTATCATCTTCACGGATGTTAACCGCCGGGCTTGATCCCCTTGATGTTGCCGGGAAGAAATCATCGTCAAAAATGCTGCTGAGATAAAACGGCCTGAACTCTTTTCTTGTTAATGATGGTAACATGGTGCTGTCCTCCTATTATTTTAAGTTAAACATTTGTCATTTGCACATGTAATTTCAAATCCTGTTCCAATCAGCAAAAAACAGACATAATGGCAGGTTTGGTGATTTTAGCCTGACGATATGGCATTAACTCAGGATCCATAGTTTGGTTTCCAGCACCGGATTATTGCGCCCCATACGGGGCTTTACGGTTGTCTGGGCACTGTCAAACGGGGCGATGCCCCGCCCTAAATCATGACGCCCCTACGGGACTTTTGGAACGAGATGATCTCTGCGGGTAAGATAAGGCCGTAGGCCGAATGATGATTTAGGGATGGGCGCAGCCCGTCCTTAATGGCAACCCCTGACCGCAGAGCCCCGTATGGGGCGAAATATTTTTCTTCAGTCTTCAGTCTTCTGTCTTCAGTCTTCAGTCTTCTGTCTTTCTTCAAATCCCATATCGTTTTGGGTAAAAAAATTGTCGTAAAACAATATCCTGGTTATCGTTTTGGGTAAAAAAATTATCGTTATTTTTGATTATCAATGTGATATGACTGAATCTCAATCCGGTTACTGCCATGGTACGACGTCTGGACACCAGGATTTACCCCCCCCGGGCAGCATTGAAAACACCATGTAGTTAGAACGACAAAAATTTAGGCAATTACGATTTTTCTGATTAGGTTTGTATATATATAGAAAAGACCCTTAGATGAAAACCTCTATCAGGACTATCCTGATCATTCTGGGCGTTATTGTCTTTTTGTTCCTGTTATGGTATTTCAGGAGCATTGTTGTTTACGTCCTGGTTTCCGGGGTTCTTTCGGTTATGGGCAGGCCTCTTGTCGACATGCTCAGCCGTATAAGGATCGGGAAGTGGAATTTCCCGCGGATATTGAGCGCTCTCCTTACTCTTTTTGTAATCTGGGGTCTGATTGCTCTTTTTCTTTATATCTTCATTCCTCTCTTAACCAGGCAGATAAACTACCTCTCCACCATCGACGGATCAAAGATCGTGGAACTGATTGAGGGCCCGGTCAGGAAAATTGAAGAACTGGTCACTACAATTAATCCAAATATTTCCGGCAAGCTTTCGGTCACAGACTACATCGCCTCAAAAATCGAAGGTGTTCTTAATATCGAGGTTATTCAGAATTTCATGGGTTCCATGGTGGGCATCCTTGGAAATATGGCTGTAGCGGCTTTCTCAATATCCTTTATCACCTTCTTCTTTCTAAAGGACCAGCACCTCTTCTATGAGTCGATTCTGATGTGGATACCCGACAAATATGTCGATAATGTGACCAGGGCCCTGAATTCAATAAAGCATCTTCTTACCAGGTATCTCATCGGAATAGTAATCCAGAGCACCTGCATCATGATACTTATAACCATAGGCATGACAATAATCGGGATTGAGTTTCAGCAGGCTCTGGTGATGGGACTTATTGTAGGCACTCTGAACATCATACCCTATGTCGGCCCATGGCTTGGATTTTTCATCGTAATGATCATGGGTATCGCCACCCACATCAATCTCGACTTTTCAACCGTGGTCGTTCCCCTGGTGATGTACATGGCTTTGGTGGTGGCAGTGACACAGCTGATTGACAATATTGTTTTCCAGCCTGTCATCTTTTCAAACAGCGTGAGGGCACACCCCCTTGAAATTTTTATTGTGGTCCTGGCAGCCGGGTTTGCTGCAGGAATACCCGGAATGCTTCTCGGAATACCGACTTATACCGTACTCAGGGTGTTTGCCCGGGAGTTCTTCTACGGATTCAAGGCTATCCAGAAGATAACCTCCAGCCTGTCGGACGAGGATCAGTTCGGAGAGGAATCCATGGTGCCGGGAGCAAAGGTTATTGGCATCAAGAGAAAAAAAAGGAGAAAACCCGGGCTGGTTCAGGATAAAAAGGAACAGGAACAATGAATTCATTCTTGTCATTGCTTAACAGAATTTTCAGGTTCTACTATGAGGGCTTCACGAGCATGTCGTGGTGGGGTAAACGGATATGGCTGATCCTGCTGATCAAGTTGTTTGTAATTTTTATCATCCTGAAGTTATTCTTCTTTCCCGATTTCCTGAAAAGGAGTTACCGCACGGATGAGCAACGGAGCGAACATGTACTGGAACAATTAATAAAACCAAATTAGCTTATGTTTGAGAGTTTAGACGTATCCCTGGTGGACTGGTCGAGGGCTCAGTTTGCCCTGACGGCTATATACCACTGGCTTTTTGTTCCCCTGACACTCGGTCTGTCGTTCATTATTGCAATAATGGAAACGATCTATGTAAAGACCGGGAATGAGGATTGGAAGCGAATGACGAAATTCTGGATGACTCTCTTCGGGATCAATTTTGCAATCGGTGTGGCAACCGGATTGATATTGGAGTTTGAGTTTGGTACCAACTGGTCAAACTATTCCTGGTTCGTGGGAGACATTTTTGGAGCTCCGCTGGCGATAGAAGGAATGCTGGCTTTCTTCCTTGAATCGACTTTTGTCGCGGTTATGTTTTTCGGATGGGACAAGGTCAGCAAAAAAGCCCACCTGGTATCGACGTGGCTGGTGGCCGTCGGCGCTAACCTGTCGGCCTTGTGGATCCTGGTTGCCAATGCCTGGATGCAGAATCCCGTCGGTATGGTCTTTAATCCCGAGACTGCAAGAAATGAAATGGTTAGTTTCTGGGAGGTGCTTTTTAACGAGGTGGCTGTCGCCAAGTTCCTTCATACAATCGCATCCGGTTTTCTGCTCGGTTCCATGTTCGTAGTCGGGATAAGCGCATATTACCTGATCAGCAACCGTGAAGCCCTGCTTGCAAAAAGAAGCATGCTGGTTGCAGGGATCTTTGGTCTGCTTTCCTCACTTCTTGTGGTTTACACCGGGGATACTTCAGCAAGAACCCTGGCAAAGGCACAGCCTGTCAAATTTGCTGCCTTTGAGGCCCTTTATGAGGGAACGGAGCATGCAGGACTGGTAGCAGTGGGCATCCTTAAGGAATCAGACAGGAAGATAGGAGAGAAGGCTGTCAACGATTTTGTGTTCAGGATCGAGATTCCGGGATTTCTTTCGGTGATGACCGGAGGAAGCACCGACTCCTTCGTGCCCGGAATCAATGATCTTGTAAACGGTAATTCCGCGAGGGGACTGCTTCCTGTTTCGGAGAAGATTGAGCGGGGAAAAAGGGCAAGAGGCCTGCTGATTGAATACAAGGAGGCCAAGAAGAATAACGATACCCAAAAAGCCGAAAGCATTGCCGCTCTTTTCAGCGACAAGAAATTCAACGAGGAATATTTCAGGTATTTTGGCTATGCATCACTGAATAATCCCGAAGATGTCATTCCGGGAGTGAAGGTGGCCTTCTATACTTTCCACGTGATGGTTATGCTCGGATTTCTGTTCATCCTGATATTTTTCCTTACCCTTGTATTCCTGTTCCGCGGAACCCTTCAGAAGAATAAGTGGTTCCTCTGGGCGGCGCTTTTTTCAATTCTTCTGCCATATGTTGCAGGCGAACTTGGATGGGTGCTTGCCGAAATGGGCCGCCAGCCATGGATCATCCAGGATCTTATGCCTGTTACAACGGCTGTTACTCAGGTCAGCACCGGATCGGTAATCACAACCTTCATCCTTTTCGCGGTTCTGTTTACAGTCCTGCTCATAGCCGAAGTATCAATAATGATAAGGCAGATAAAAATAGGACCAAAACATTAGGAGGACAAAGACATGACTACAATGATATCACATATGTTCCTGCAGTCTTACTGGTGGATCATAATCTCATTGCTTGCAAGCCTTCTTGTATTCCTCATGTTTGTCCAGGGCGGACAATCGATGATCTTTTCGCTTCCCGGGAATGAACTTCAGAAAGCGATGCTGGTAAATGCCTTGGGGAGGAAATGGGAGTTCACCTTCACCACTCTTGTCACATTCGGCGGCGCCTTCTTTGCATCATTCCCCCTCTTTTATTCAGCAAGCTTCGGCGGTGCCTACTGGGTGTGGATTGCTATCCTTTTCAGCTTCATAATACAGGCAATAGCCTACGAATATCGTTCTAAACCCGCCAACGTCCTCGGCAAGAAAACATTCGACACTTTTCTATTCCTTAATGGTTCTCTCGGCCCCTTCCTTATCGGAGTCGCTGTGGCAACCTTCTTTACGGGTTCACAGTTCAGTCTTAACGAGGTTAACCAGGTAAAATGGGGAACCCCGTGGCACGGACTTGAAGCCCTTCTGAGCGCGAGGAACCTGGCGCTCGGACTGGCTGTTCTGTTTCTGGCCCGGACAAACGGGTTGCTTTATATAATAAATACAGTCGACGACAATGCACTGGTTGAAAGGTCACATAGAAAACTTGCTGAGAACTCCATCGCATTCCTGGTGTTCTTCCTGTTCTTTGTGATCGTCCTGCTTGTTTCCGAAGGATTTGCCTACGACCGGGCTACAGGGGCAGTGACTATGGTACGGTTCAAATACCTACATAACCTGCTTCAGATGCCGCTCGTCCTGATAATATTCCTCGCAGGCGTAATCAGTGTCCTTTACGGGATAGGAACAGCTTTGTTCAGGGCCAGCCGGCCGGCAATCTGGTATACGGGTGCCGGTACAATTCTGGCAGTCATGGCGCTCTTCTTCATCGCCGGCTTCAACGGCACGGCATTCTACCCGTCAGTCACTGATCTGCAAAGCTCGCTCACCATCGACAAAGCCTCATCAAGCTTCTTCACCCTTAAAACCATGTTGTATGTGTCGTTCATTGTTCCTTTCGTGATCGCATATATCTGGTACGCATGGAAAGCAATCAACAGAAAAAGAATCACCGGCGAGGAAATGAAGGCAGGAGGACATCTTTATTAGTGTAACCTTGAACCTTGAACCTTGAACCCCGAACGATAAACTATAAACGACAAACGATAAACATTCCAAAACGAATTTGAAAAACAATAATTTTATGTATCTATCCGGAATTTTGAACTACCTTATCTGGCCAGCTTTCATCATACTAAGCTGGTTTGCCGTTAAGGCAGGATTGAAGTACTACGAGAAGAAGCATCCTCCTGAGAGGGAGGGGAGCTGAAAGGCAGGCAAAGAGCGGCCAGGGATATAAGTATATAAACCGGTATTATCAGGGGAGCAGAGGCAATGCCGAAGATCAGCAGCATTGCAACAGTAACCCCGGCCAGGATGAACCTCCATTCATTGCCGCTGAAACGGAATCCCCTGAATTTGTTCGACAGAAGCGGAATCCGGGTTATCATCAGTACAGATAATACAACAGTGTAGGCTGCCAGTGCAGCCGGTGATCCGGTGAAGGAACTGATAAGGGGAGACTGAGAGTATGCAGCAGCCAGAACAACTGAGATTACTGCGATGGCATTTGCGGGCGTAGGCAATCCTTTGAAAACCGTTGACTGTGTGGTGTCGACATTGAAAACTGCAAGCCTGAGTCCGGCAAGCACGGGCATCAGCAGGGGGACAAATGGCAGGATATCCGTCATGAGAGGGGAGGTCACCTGAGCTTCGCTGACACCGGTTTCTATCATTTTGTGTACGATAAGGGCCGGGGCAACACCGAAGCTGACAACATCGGCAAGACTGTCGAGTTCTTTTCCAATGTCAGAGTAAGCATTGAGCAGGCGTGCAGCAAATCCGTCGAGGAAATCAAATGCCATGGCTGCAACAATCAGCCACGATGCAGTTGTAAAAAAGCCCCTGGAAGCAAAAATGACTGCTGTGAATCCTGCTGCCAGGTTGAGACAGGTGATGAAATTCGGGATGTGCTTCATGTCTGTAGAATCATGCCATCGGGATGGCGGTCAGCAAAATTATGATAAATTTTACATGATTGGGAGAAATTATTAGATTTGCATGAATTATTACTGTCTTGATGATCAGTTTAAAGAATATAAGGATCGCAGTGGATTTTGATGGTACCATTGTGGAGCATGAATATCCGGGTATCGGCAAGGAAAAGCTGTTTGCATTTCAGACGCTCAAGGAACTTGAGAAACTCGGTGCAAGGTTAATCCTGTGGACTTTCAGGGCTGGTCCTGAACTCGAGCAGGCAGTCGAATTCTGCAGGAAGAACGGGATAGAGTTCTATGCCATAAACAGAAACTATCCCGAGGAAGTATATGACGATTCCATAAGCAGGAAGATAGATGCTGATGTTTTTATTGATGACAAGAACATCGGCGGATTCCCCGGATGGAGCGAGATATGGCAGATGCTTGTCCCTTTCGATCTGCACCAGCAGGAAATGGAACGGCAGATCGCCAATGCAAGAAGGAACAGTCTGAGGCGCTTGTTTGGAAGAAGAGACAGACAGAATGAAGGCTGAAAACTTAAAATCAATTATTACGGTTGTTTTTATTGTGACGGCTCTCATGGCCGGTTCATGCTCCAACAGGGCGGGGAATGCCGTAAAAACATCAACTGAATCAAAGGGTAAAGCCAGTACGGATCTCCCGGCAAGCCTGATAATGATGAAGGCTCCGGCTGAGAATGAGGAATGCAGGCTTAATGCTGAGGTCAGGATATCGCTTGAACCAGTGGCAGATGCAGGGACCCTTGACTCGGTGAGGATAACCTTCGGCGGTAAACAGGTTGCCGTCCTGCTTTCGGCTCCATGGGAATGCATCGTTCCGGGCGACTTTACCGGAATGACAGGAAGAAAACCGGTGAAAGCCGTGGCTTATACATCCGGCAAGACCCAATCGGTAACCCGGTTTGTTATAATATACTCTGATTCATCACCAAAACGGTTTAGCTACAAGCTTGTCAATTCCTATCCACACGATCCGGGCGCATTTACCCAGGGACTGTTTTTCCACGACGGCATCCTTTATGAAGGTACAGGGCAGGAGACAGGATCGACGCTAAGGACAGCGGAACTTGAAACCGGAAGGGTGATAAGGCAGCATACCCTCGATCCTTCTCTTTTCGGAGAGGGGATTACCCTTTACAACGACAGGATCTTCCAGGTGACATGGCAGAACAAGGTAGGCTTCGTTTACAACAGATCCGACTTCAGGCAGATCAATAAGATATATTATCAGGGCGAGGGATGGGGTCTTACAACAATCGGCGACAGGATCGTTAGAAGCGACGGCTCCAATATCCTGTATTTCCATGAGCCTGAGATGTTCGATGCCGTTTCGAGGCTCGAGGTTTATGACAACGAAAAAAAGGTTGACCAGTTGAACGAGCTTGAATACATAAACGGTGAGATATGGGCCAATATATGGATGACTGATCTCATTGCAAGGATAGATCCTGAAACCGGCAAGGTGAATTCCTATGTCGATCTTTCACGCCTTTACCCCGAAGCAAAAAGACGCGAGGTAAATGCTGATGTCCTGAACGGAATTGCATGGGATCAGCTTACCGGAAGGATATTTGTAACCGGCAAGAGATGGCCCGGCCTCTATGAGATAGCGGTCATTGAATGAGCTTTTTCCCGTAGATTATATTTATTGCCGACGGAATGATGCTGAATTCTGCCGGTGTGTGGCCAAGCAATTCCCCGTCAGCTTCTATATGCAGCATTGAATCTGAAACCACTTTCAGCCCGGTGGTCCTGAATCCGTCTATTTTCGGATGACTCAGGACAGTTCCGTCGTAAAGCATGCTGAGACTTTTTATTATTTCCAGCTTTCCCATCTCCTTTATCACAGTGATGTCGAGCAAGCCATCGTCAGGAAGGGCATCGGGTGTCTGCCTCATCCCGCCGCCGCAATATCTGCCATTCCCGATGTTGATTGAGAATACTTTTGCCTGACTGGTTTTCCCGTTGATTGTAATTTCAACCGGAGTATTACTGTAGGAGATAAGGCTTGCCAGCAGGTTAAAGAAGTAGATTGCCTTACTGCTCCTTCCTTTTTCCTTCTGCCTGTTGGTTCTTTTTATAACTGCCGCTTCAAAGCCCAGACCGGCTATATTGATAAAGAAGGTCCTTAGTTTTTCACTTCCGCTGAAATAGTCTATGACGCCTATGTCGTGAAGAAGGGTTTTCCCTTCTTTTATCACCCCGGCTGCCCCTTCATAAACCAGGGGTATCCCGAACATTCGTCCCCAGTCGTTTCCGGTCCCGACAGGTATCAGGCCGATTGTCACCTCTTTCGGCAGACAGTGATCCTGGGTGAAGACACCGTTTATAATCTCGTGCAGCGTACCGTCGCCGCCGATTGAAATTATCTTCCTGTAACCTTCGGCAAGAATTTCCCTTGTGAATTCCGTTGCCTGACCTCTCCCTGTTGTTGTACGTGAGGTGAACCTTATGCCGTTCCTGCCGAGTACGTCAGAAATTCTGTCACGATCCTTCGATCCTTTGCAGTTGCCGGCGTTCGGATTAAAGATAGCGCACCATTCGGGATTTGATCCGGGTTTTTCCATCGGGATTCTTTTGGGCAAATATGTGAATAAATGAAGAATAAACGCTTTTCAGGGAGATCAAATTTACAAAATTGCAGTGAGTCGCAACAGGTGAGCACATTAGGGATTCATAAAAAAAGACACTGTTAATAAAATGTTGATAAGGACAAATAAAATGTTTACAATTACATTATTGGCTCTCCAAAGCTAAAAATTCATAAGTAGTAAATTTGAAGCTCGAAAAGAATAAGGAATTTCAATCTGGAATCAAATGGGACGGATCATAGCTATTGCGAATCAGAAGGGTGGGGTAGGCAAGACGACGACAGCAATAAACCTGGCGGCCAGTCTGGCTGCCCTTGAAAAGACAGTTATAATAATTGATGCTGATCCTCAGGCAAATGCCACTTCCGGGATAGGCATTGACACGCGTCAGCTGAAGTCGACTCTCTACGACTGTCTGGTTGACGGAAAGGAGCCCTATGACACCGTAATGGTGTCAAATGTTGAGAATCTGTCGGTGATGCCTTCCAACATCGATCTTGTCGGAGCCGAGATAGAGATGCTCGACAGGCCCGAAAGGGAAAAGATACTCAAGGGCATTCTCTCGAAGATTTCAGGGAATTATGATTATGTGATCATCGACTGTTCCCCGTCGCTGGGCCTGCTCACAGTTAATGCCCTCACTGCGGCGAATTCGGTGATCATCCCCGTGCAGTGCGAGTATTTTGCGCTTGAAGGTCTGGGCAAGCTTTTAAACACGATAAAAATAATCCAGGGCAACCTTAATCCCGAACTCGAGATAGAGGGCTTTCTGCTTACCATGTATGATTCGAGGCTCAGGCTTTCGAACCAGGTTGCCGAAGAGGTGAATAAGCATTTCCAGCAGATGGTCTTCAAGACTATCATACAAAGGAATGTCAAGCTTTCGGAGGCTCCCAGCTTCGGGCAGCCGGCAATATTGTATGACGCCGATTCGAGAGGAACCGTCAACTACCTGAATCTGGCCAAGGAGCTTATCGAAAAGCATGATCCCGACGGGAAATAAAACGTTAACCGAACTGACCATGACAAAAAAGAATGCATTAGGAAGAGGACTTGGAGCGTTGATTGATGGTGTTGAGAAAGAAGTACTTGAGAGAAAAGTAGAACCCAACATGGATATAGCAGTCGATTCGATAGACGGTAATCCTTTTCAGCCAAGGAGTCATTTTGATGAGCAATCGCTTGAGGAGCTTGCTGCATCAATTAAAAAGCTTGGTATTGTTCAGCCCCTCACAGTAAGGGAAACAGCGGGCGGACGCTACCAGCTGATAGCCGGCGAGAGGCGCCTCAGGGCAGCACGCCTGGCGGGGCTGACACATGTACCTGCTTATATCAGGACAGCTGATGACCAGGCAATGCTTGAGCTTGCCCTGGTGGAAAACATCCAGCGTGAGGATCTCGACGCAATGGAAGTGGCAATCAGCTTCCAGAGGCTTATCGAAGAGTGCAGGGTTACACAGGAACAGCTTAGCGACAGGGTAGGAAAGCAGCGTTCAACAATATCAAACTACCTGCGCCTTCTGCGCCTGCCGGCCGAGATTCAGCTCGGAATCCGCAACAAGAGCATCATGATGGGCCATGCCCGGACCCTCGTCAATATCGAGAATCCAAAAGCCCAGATGGATGTCTATTACAGCATCATCGACGGTGAACTTTCGGTGAGGCAGGTAGAAGAACTGGTCAGATCACTTCAGTCCAAGACCATAAAGGATCCGGTTAAAACGGAAAGGAAAAAGAAACTCAATGAGGATTTCAAACAGCTTTCCGAACATCTGAACCGGATTTTCTCAACAAAGATCAATTTCAGGATAAATGAACAGGGTAAGGGAAAGATAGTGATCCCCTTCGAGAATCCGGAAGAGATGGAGCGCATTTTGGGGCTCTTTGACCGGCTTAACTATTGAAAATAATTATATTTGTCGCTCCGGTCCCGCCCGCTGCGGGAAAAAATCCGGATTCTGCTGGTTTTGAGAACAATTAAGGAAATAAAAATTATTCTCATCGCGTTATTTTTTTGTGTTCCGGCTGTTTTGCCGGCACAGGACTCAACCGTTGTTGCCAGGCCGGCTAAAAGGATATTCAGACCAGAGCCGATGAAAGCCACCATGCTTGCAGTGGCATTCCCCGGCTTCGGCCAGGTTTACAACAGGAAATACTGGAAGATACCATTCGTTTACGCGGGTTTCGGAGGCGTCGCCTATAGTGTTGGCTTTAATTCAGGCAAATACAATGAGATGATGAAGGCTTATCAGGATTTCACAGATAAAATCCCGGAAACCGACAGCTATATCGGACTTATAAAGGGCGCCGATCCGGCTGATTACGATCCTGTCCTTCATCCTGAAACCTATAACCCTTCAACTAAATCGTGGGTTGAGGATAACCTGCTGAGAGCCGTCGATTACTATAAGCAGTACCGCGATCTCAGCTATATCGGAATAGCTGCCTGGTATCTTATTACGGTGCTCGACGCAAACGTTGATGCCAGCCTTGCCAATTTTGATGTCACCGATCAGCTCGACCTTCAGGTTGCTCCCCTGCAGATGCCTGTGCCGGGCGTTGCCGGTGCCGGATTTAATGTAAGTCTTACTTATAACTTTTAAATTTAATGAACGGAAGAATGATAAATATAAAGAAATCACTCATTGGCATCCTTCTGGCTCTCCTGTTCACAAACGCCTGGTCAGTAAATGATACAATAATCCTCAATTCAGAGATATACTCCGAAAAAATTTCAGCCGACCTCGACAGCCTTGTTAACAGCTGGTATGTAAGAATGGCAATGGAAGGCCATACTGATGATTTCATGGGCGATTCAGCCGGAATAGAATATCCCGATACAATCTACAAGGGAAGGATAAGCAAAATATATTCACTGATAAAACTTCCATATAACAGCATCATAAGGAATCATATCCACGTCTACACAGTAAGACAAAGAAAACAGTTCAGTGCAGTTCTGGGCTTGTCTGACTACTACTTTCCCAGGATAGAGGATATATTTGACTCATACGGTCTGCCTGCAGAGCTGAAATACATGGCTGTGATTGAATCGGCCCTTAATCCGAATGCTGTATCACGAGCAGGCGCCACGGGCCTCTGGCAGTTCATGTACAGCACCGGAAGAAGTTACGGACTTACTATCAATTCGCTGGTTGATGAGCGAAGAGATCCGATAAAAGCCACACATGCAGCCGCAAAATACCTTAAGGACCTCTACAAAATCTACAACGACTGGATTCTCGTAATAGCGGCCTACAACTGCGGTCCGGGTAATGTAAACAAGGCTATCAGGCGCTCGGATAACAAGAAAGACTACTGGGCCATCTACTACAGGCTTCCGCGCGAGACAAGAGGTTATATCCCCCAGTATGTGGCCGCCGCATATGCAATGAATTATTATGCTGAACACAAGATCAAGCCTTTGCCCCTGAATATCCCTGTTGCCACCGATACCATAATGGTAACCACCGACATTCACCTGAACCAGATATCGGAAGTGATGAGCATCCCCATGGGAGAACTGAAGGCACTTAATCCACAGTACAGGACCGGACTGGTACCGGGTTCCTCAAAACCATTCTCCCTTACACTTCCGATGAACCATCTTGGCGATTTTATCGATCTTAACGATACAATAAGGAATTATAAACCAGATGTCTACCTGAGCAGGATAAACCAGACTGCCGATCCGACGCGTTCAACCTATGCGCCCCCTGATGTCAAGGGAAAAACAAAGCTGATTTACACGGTCAGGGACGGTGATAACCTTGGCTTTATTTCAGAGTGGTACCGTGTCGGATTGTCCGATCTGCGGTACTGGAACAATATATACAGGAATACGATCAGGGTAGGTCAGAAGCTCGCCATCTATGTCGATCCTTCAAAGGCAGATTACTATTCGCAGGTTACAGACATGACCTTCGCCCAGAAACAGGCTATGAATGGAAAAACTGCACCGTCGGGTCCGGCGATGAGTTTTATGCAGACGGCACCTGAAGGGGATTTCATAACCTATACAGTCCGGTCGGGTGATACGATATGGGATATTGTTAAACAGTTCGATAACGTCAGCACCTCTGATGTGCTTCAGCTGAACAGCATCAGCGACGCGTCCAGGATAAAAGTCGGACAGGTATTGAAAATTAAGAAGAAGAGCTGATCTCTCTGACCCAGATGCGCCCGATAAGGATATTTTTGCTTTTGCTGATTTATCTGGTCTGCTTTGCAGGTCTTTCATATATTTTACCCTGGGACCTTGATCTTCCCACGGTCAACAACCTGTTTCCCGCCAACCTTCTTCAAACACAGTCAAACGGCCATTCTGAACCGAACGGGACCGCGGATTCCCCTGAGACCGCTTTCTCTCCGGCACCTGTTCAAACCATTACAGTTATAGCCGATTCTGCAGCTGCCGATACAATAGTTCCGCCCCGCGATCCCATGTCGGTTTTCCTCGACGGACTCATTTATTCGCAGTCAAGGCAGGTAAGAGTATTGTATTACGGTGATTCCCAGATCGAGGGCGACAGGATCACTTCCTATATAAGAAGGTATCTGAGAAAGGAACATGGCGGTACCGGACCCGGTCTGTTGCTGCCCGTGATGCCCGTCACCTATACCCGTTCGTTTTATGTAAGGGCCTCATCAAACTGGAAAAGATACAATTACCTTTCTTTCCGAAACGGACAGATTACTCATAACGACCTTGGACCCTTCATGGCCTTCTGCAGATACATGCCGGAGGGAGCAGTCTCCGCTTCCAGGGTTAAATCATGGATAAGGATCGTTCCGTCAGTACTTGCCGACAGGGATGAATCACAATTTGACTATCTCAGGATCTTCTACAGGAACAACGGGGGCAACGTTAAGATCGAGATAAAATCAGGAGATAATCCCGTTATAACCGATACCCTTAAATCATCCGGGAAAATGACGGAGTATGTATGCAGACTGTCCGGATCGCGCAACATACTTATAGATTTTTCAGGCAATACAAGCCCCGACCTTTACGGAATAAGCATCGAGAGCAGTACCGGGATTGTGGTTGACAATATCCCGCAGAGGGGAAGCGCAGGACTTGAGTTCACGATGATAGGGAAGGAAAACCTGAAGGAAGCCTACGACCTGCTGAAGCCCGACCTGGTTGTGATTCACTACGGCCTTAACCTTGCCACAACAATCAGGAATGATTATTCCTATTATGAGAAAGGCATGGCCCGTCAGATTGACCTGCTCAGGGAAATCTCACCCGGAACCGGCCTGCTGGTTGTAGGACTCACCGACATGGCTTTTCAGGATGGCACCCGGGTGAAGTCGTACCCGAATATTCCCAAAATTATCAAAGCCCAGAGGAATGCGGCGGAATTGACAGGAGCTGCCTTCTGGGATGCCCGGACGGCAATGGGAGGACAGTCCTCCATTGTGAGGTGGTTCAACATGAATCCTCCTCTGGCCAAGCCCGATTACGTTCACCTGACCGATCAGGGAGCCGACAGGCTTGCACAACTGATGGTAAAGGATCTTTTTACTCAGAGAGTGCCCGATCCTGTAGTTAAAATCCCTCCTGTCGTCCAGATCGATACTTCTGCCCTTGCAAGGCAGGAGGCAGTAGCTCCCATGGTTGAAGCTCAAACGCCGCAGGAGTTACTGAAGACTCTCGTTTCAGATATCTTCAGCTACGATCCGGCCAAAACTTTCATTTTCACATCACCGGCATTCTGGATTTTCTTCCTTTTTGTCATTGCAGGATTCATCCTGTTTTACAAAAAAATGTTCGTAAGGAATTTCTACCTGCTGCTGGTGAGCCTCTTCTTCTACTATAAGGCAGGAGGACTCTTCCTGCTGCTTCTGGTTTTTGTCACACTGATAGATTATTTGTGCGGACTGCTGATTTACAGATCGGAGACCAGGGCAGGAAGGAGATTATTCCTGGTGATCAGTATAGTGTCGAATATCGGACTGCTGGCTTATTTCAAGTATACCGGCTTTTTCGTGCAGACAATAAACGATCTGTTTGGAACTGACATAGTGGTAACCGATGTACTCGGAGCCCTGTCGAACAGCCTGCTGGGTACGAATTTCGATATAAGCTCCATTATCCTTCCCGTTGGTATCTCATTCTTCACCTTCCAGTCGCTCAGTTACACTATCGACATGTACAGGATGAGGATGGAGCCTGTGAGGAATGTCAGCGACTTCGGCTTCTACGTTTCTTTCTTTCCCCAGCTGGTTGCCGGTCCTATTGTCAGGGCATCGGAGTTCATCCCCCAGCTTTACAGGGAATACAATGTTACAAAGAGGGAGTTCAGCCATGCCGTGTTCCTGATAGTGAAGGGCCTGACAAAGAAGATAATAATCTCTGATTTCATTGCGGTCAATTTCATCGACAGGATTTTTGAACTGCCAACGGCATATTCGGGATTCGAAAACCTGATGGCTGTATATGGATACGGGCTTCAGATATACTGTGATTTTTCGGGATATACGGATATTGCCATCGGAGTCGCGCTGGTCCTTGGTTTCAGGCTGCCAGTAAACTTCAATTCACCTTACAAGGCCCTGGATCTTACCGATTTCTGGCGAAGATGGCACATCTCCCTTTCACGGTGGCTCAAGGATTATCTCTACATACCGATGGGAGGAAACCGGAAGGGCAGGGTTCGCACCCTCGTAAACCTGATGTTGACAATGCTTATAGGAGGACTCTGGCACGGGGCCAGCCTCAGGTTCCTGATATGGGGAGGACTTCATGGCATAGGATTGGCAATCAATAAAATAAAGGATTATATTTTCGGTACTCCGGTTCAAAAGGGCCGGCTGGCAACTGCCTTGTCGGTATTCCTGACATTCAATTTCGTAAGTTTTTGCTGGATCTTTTTCAGGGCGCAGAACATGCACAGCGTTGTGCTTATGCTCAGGCAGATATTCAATGACTTTGTGCCTGCATCATTCGGAACAATATTTCATGCCTACAGCGGTGCATTTGCACTGATGGCTGCAGGATATATAATACATTTTCTTCCTGAGAAATTTAAGGAATGGTACAGGGGATTATTCATCAATACTCCACTGGCAGTCCAGATGATCCTTGTGCTGATTGCCGGATTCCTTCTTTTCGGGATGGGCAGTGTCGCTGCAATGCCGTTTATTTACTTCAGATTTTAAGCCGGGCCCTGACTACAGGATATTTGATCCTGAAACCGGACGTGCATAAGCCATCACATCGGCGCCGGTTATCTCATCCCTGCACAGAATGATAAGCCTTTCAAGCACATTCCTGAATTCCCTTATATTCCCGGTCCATTCTATCTTCTGCAGTTCCTGGATGGCATCTTTTCTGATAGTTTTTTTACTCATCCCGTATTCTCCGCAGATCAGGGTGTTGAAATGTTCAGCAAGCAGAGGGATATCGTCGGAGCGTTCGTTAAGGGTTGGAACATGGATAATTATAACACTCAGCCTGTGGTAAAGGTCCTCCCGGAAGGTGTTATTCTCAATCTCCTTCCTGATATTCTTGTTTGTGGCTGCAATAACCCTGACATTGACGTGAAGATCCTTGTCCGATCCGACCCGGCTAATCTTGTTTTCCTGGAGGGCCCTCAGTACCTTGGCCTGGGCCGACAGACTCATATCGCCTATCTCATCCAGAAAAATTGTGCCTCCGTTTGCCTGCTCGAATTTGCCTATCCTTTGTTTTATGGCTGAGGTGAATGAGCCTTTTTCGTGGCCGAACAGTTCGCTCTCGATCAGTTCCGAAGGAATGGCAGCGCAGTTGACTTCAACAAAGGGAGCTTTTGCCCTGTTGCTCTTTTCGTGAATCTGGTGGGCGACAAGCTCCTTTCCCGTTCCGTTGGCGCCGGTAATAAGTACCCTCGCCTCGGTCGGGGCAACCCGGTCGATCATCTCCTTTACCCTTTTAATCGGCTCCGATTCCCCGACTATCTCATACATCTTGCTTACCTTGTTCTTTAGCACCTGAGTCTGGGTTATCAGGGTTGACTTGTCAGTAGCATTGCGGATGGTAATGAGGAGCCTGTTCAGGTCGAGCGGCTTTTCAAGAAAATCGTAGGCGCCCTTCTTTATAGCATCGACTGCAGTATCAATATTGCCATGACCAGAAATCATTACAACCGGTACATCTGAAGATGTTTCATAAATCTTCTGAAGCACCTCAATACCGTCCATCTTGGCCATCTTTATGTCGCACAGCACTATGTCGTAGGAATTGCTGCCGAACATTTCGAGACCCGATGGCCCGTCCTCTGCAAGGTCAACCTCATGCTTCTCATATTCAAGGACTTCTTTCAGAGTGTTTCTGATAGCCCGTTCATCATCTATAACCAGGATTCGTGACATATTAAATAATTTTTGTAATGCCGATCATGCCGATCGGGCAAATTGTTAAAAATAATTTACCGGACTATTAAGCAGCCTGTTGCTTACCCGGAGTACCTCAGCCATTTCCACATTTCCTTCCAGGATGTCTTTTTTCCATACATCAGTATGCCGGTCCGGTATATCTTGGCTGCCATCCAGACGAAAAGGATGAATGTTACAATCATCAGCCCCATTGAAAGGATAAGCTGCCATGCAGGCACTCCGAAAGGGATTCTTGCTATCATCACAATCGGCGAGGTAAGCGGGATTATTGAGAACCAGAGCGAGAGTGAGCTTTCGGGATTTTGCATCGTTCCCATCGCTACCATCAGCGCCAGTATTATGGGGATGGTGACCGGAAGCATGAACTGCTGCGTTTCGGTCTCATTGTCAACGGCCGATCCAATTGCTGCAAAGATGGAGGCGTAAAGAAGATATCCTGTAATGAAATAGAAAATGAATGAGAAGATTATCAGTCCCCACGGCTGGTTCATAGCACTCTCGAACAACTTGCTGAACTCTGTAAGTTCGGGACTCGTCTGTTGCATCTGAGCCTGTACCTCTGCCTGCTGCTCTTCATTCATGAGGCTCTGTGGACCAGTCTGGGTAATTTCAGTGAGATTTTTATCTTTCAGTACAGTGGCTCTTACAACTCCAACAATTGCAAATGTAAGCAACACCCAGATAAGAAACTGGGTAAGTCCTACCAGGGCAATGCCGATTATCTTTCCCATCATCAGCTGGACGGGCTTGACTGATGAAACAATGACCTCCACAACACGGCTGGTTTTCTCCTCGATAACTCCTCTCATCACCTGCGATCCGAACATGAAGACAAGCATATACATCAGGAAACCGCCTATGTATGCAAGAGCCATGGCAATACCGGTGCTTGTCTCCTTCACAAGTCCGGTATCGTCGATCTTCTGGGTCTGGATCGAGACATTGCTTTCGACATTCCTCATTATCTCATCGAGGTTTTCGATGTTGTATGCCATCAGTTTCTGCTTCTCAATCTCCTTCTCAAGCATGTTTTCAATGTACTGGAGATCAGCAATCGGAGGCTGCTTTTTCGAAATAAGCTTAATGGCGTTCGGTGTGTTTACAATCTCTGACGAAATATTAAGGATCCCGTAATAACCAGCCTGTTCAAATGTCTTTTTAAGATCCTCTACCTTTACATTGTCGACGTAGACAAACTCAATCGTGCCGGAGTTCTTAAGGGCTCCCCTGAAGAGGTCGGAATTTTCTTCTATGACAGCTATCTTCTTGTAATCCATTTCCTGGGTTGCCATCAGGACTGTCGGGACAATTATCAGAGCGGCCATCAGGATAGGGGCCAGGATTGTCATTATTATAAATGACTTTTTACTGACCCTGGTCATGTATTCCCTGTTTATGATTGTTGAAATTTTATTCATTGCTAACGGATTAAATCATTTTTTGACTGGAGTGGATTAATTCCGGGTTTCAACTACCCTGATGAATATGTCGTTCATAGAGGGCAGGGCAGGATTGAATGAGATGACTCTGCCGAAGCTTACAGCCTCAGCCAGTATCTGGTTGGTGTTCCTGTTGCTTCCTGTCTTGAATCTTACGATGCTCTTGTTGTCCTCAAAATGTTTTTCAAGAACTTTAAGCTCACCGTTTCCCGGCAATGTTACGTCCCCTTCAAAAACTATTTCGTATTCGTCGCCAGCCCACTGCATTCTGATATCATCGACCTTCCCTTCGAGTATTGTCTTTGCCTTGTTGATCAGCGCTATGTTGTCGCAGAGTTCCTCAACCGATCCCATGCTGTGTGTCGACAGGATTACGGTGGCGCCTCTTTCCCTCAGGAAAAGGATCTCGTTCTTTATAACATTGGTGTTTACCGGGTCGAACCCCGAAAAAGGTTCATCAAAGATCAGCAGACGGGGTTCATGAAGTACCGTGGTTACGAACTGCACCTTCTGCTGCATTCCTTTCGAAAGTTCCTCCACTTTCTTTCCCCACCAGTCGATCATGTCGAGCTTCTGGAACCAGTATTTGAGCCTCCTCATGGCTTCCGCCTTTGAAAGTCCTTTCAGGCGGGCAAAATAGAGGGCCTGTTCCCCAACCTTCATTTTTTTGTACAATCCTCTCTCTTCCGGGAGGTAACCTATGGAGGTTACATCCTCCGGCTTAAGCTTTTGTCCGTTCAGGAAGAGTTCGCCTGAATCGGGTCCCGTGATCTGGTTGATAATCCTTATCAGTGTTGTTTTTCCGGCTCCGTTCGGCCCAAGCAGTCCGAAGATTGATTGTTTGGGAACGGAAATGCTTACATTGTTAAGTGCATACAATGATCCGAACTGTTTTGTGATGTTTCTTGCTTCAAAGAGTGCCATCTCTATAAGGTGTATGGATAAAAAAGAGATGTAAATATAGAAAACTCTGAAGAACTGGAGCGATTTCAACCGAATGCATATAATGATTCATCAAAAAAACTGAATCACCCGCTGGTAACGGGAACGGAGATGAATGGCTATGGCCTGTGGGAGGGGCTCAGGTAAAGGCTACTGAAAATAACCTCTCATTCTTTCAAAAAAGCCTTTGTCGTCCTTGTCGGGCTTTGGAGTGAATGATTCACTGTCCTTAAACTTCTCAATAATCTTTGACTCTTCCTTTGAAATACTTTTCGGGATCCACACATTGACGTTTACAAGAAGGTCGCCCCTGCCGTAACCGTTTACTTCGGGCAGTCCCTTTCCCCTTAGCCGGAGTATCTTCCCGGGCTGGGTGCCTGGCTCTATCCTTATTTTCACCTTGTTTTCGACGGTCGGCACTTCCACATTGGTTCCCAGAATTGAATCGGGGATGCTTATGAAAAGATTGTAGATAAGGTCGTTGCCCTCCCTGATAAGATCGGGGTGTTCTTCCTCGTCGATAACAACAAGCAGGTCGCCGTTGATTCCTCCGCGCCGTGCTGCATTGCCCTTGCCCTCGACATTCATCTGCATCCCTCTGGCAACGCCGGCCGGAATATTGATTTTAATAATTTCTTCTTTCTGGACTATACCCTCGCCGTAGCAGGCAGGGCACTTTTTTGTAATTGTTTTTCCCTCACCATTGCACGACGGACAAACTGAAGTTGTCTGCATCTGCCCCAACAGGGTATTGGCTATGCGGGTTACATGCCCCGATCCGCGGCAGGTCGGGCATGTTGTCATGCTGTTTGCGTCAGCAGCGCCTGTTCCGTCGCATGAACTGCAGCTTACATACTTGTTTACCTTGATCTTTTTCTCAACTCCTCCCGATATCTCCTGAAGGTCGAGTTTTACCTTCACCCTAAGGTTGCTTCCCTTGTTTACTCTTCTTCCTCCGCTTCTTCGCGAGCCTCCGAATCCGGCAAAACCGCCGAAGGCATCACCGAATATGTCTCCGAACGACGAGAAGATATCCTCCATTGTCATGCCCGCGCCTCCAAAGCCGTTTCCGGCTGCGCTGCCCACACCGGCATGACCGAAACGGTCATACCTTGCACGCTTCTCATCATTACTAAGAACCTCATATGCAGATGCGGCTTCCTTGAATTTCTCCTCGGCAGCCTTGTCTCCTGGATTCTTGTCGGGATGATACTTTAATGCCTGTTTCCGGTATGCTTTCTTTATCTCCTCCTTAGTCGCTTCCTTCGACACGCCAAGCACCTCATAATAATCTCTTTTTTCCATCCCGCGCGTTTGTTTCTTCTTTTTAGTCTCCTATTACAACCTTTGAATGTCTTAAAATCTTATCCTTAAGGTAATAGCCTTTCAGCAGGACTTCCACCACCTTACCCTTCTTTGCCTCTTCCTGCACCTGAATTCTGGCTGTGGCATCGTGAAGATCCACGTTGAAGGCCTCATTAATGGCCGGTATCTCGCTGACCCCGTTACGTTTCAGATACTCAATTAATTTATTGTAAATCAGCATTACACCTTCCTTAATACCCTCGCAGTTCTCCGACGATTCCATATGTTTCAGAGCCCTGTCGAAATCGTCAATCACCGGCAGAATGTCTTTCAGTACCTCTTCCCCTCCGTATTTAGAGATATCCATCTTTTCCTTCAGGGTACGTTTTCTGTAATTGTCAAATTCGGCTGACAGCCTCAGGTATTTGTCCTGCATCTCTGCCAGTTTTTCCAGTATAACCCTCTGTTCATCCTTATTTTTGTCAGCTTCCTCTTTCACCCCGGCAGCCGGTTCAGCCTGAACTGCTTCCGACTCGCTGCCGGAAGTCACCTCTGCATGATCGGTCTCTTCAGTATCCTGAGCCGTGGTATTATCTTTGTTCTCAGTTGTTTCGGTGTTATTTTTTTCCTTGTTCCCGCCTGTGGAGAAAAATTTCTTCTTGACCATTACTAATTATAATTTCTGAGTTATACCTTGTGTCAGCAAAATATCTGCCAACGTCCGTTATTTGACAATTTGACAGAAACAAAACCCCCACCGGTTTATGATGAATTATTTTGAAAACTTTTTTTGGGGGGAATGAAAATCAGCTAATTATTAAATTCTGGTGATTGATGCCCCCAGGGCATTCAGGCGGGTATCTATCTGCTGGTAGCCCCTGTCGATCTGTTCAATATTGTGTATCACGCTTTTTCCCTCAGCCGAAAGTGCTGCTATAAGCAAGGCCACTCCAGCCCTGATGTCGGGCGACGACATTGTCGTTCCCCTGAGTTTTATCATTTTGTCCATTCCTATCACAGTCGCCCGGTGCGGATCGCACAGAATTATCTGTGCGCCCATGTCAATGAGTTTGTCGACGAAGAAAAGGCGGCTTTCAAACATCTTCTGGTGAATTAGCACGGCTCCCTTTGCCTGGGTGGCAGTTACAAGGAAAACGCTGAGGAGGTCGGGAGTCAGGCCCGGCCAGATGGCATCCGCTATCGTCATTATCGAACCATCGATAAAGGTCTCAATCTCATAGTGATCGTGCCTGGGGATGAATATGTCGTCGGCGATGCGTTCAATATTTATTCCAAGCCTGCGGAACGAGTCGGGTATGATCCCGAGGTTCTCATAAGAGACATCCTTTATTGTGATCTCCGATCCGGTCATGGCTGCCAGCCCTATGAACGACCCTATTTCGATCATGTCGGGCAGAATGGTATGGCGGCAGCCTCCAAGCCGTGATGTACCGTCGATATGAAGAAGGTTAGACCCGATACCCTCTATCCTTGCACCCATTGAGACCAGCATTCTGCACAACTGCTGGACATAGGGTTCACAGGCGGCATTGTAGATTGTCGTTCTTCCCCGGGCAAGTACTGCGGCCATAATAATATTTGCAGTACCTGTCACCGACGCTTCATCAAGATGGATGTAAGCTCCTGTCAGTGAATTGGCTTCAACACGGTAGAAAGGATCGGTGGTATCGAATTCGAACTTTGCCCCAAGTTTGGAGAATCCTGTAAAATGGGTGTCAACCCTTCGGCGCCCTATCTTGTCGCCCCCTGGTTTGGGAATAAAGGCACGCCCGAAACGGGCAAGCAAAGGGCCCACTATCATTATTGAACCTCTTATGCTTGAACTCTGGGTTCTGAATTGCTGAGTCTGAAGATAATCAAGGTCGATGTCAATAGCTTCAAAGCTCATGGATGAACCTGACTCCCTTGTAATCTGCACGCCCAGACAGCTGATCAGCTCGATCAGCCTGTTGACGTCGCTTATATCGGGGATGTTGGAAATTGTAACTTTTTCGGGAGTGATGAGAGTGGCGCATATTACCTGCAGGGCTTCATTTTTTGCACCTTGCGGTACAATCTCGCCCCGGAGCGGTCTGCCTCCCTCAACAATAAAACTACCCATTAATGGCGATTATATACTTTCTTCTTGTTGAAAGGCTTGTTCTGTTGTCTCCCCTGAGGCCTGCCCTGCTGAGGCTTCTTCTTGACGGGGGGTATCAGATCCTTGACCTCAAGTATCTTTATGCCTTCTGTTATCTTAAGCCTTCCGCGCGACAGCAGTTTCAGATCATTGAAGATTACTTCATCACTTACCTGGCTCCTGTTCCATGTGATGTAGGATTTCTTCATCTGATTCACTATCAGATTGGTGAAATACTCCTTCTCTTTGCCTTCGTCGAGATGGACAGCCGCACCAATCATCAGCTCTATTATTCTTCCGTAGTGAAGAAACCTTATGTCACCCTGACGATAGGGAACCTCATTGGGTTTAGCAACTAATTTCTCGCGCTCGGGAGGAGGGAATGGCGAATCGATGTCGAGGTTGAAATCGGCAATTATTGCCAGATGATCCCATAATTTATGCTTGAAGTCGCCTATATCACGGATCTGGGGATTCAGATTCCCCATTATCTGAATTATTGTCTTTGCTGCACGGTTCCGTTCATCCCTGTCCTGTAGGGTTTTAATGTGATCCACCATTTTCTGGACATTCCTGCCGTATTCGGGCAGTGCCATTCTTTTCCGTTGTGTATTGTAATCGTAACTCATCAGGGATATCAGTTTTTGCAAAGCTAATAATTAAATACAAATAAATCACTCAACTCACGCCATGGATATAAATGACACAAGACGCAAGATACAAGACGCAAGACGCAAGACGCAAGACGCAAGACATACTGTGTATGCTTCCAGTTCTCTTCCTTAACGCCTTAACGCCTTAATGCCTTAATGCCCTGATGCCTTAATGCCTTCCTGCCCTGCGCCCTGAGCCCTGCGCTCTGGCCCCATTTACTAAAGCCCCAGAAACCTTATGGCTACTCCTGAGAGAAAGATCATTGCCCCGGCGATTACGTTGCTGTACTTTTCTACCGGTTTCAGGTTTATCTTGCTGAAGCCCAGTTTGAAGGCAAGTACGACTCCCATCATGGTGGCAATGGTTACTATTGAGAAAAGAAGTGCAACAATGATGGTGCCGTGTATATTGTTTTCCGCAGCCGGGTACATGAGCACCGGGATAAGCGGTTCGCAGGGTCCGAAGACAAAGATCAGGAACAGGATCCATGGTGTGGTACGGGCTTTATCGGTCTCGTGGATGTGGGTGTGTTCCGAGACGTGGCTGTGTTCGTGGACATGGCTCCCGCTGTCGTGGTGAAAATGCGGATGAGTGTGCTTCCTCTTTCTGTACAGGTTTCTTATGCTGATTATCATGTACACAAGTCCGAAAGCGATGAACAGCCAGGCGGCAATATTTCCCCTGAATGATTCAACCGAAACAAGCCGGTTGACCGACAGGCCAACTGCAATTCCGGCAAAACCGAGTAAAACCGAACTGAGTACATGTCCCAGGCCGCAAAGGAAAGTGATCAGCATTGTTTTCCGGAGATTCCATTTTCTTGCCTCGCTAAGCACAATGAAGGGCAGGTAATGATCGGGCCCCAGTATGGTATGGATAAAGCCCAGTGATACTGCTGTTGCGGATAGTAGCGCTATGGAGTTTTCCATAAAGTGGTTAATTATGATTTTCCGGAGATCCCTGCCAACACCTGCAATGATATGAATTTATTCAATATATCCAACCCTCTCCTGAGTGTATTATCTCCTTTATCCCGGAATTCCCTGAGTTCAGAAGGTTTCTGGAGTTCCGGATGAAAAGCTTCATCTTCTGGTAATCCGATGGTCTGCTGAAGTGTTCGGGTTTGTTCTCAAATACTGAACAGGGAAGGACGTAGAATCTTCTTTTTCCCTCCTCCACAGGAGTATGGACCCAGGTAAGATAGTATCCCGCCCGTGAAACTTTAGTCAGGCTGTCATTCTTTTCGAGTTCAATCCTCACCATCGCTCCTCCGTCCCTGCGGATTGTTCGCTGGTTCGATACATAATTACCAAGTGACCAGACCACTATCCTTTCGTTACTGCATGTGTCGGCTGGAGTCCATTCCATCTGCTGAAGCACATGCGGATGTGAGCCAATTACCAGATTGGCACCCTTATTGAAAAAGAATGTGGCCAGCCTTGTCTGTTCTGCAGAAGGAAGTGTGTCGTATTCGATTCCCCAGTGAACAAAGGGGATGATAACATCGGGTTTCAGAGCCTTTGCCTTTTCGATGTCGGAAGCTATCAGATTTGTATCGAGCATGTTCACAATAGTCGGGGAAGGAACCTTAAGTCCGTTGGTCCCATAGGTATAGTTAAGCAGTGCTATGGAAATTCCGTTCCTTTCAATTATCATAGGGCTGAGAGTGTCCCTGGAGATTGAATCGGCAAATGTTCCGGTATGCCTGATCCCAAGGCTGTCAAGCCTCCTGATAGTATTCAGGATCCCTTTCTTACCCCTGTCGACCGAGTGATTATTGGCAGTGGCCAGCACATCGATCCCGGCATTCCTGCAGGCTGAGGCAAGGGATGCCGGAGAACTGAAGGCCGGATATCCCTTGTATGGACTGCCGCCAAGAGTGACCTCCAGGTTTGCAACAGCAATATCGGCTTCAGAAATCTCATCCCTGACATAGCGGAACACTTCATCGTATTCATAGTTTCTGGTTTCGCTGTTCCAGGCTGAGGCAATCTGTTCGTCGTGCCCCATAATGTCGCCGATGAAAAGCAATGAGAGCTTCCTGACACTTACACTGTCTTCCTGTGCTGAAAGAAAGAGTGCGGCCGGTGTGAGGCAGATAATGACCAATATTTTTCTCAACATAAAAATATCCTGTATAAAGAATGCCTAAATTTAAGAATTATTAATTTTGCCGGCCTGACTGACACGATCCAAAAACTGATTCTTTAATAAAATGAACAGCGCGGGTAATCGCCCGGATATAAAAAAGCTCTCTTTCTTAGGGGTTATTGTCACGATGGGGATTGTGTTCGGTGACCTGGGCACAAGTCCTCTGTACACCATGAGGGCAATCCTGATCGGAGGAAGGGATAACTTCTCCGAATTGCTTGTTTACGGGTCGCTTTCCTGCATCTTCTGGACCATCACCCTGTCGACCACAATAAAGTATGTGATTATAGTTCTCAGGGCCGATAATAACGGGGAGGGAGGCATCTTTGCGCTTTTTGCCCTGTTAAGAAAGAAATCATCATGGGCTGCCATCGTGACCATGGTTGGAGGGGCGGCACTGCTTGCCGACGGAGTCATCACTCCATCAATAACAGTTACATCAGCCGTGGAGGGATTACGCATGTTCAAGATGGATATCCCCGTGGTTCCGATAGTGATTGTAATACTGGCGGCGCTGTTTTTCATCCAGCAGTTCGGAACAAATTTCGTGGGATCATACTTCGGCCCTGTAATGGGGATCTGGTTTTTCATGCTCGGTACTCTCGGAGTATCCCAGCTGATACACCATCCCTTCATACTTGAGGCCGTCAATCCGGTTTATGCCTTCCGGTTTCTTTCGGAATATCCCGGGGGATTTATATTGCTGGGAGCAGTGTTCCTCAGCACCACGGGCGCCGAAGCACTTTACGCCGACCTGGGCCATTGCGGAAGAGCAAACATAAGGGTGTCGTGGATCTATGTAAAACTATGCCTCCTGCTTAATTATTTCGGGCAGGGCGCATGGCTGATAATGAATTACAGCCAGGGATCGGACGTCAATCCGTTTTTTGAGATAATGCCGCGGTGGCTTCTGCTGCCCGGGATCCTTCTGGCTACAGCGGCCGCCATAATCGCCAGCCAGGCTATAATAAGCGGCTCATTCACCCTTGTAAGCGAGGCTATCTCATTGAACTTCTGGCCAAAGCTTAATGTTCTGAATCCTACAAAGATCAAAGGACAGGTGTATCTGCCGGTTGTGAACTGGTTCCTTTGGATAGCAAGTTCGGTGGTGGTAATCGCCTTCCAGAGGTCAGATAACATGAGTGCCGCTTACGGACTGGCAATCAACATCACCGAGATGATCACGACCTTCCTGCTTGCCTTCTATCTGTTCCAGAAAGGAGTGAATCACAGGCTGATACTTCTTCTATTGATGGTTTACCTCACAATAGAGAGCAGCTTCCTCATCGCCAACCTTCACAAATTTGCAAACGGGGGATGGTTTACAATCCTGGCCGCCTCGCTGTTCTTTGTCATAATGTACGGATGGTATTTCGGAAGGAAGCTTAAGAACCGTTATGTGACCTTTACAAACCTTAACAAATACATCGATATGTTCAGGGATCTGGCAAATGATGAGTCAGTTCCGAAGACTGCAACAAACCTCGTATATGTAATAAAGGCCAACAGGATCGATCAGGTAGAATCGAAAGTGATGCATTCAATTTTCCTTAAGCAGCCGAAGAGGGCAGATACATACTGGTTGATTCACGTTGACAAGGTTGATGAACCCGACAGAATGGAATACCAGGTAAACCAGATAATCCCCGGGATACTGATCCGGGTTGACTTCCACATCGGGTTTAAGGTGGAACCCAGGATCAATCTCTATTTCAGGGAAGTTCTTGAAGATCTCACCGCATCGGGAGAAATAACGCTGGAAAGCAGTTATGACTCACTCAGGAAACACATGATACCTGCAGATTTCAAGTTCGTTCTGATTGACAGGGTAATGCCCCGCGACTATAAGCTTTCAAACATCGATACAATGACTCTGACTCTTCACAGCTTTTCAAGGCTTATATGCATTTCGGATGTCAGAGCCCTGCAACTCGATTCTGCAAATACAATAGAGGAGCAGGTTCCCATCACGATTGATCAGCCTGTGGGAAGAAGGATCAAAAGGATCGGATCACAGAAATAGATGATTCCGGGATCTATTTCTTTCTAAGAAGACTTACAGCGCAAAGGTATCCGCTTAAGATAGTTCCTGAATATCCTCCGCCCAGGCTTCCCCATGCTGATGCAAAGTGCAGATTGTCAAAAATCCCCGCATAGTTCACTGCAGGCCTGGAAGGCTCCTGGGCAAATCCGTAGACAGCACCTTCCGGATTAAGAGTGTACCTCTTCACAGTCAAAGGTGTACCGACTTCATAATACTCCAAACAGCTTGAAAAACCCGGTATGAGGTTCTCAAGCCTGCGGATGAATATCTGGGCTGCTTCCTCTTTCTTCCTTTTGTATTCTTCTTTGGAGAGCTTCTCCCAGTCGGCTGTATAATCAATGCAACAGACGGCTCCGACGCTTTTGCCTTCCGGGGCCAGTTGTGAGTCTACCTGACCGTAATCCACGAAAGCGAAGCTTCTGTGTTCAAAATCACTCCTGTTGTTCTTAAGGATATCTGACTGCGACCTGACAGAACTGTCGTATACAAATGTTGAGTAAAACCGGAACCCTGATTCCTTAAGGGATTTTTTGAAACCAAAATAAATTGTCAGCAGCGATGCCCCAGGCCTCTGCCCCCTGATAGCATCCGAAATTCTCAGGGCATCCTCTCCGGGCAGCAATTCCCTCAGGCCGGGCATTGACATATTGGCTATTATCTCATCAGAATATGCAGTAATTGTCGTTGATGAGGAGCCTGTCTTCTTCCTGAAATTAACTCCGGAAAGCCGTCTGCCCTCAGGTATCAGACCTGTGACCAGATGGTTTAACAGTACCTCTCCGCCATGGCTCCTTATATAACCGGCAAGATAATCGGAAAGCTTCTGCGATCCTCCCCTGATAAAGCTTCCTCCTCCCTTGTAATAGCTTCCCTGTGCCACCGAATAATAGGTTAACGACAGAGAATAGGGATCATCATGAAAATACCCCAGATTGCCAAGAAGCACCAGTTTGAGATCTTCATCGCCTATAATTGAGTCGAGGAATTCGCCAATGCTTTTTTCCTTTTCCTGGCCCGGAACGGAAGATTTTCTTTTTGGATTTAGTATCTGTTCAAAGTAGGCCTGTATGCCGGAAGTCTCGCCGGGAAATTCATTTTTCAGGACTTCTATGGCTAAGTCAGGGTCGTGGGGAATAGTAATTGCATGCCGCCCGTTGGTGAAATGGTAGAACTCGGGAACTTTCAGGAATTCTACGTTTCCGGTGACCTCCAGATCATTGAAGACCCTTGTTTTCATATCGGCAGGGGAGGGCCCGTTCATCTCATGCAAACCCACTTCGAGGGTATAACTTCCGCGGGTAAAGTTTGTCGCGCACCCGCCGGGTACACTGTGCTGTTCAATTACCAGGACTTTCCTCCCTTCCCTGGCCAGCTTTGCACCGGCAGTAAGGCCTCCAAGTCCGGCTCCAATTACTATTACATCATATTCCATCTTTATCAGTTTTTAAAATCCGGTATAGGGTGTCTTTTAAATTCCTTCGTCCGGTCGAAAAGATACCTGTATGTCTTATAGTTTTTTACAGCATCGCTCCCGACGGATATGAATATTTTCCTCATTTTCGGATTAAAATCTCCGACCCACGAGAATTCAATTTCAGTGTAATGGGGTTTCCTGTCGAATGCTTTCCTGAGATTCAGGATGAAAGCTGATTCTATCCCCAGTCCCTGGTATCTTGGTACAACACCCATCAGCACGCCTCTTGCCCTCGTTATGGTCTTTCGTTTCTTCAGGTAAAGAAACTTAATTATGCCGGGCAGGTCGAGCCGGCCATTCAGGTGCTTGAGTATCTGGTTGAAATCGGGGAACATCAGATATATGCCAATTGGCTCACCGTTGAAATAGGCCAGCCAGATAAATTCCTCGTCAATAATAGGTTTTGCCTTTTTCAGGACTCCTTTTATATATTTATCCTCCAGAGGTTCGAAATTTGTCCTGAATGTAGGCCAGGTCTCATTGAATACTTTAGCAAAATCGATTGCAAATTTGTCCTGTTCCTTCCATTTGAAATGTCGGAACTCGTAACCGGGTTTTGCTGCCACCCATCCGGCAATCTTCATGAAACGTTCAGGGAGCGGTTTGGTTATATCGAGATGAAATCCCTCCATATTATAATAGGTCTGAAACCCGTACGATTCGAAGAGATCCTGGTAATATGGCGGATTATATGCTATGTCGAAGGAGGGATGAGTAAAGCCATTCACCAGCAATCCCCAGTATTTATCATTCTCTCCGAAATTAATCGGGCCGTCCATGGCCTCCATGCCCTTTGATTTCAGCCATTCTCTGGCGGTGTCAAACAGCAGGAAAGCTGAATCCCTGTTGTTTATGCATTCGAAAAAACCCATGCTCCCCGTAGGTTGTTCCCAGGTGTTGCACAGGTTTGTGTCGTAAAAGGCTGCTACCCTGCCTGCCGGATTGTTTTTGTCATCGTACAGAATCCATCTTTCAGCCTCACCGTGGCCGAAATAGGGATTCTTCAACGGATCAAAAACGGCTTCTATATCGTTGTCGAGCGGGCATACCCAAACCTCATCATCTTTGTAAAGCCTTTTCGGAACCTTCAGAAAATCCTTTCTGGTCTTCCGGTCTGTTACCCTGGAGATCTTCATTTATCTTTCTGAGTGATATAGCGCCGGGCCTACTTCAAATAGATCTGATCGAGGATCTCCCGGTACTTGTTCGAAATAAACTGACGTTTGAGTTTGAGTGTTGGTGATAATTCCCCGGTGGCGGGGCTCCATTCGTCAGGCACCAGTCTGAAACGGCTGATCCTTTCAGTCGGATTGAGCCGCTTGTTTACCGATTCGATTTCGCTGGTGAATGCATTTGTTATTTCAGGATGCCTGATCAGGTCTGTCGGATCGGTCCATAGCAGCCTTTTCTCTTTTCTCCACTCTTCAAAATACTTGAAATTGGGTGAGATAATAGCACTAGCAAATTTTTCATGTTCCCCGACAACCATTACCTGGTCGATCAAAAGAGATTCCTTGAACAGGTTTTCAATCAGCTGAGGCGCCACGAACTTGCCGTTCGAGAGCTTGAATATTTCCTTCTTCCTGTCAGTGACCATCAGGAACTTCCCGTCTTCAATTCGTCCCACATCACCGGTACGGAACCAGCCATCCTCATCAAAAGCCGAGCTCGTCATCTCAGGGTCATTGTAATAACCTGTCATCACGTTCGGGCCCTTGCAGAGTATCTCTCCGTCGTCGGCTATCTTCACCTCAACTCCTTCGATTGTCATACCTACCGAACCAAGCCTGACTTTGCCCTTTTCATTACGGTTGATTGTAATAATCGGAGACGTTTCCGTAAGACCATACATGTTGAAGATCCTGATGCCTGCGGCCCAGAAAATCCTTTCAAGCCTCGACTGGAGGCTGGCGCCGCCGCATCCCACTATCCTTACATTTCCGCCAAGTGCCTGACGCCATTTGCTGAATACCAGGCGGTCGGCGATTGCAAGTTTGACTTCATATATGGGGCCGTTTTCGCCAAATGGATTGTATTTTGTACCGAGATTCACTGCCCAGAAGAATACTGCCTTTTTGAACCCTGTAAGCTTTTTCCCCTTTGAAATGATTACATCGTAAAACTTTTCAATAATACGGGGCACTGCATCAAAACCGTCGGGTTTCACTTCTGCCATGTTTGCTGCAATCGTTCCCATGTTCTCCGCGTAGTAGATGCCAGTGCCGCAGTACTGGGTCTGATAATTGCCAAGCCGTCCGCCGACGTGGCATAAAGGCAATATGCTCAGGTATTTGTCGCTTGGCTTGAGGTCGAACACCTTTGAGGCCGATATAAAGTTGGAAACAAGGTTCCTGTGAGAAAGCATCACACCCTTTGGAGAACCTGTTGTGCCTGATGTGTAGATAAGCGTTGCAATATCGTCAGGGGTGATCTGATCCCTTATCGAATCAGCCTCCCTTCTCCTGTTTTCAGGACACGATTCACCCTTTCTGACTATCTCAAGCCAGAAGCGCGCACCCTCCACTTCATCGAATGTGAAAAGCCTGCCCTCTTTTACGTAGTCTTCAAGAGCGGGACTAACGCATTTGAATAGTTTTTTGTCGGAAACAATCACCATCCTGGCACCGCAGTTCTGCTGAATGAATTCATATTCTGATGGTTTGAGCGATGTAAATACCGGAACATGAACCACCCCCAGCATTGTCATCCCTACATCGATGAAATTCCATTCCGGACGGCTGTTCGAAATTGAAACGATCTTATCGCCTTTCCTGAAACCGAGTTCATAAAGGCCATAAAAGAAGTTGACCGAATAATCAATGTATTGCTGCGAACTGTATTTTATCCATTGCCCGTTATGCTTGAAGCACAGAGCATCGTCCTTGTGGAATTTCTCTTCATATCGGGAGAGAATATCAAAAATCCTGGTAACCTCCATTTCGTTGTTTTTATTTAATCGGGAAAATTCTGATTTTCCCGTAAAGGAAGAAAAAATATCCCGTTTTACGACTGAAGATGATAATTTTGATTTATTACGGGACAGGTTCTTCATGTATTCTTAAACATTTCCTGATATATTAAACCCTTTCAGGGTTTTACGTCGGGGGGCGGCCCATAGCCGCCGGTTGCACCGGCGGTTATTCACATTAAACCGCAGTCGCGGTTTCTTCGTTAAACCGCTGCCGCGGTTTTTCCATACCGGGAATGTCCACAGATAACCAGCAGTCGCGGTTTTCGGGGCCGGCGGTTATTCACATTAAACCGCAGTCGCGGTTTCTTCGTTAAACCGCTGCCGCGGTTTTTCCATACCGGGAATGTCCACAGATAACAAGCAGTCGCGGTTTTCGGCACCGGGGGTTATTTACATTATACCACTGTAGCGGTTTTGGTAATTTCATGCTTTAAATGACCTGTTCAAAGCTTAAATATGTTATTTTAGCCTCGGTTAGGGATCACAATTAAATTGGTTGTTAGCAAACTTTGGAATATTTCATTTCTTTTACTAATACCCCCTTCCCTCCCGATAATTATCGGGATTCCCCCAGGGGGGCAGGAGCTGGAAGCTTCCCGCTTTGCGGGACGGGAAAGGGGGTCATTAAAATTAATAAATGATGAAAAAGATACTTTCCTTACTGTTGATGTTGTTCTTTGTTACATCCGAAATTGGATTAACTCAGGAACCACTCGAAATCTCCATTCAGGCCGACAAACCGGGAGCTGAGATTCAGCCCACAATGTGGGGTGTGTTTTTCGAGGATATAAATTTTGCTGCCGATGGCGGTATCTATGCCGAACTGGTTAAGAACCGGTCATTTGAGTTTGAACTGCCCCTGACCGGATGGAGGCAATCGACAAAACAGAACGGAACAGGAAGGATTGTACCCGGTTTCTATTCTCCATCGAATCCCGGTAATCCTCATTTTGTGAGTGTATATATCGATCCTGCAGCCGGATCGTTCGGGCTGACGAATGAGGGTTTTCGCGGAATGGGTATCAGAAAGGACGAAAAGTATAACTTCTCAGTCAGGGCACGCCTTCATAATGGATCAGATATAAAGATGACCGTCGAACTGATAACTCCCTCCGGAGAGGTTATCGGAAGTACCAGTGTCTCTGGTTTTACGGGGACATGGATGAAGCACAGGGGATCACTCACTGCATCCGCAACCGAGCCGAAGGCTCAAATGAGAGTTACCCTCTCTGGTACCGGAAGCATCGACATTGATATGGTTTCCTTATTTCCGGCCGATACGTGGAAAGGACGTGAGAACGGACTCCGCAAGGATATCGTGCAGATGATAGCCGACCTGAAACCGGGTTTCGTGAGGTTCCCCGGCGGGTGCATCGTTGAAGGCAGAACCCTGGAGAACCGTTACCAGTGGAAAACTACAGTCGGTCCCGTTGAGGACAGGAAGCTGATAATGAACCGCTGGAATGTTGAGATCAGGAACCGCCAGGCTCCCGATTATTTCCAGTCGTTCGGACTTGGTTTCTATGAGTATTTCCTTCTGGCCGAGGATATGGGAGCAGAACCTCTTCCTATTCTGAACTGCGGGATGTCGTGCCAGTTCAATGCAGCCGAAGTGGTTCCGCTTGAGGAGCTGGACACCTATATCCAGGATGCGCTTGATCTTATTGAATTTGCCAATGGCGATGCTTCAACTAAATGGGGCGGGTTAAGGGCTGAGATGGGGCATCCCGGAAAATTCAACATGAAGTATCTGGGAATAGGAAATGAGCAATGGGATGAACAATATATCGAACGATACAGGGTGTTTGAAAAAGTTCTTAAAGAAATTCATCCTGAGATAAAGATTGTTTCAGGTTCCGGCCCTTCGTCGGCAGGAAGGATGTTTGAGTATGGCTGGAGTGAACTTCGAAAGCTTTCGCCCGACCTTATCGACGAGCATTATTATATGCCGCCCGAATGGTTTCTTGAAAATGCAACACGGTATGACAAATATGATAGAAAAGGAATAAAGGTTTTTGCCGGCGAGTATGCAGCACACGGAAAAGAGGGGACAGAGGCAGAATCGAGAAATTCATGGTGGAGCGCGCTCTGTGAGGCTGCCTTCATGACCGGGCTCGAACGCAACGCCGACGTGGTTCATATGGCATCATATGCCCCGCTTCTCGCCCACACCGAGGCCTGGCAATGGCGCCCCGACCTGATCTGGTTCGACAACCTCCGTACGATCGGAAGCCCCAACTACTATGTTCAGAAGATATTCTCCAACTACAGCGGCACTAATATTGTGGCAGCCCTGTCGGGAGGAAAGGCGCTGACCGGACAGAACGGCATCTTTGCAAGCAGTTCCGTCGACAGGAAGAACGGAAAACTGTACATCAAACTGGTCAATTCCACCGAAAAACAGGTTCCGGTAAGACTGGCTCTCGGAAGACTTCCATATACTAAAACCGCTGTACAACAAACACTTAAATCTGATGCCAGGGAGGATTTCAATTCTGTGGCAGGACAGGAACATATAAAACCAGCCACAACACCGGTTACTTTATCCGGAAGGAGGATAGATACTGTATCGGAACCGCTTTCAGTGAACGTAATAATTATTGATTTCAAAGTAAGATGATGGAGTTGATACAAACCGTGGTGGATTGGTACATGGCCAATCTGAACTATTTTACAGTTGCGTTTCTGATGACAATAGAGAGTTCATTCATCCCTTTTCCCTCGGAGGTTATAATACCCTTTGCGGCTTACAAGGCTGCGGAAGGTGACCTGAATGTGTTCCTGGTTGTACTTGCCGGGACAGGCGGCGCTCTCATCGGGGCAATTATCAACTATTACCTTGCAAAGTATCTGGGCCGGCCGCTTGTTTACAAGTTTGCCGATTCGAACCTCGGAAAGGTGTTGCTCCTTTCAAAGGACCAGGTGGTCCATGCTGAGGAGTATTTTATAAGAAACGGCAAGTCCTCAACATTCATAGGCAGGCTTGTACCGGCAGTCAGGCAGTTGATATCCATTCCGGCAGGACTGGCAAACATGAACATTAAAGATTTTATAATCTACACCACTGCAGGAGCCGGAATATGGAACATCATACTCGCTGTTATCGGGTATTATATCTACGACCTGAAGGATAAGATATTCCCTTATGTTGACAAAATCCTGATAGTACTGGGAATTATCTTTGTGGTTTATCTTGTGGTGAAAGGGGTGATGAAGAGAAGGAAGGCTGTATTCAGGGAATAAGATCCCTTCGTTTCGCTTCGCTCACTCGGGATGACACTTTGTACACATCTTTTTGTTAGTTGGGATATTTTCCATCTCCTTGTCGTTCTACCCCCCCACCCCCCAGGGGCATACGCGTCAACTTAAGCAAAAAGTACATCCATTTTTTGCATAATATTCAGC